>DATKPS010000054.1:0-11531 GCA_035524015.1 Candidatus Sulfotelmatobacter sp.
TCGGTCAAACGCAAGCTCTCGGCAAGGGCCCCAGGCCGCAGCCTGCCCATGCAAGTGCGCCAAGCCCTGCTGCTCGGCCTGAGTTTCAACTTGTACCGCCTGAGGCATCGTCACCTTTTCCTGAGGATGTCAACAGAGCCACTCAGGGTCAGAGTCCGGACGTGGTGTTCGCACAGGCAAGAGTGCCTGTGCCACTGGAGAAACCCCAAGAGCCAGCCGCGGAGAACGCCTAGACTCCAGACTTCGGACGTGGGGTTCGCACAGGCAAGAGTGCCTGTGCCACTGGAGAAACCCCAAGAGCCAGCCGTGGAGAACGCCTAGACTCAAGGTCAGAGTCCCGACGTGGGGTTCGCACAGGCAAGAGTGCCTGTGCCACTGGAGAGCTTGGAGGGTGGCTGTTTCTTGACTTGGCTTGTTTGCGTCGTTATCTTGCGAAAGAGATGTGTGCTACGGGCATTCTGCCGAATGGGGCTCGCTTGCGGAGGCGATCTTCGCAGCCACTGAGGAGGTCCAAAACTGCCGTTGAGGGCAGGGCGCTGCCGGAACTGGGTCTATATTATGATGCGCTGTATCGGGCTTATGGGCCGCAGCATTGGTGGCCGGGACGGACGCGATTCGAAGTGATCGTGGGAGCGATTCTGACGCAGAGCACGAGTTGGTCTAACGTGGAGCGCGCCATCACGGCGCTGCGGCGCGAAAAGCTATTGTCGGCATCGGCTTTGGAACGGGTTTCGACGACTCGGCTGGCTCGGCTGATCCGTTCGTCTGGTTACTTCAATCAAAAAGCGAGAAAGCTGAAAGCGTTCGTGCAATTTCTGCGCAAAGAGTACGGGGGCTCACTGGACAAACTGTTCGCGGTGCCTACGCGGGAATTGCGGGAACAACTGCTTGGCGTTCGGGGGATTGGACCGGAAACGGCGGATTCGATTTTGCTGTATGCGGGGAAACATGCGGTGTTCGTGGTGGACGCGTATACGAGACGGATTCTGGAACGGCATCAGTTGGCTGACGGGAAGCAATCCTACGACGAGATCCGGGAACTTTTCGAGCGGAGCCTGCCGGCGAGCGTGGCGATGTTCAATGAGTATCACGCGCTGATCGTGCATACCGGCAAGCACTTCTGCCGGAAGAGCGCAGCGCGCTGCGAGGATTGCGCGCTGCGGCCGTTCCTGCCGCGGTCCGAGGAGGTGCGTGGATGAGCCCGGCTAGTTCGCGAGACCGCACACGGCTGGTGATCGGCGGGGTGGTGGTGACACTGCTACTGGCGGCGGTGTTCACCCTGGGATCGCTGGATGTGCCGATCGAGCCGAGGTCCTGGCCGGAGATCATGGGGCTGTACGCGGTGTCGAGCTTCATCATCGCGGTGCTGCTGGTGTTCAGCCTGATTCTGATACGCAGCTTCGTGCGGCTACGGATAGAGAGCAGCAAAGCGCAGTTGGGGGCGCGTTTCAAGACCAAGATGGTGCTGGGGGCGATGGCGGTGTCGCTACTTCCAGTCATTTTCATGTTCTTCGTGAGCTATTCCTTGCTGAATCGCACGCTGGGCCGATGGTTCCCGCGTCCGCTGGAAATCGCGTCGGAAGAAACGCAAAAACTATTTAACGACCTGGGCCGGGGGACGCTGCCGAGACTGCACATGTTGGGGTATCAGGCGGCGCAATATGCGGAGGAACCGTCGGACACGTTTCTGCAGCACGCGCTGAGCGAGGGATTAGATGCCGCGTGGATTTATGACCGCGACGGGAAATTCCTGAAAGGCGGGGTGATCTGCGAGGACCAGGTGGAAGACCGCGCGCAACAGCTGTGCACGATCAGCGGCGCACAAGGCGCGCTACAGAGCACATTGCCGAGCGGGATCCAAATCTGGCTGGCGAAAGACGTCAGCTATTTCGGGGCTTCCGTGCCGATCGAGCTGAAGGAGCATCCCAAAAGCGTGCTGATCGTGGGCTTCCGCACCAGTCCGAATTTCATGAAGCATTGGGCGACCATCCGGGAGCAGACGCAACAGTACGAAAGGCTGAAGCAGAACCTGAGGGCCTTGAAGCGGCAGATGCTGTTGATCCTGTTTTGCTTCACGATTGTGGTGCTATCGGCGGTGACGTGGGTGGCGCTGTTCCTGGCGAAGCAGGTGACCGTGCCGATCCAAGCGCTGGCGGAGGGCACGCGCGAAGTGTCCGCCGGGAATTTCGACTACCAAGTGCCGGAACAAGTGCAGGACGAACTGGGCCTGCTGGTGCGCTCGTTCAACTCGATGACCACGCAATTGCGGGACAGCCGGGCGCAAATCGACGAATTCACCCGCAACCTGCAGCAAGCGGTGCAAGAACTGGAACGGCGGCGGCAGTTGATGGAAACGGTTTTGGAGAACATCCCAGCAGGGGTGATCTATCTGGATCCGGCGGGCACGGTGCTGCGGACGAACAAAGCCCTGGAAGACATGTTTGCGAGCGGATCGCGGCAGGTGCATTCACTGGAGGATCTGGTAGGCGGGGAAGCGCAGCGGGTGCTGCAGCAAATGACGAAGCGGGCATTGCGAATGGGAGTGGTGACGCGGGAAATCGAAGTGGTGGTGAACGATCGAGTATTGCATGTGGCGGTAACGGCGAGCTCGCTGGGACCGCGGCGGGCGAATACCGGTTTCGTGCTGGTGTTCGATGACCTGACGGAAGTGCTACGGGCGCAGAAGTCCGCGGCGTGGCAGGAAGTAGCGCGGCGGATAGCGCACGAAATCAAGAATCCGCTGACGCCGATCCAGTTGTCTGCGCAGCGCATGCTGCATCACTTGGAACGGCGTGCGGAGGGCGCGACGGCCTCGCCGGATCCGGAGTTGACGCAGATCGCGCAAGATTGCTCGCGGCTGATTGTGCGGGAAGTGGGGACACTTTCGGCGCTGGTGAATGAGTTTTCGCAGTTCGTGCGCTTCCCTACCGCGAAGCTGCAAGCTACGGATACGAATACCACGGTGCGCGAAGCCATCGAAGTTTTCTCTGGGCGGCTGGATGGGATTCAGCTGAAGACCGCGCTGGAGCCGAACTTGCCGGCGATTCGCGCGGATAGCCAACTGCTGCGCAGCGTGATCATTAATTTGATCGATAATGCCGCGGAAGCGTTGGAGGACGCGACCGTGCGAGAAATTTTCATCGCCACACATTTGCGAGGAGAATCCGATACGATTGAGATAGCGGTGGCCGATACCGGCCACGGCATATCGCCGGAGGACAAGGACCGTCTGTTTTTGCCGCACTTTTCCACCAAGGACCGTGGCACGGGCTTAGGCTTGGCGATAGCGGCGCGAATCATCGCCGAGCATGGCGGCTCTTTGCGGGTGGAAGATAACCGCCCGGTGGGCTCGCGTTTCTTAATCGAATTGCCCGTAGCGGAACTGTCCGCCACCGCCGGGACGGAACGGCTAGGAGCGGACAGCGATCGATGACCATACACCCCAAAGTGCTGATCGTGGATGACGAAGAAGGGATCCGCGAGTCGCTTGCGTCCATCCTGAGGGACGAACGCTACTCTGTCGATACGGTGGCTTCCGGGGAAGAAGCGCTTTCGCTGGTGGCCAAAAATGAATTTCAGGTGGTGCTGCTGGATATTTGGCTGCCGGGGATCGATGGCCTGGAAACGCTGACGCGCATCCAGGATTTTCCGCAGCCGCCGGCGGTCATCATGATTTCGGGACACGGGAGCATCGAAACGGCAGTGCGGGCCACGAAGCTGGGCGCCTTCGACTTTATCGAGAAGCCGTTATCGCTGGAAAAGATCACGGTTTTGGTGCGCAATGCGGTGCAACAGCGGCGGCTGCAAGACGAAAATCAGACGCTGCGCAGCGAGATGGTGCACCGCTATCAGGTGATCGGGGAAAGCGTACCGATGAAAGCACTGCGGCAACAAATTGCGGTTACTGCGCCAACCAACGGGCGTGTGCTGATTTATGGGGAAAGCGGCACGGGCAAGGAATTGGTGGCGCGGGCGTTGCACGCCAACAGCCAACGAAACAAAGGGCCGTTCGTGGAAGTGAGTTGCGCGGCGATTCCGGAAGAACTGATCGAGTCGGAGATGTTTGGTCACGCGAAGGGCAGCTTCGGCGGGGCTACGGAAGACAAAATCGGGAAGTTCCAGAAGGCCGACGGCGGGACGTTGTTTCTGGATGAAGTTGGGGACATGAGCCTGCGGACGCAATCGAAAGTGATGCGGGTACTGGAGGAGCAGCGCATCGAGCCTATCGGGTCCAATCAGACGTTAAGTGTGGATGTTCGGGTGATCGCGGCGACCAACAAGAATCTGGAGCAGGAGATCGCGCGCGGCGCGTTCCGGCAGGACCTGTTTTACCGGCTGAACGTGATTCCCTTCCACGTGCCACCGTTGCGCGACCGCAAGGAAGATATTCCGGTGATCGCGCGATTTTTTCTGAATGAGTTCAGCGCGGAGTATGGGAAGAAGACGCGGGAACTGAGCGAAGGGGCGCTGGAAATTCTGTTGCGGTACCCGTGGCCCGGGAATGTGCGGGAGTTGAAGAACCTGGTGGAACGATTGGTGATCGTGTGCCCACAAGCGCGCATCGAACCGCACCACTTGCCGCCGGAATTGTTCCGGGGAGTGGCGGAGAGTCCGCAGCATCCGTATGCGACGCTGCACGAGGCGCGCAGCGCGTACGAGCGGGAGTTCATTTTGCGGAAATTGCAGGAACACCGGTGGAACATGACGCAAACGGCGTCGGCGTTGGGGCTGGAGCGGTCGCACTTGTACCGGAAGATGAAGTCGTTGGGGATTGCCGCGCCGGAGTGAAGTGTTGCGAGGGCGAGAACGAGGAGTCTTCAGGGGCTAAAGCCCCACCTCCTGAAGAAAAGAATTAACAAGCGCGCCCTCAGCGGCTAAAGCCGCTCGGATGTGGCTGGCGTTACGGCACGGCTGAAGCCGTGCCCTGACGAAAACCGGGGGTTCGCAGACGGATTCCCTGCTCATGCGGCATTGCTAAAGGCAGTTCCTCAGGGGCTAAAGCCCATTGCGAGCATAGGCGTTATGTCGGAGCCCCTCGAAGCTCGGGGGGAACTAAAGCTCCGCCCCCCGGTGGCAGACACATTTTTCCGCAAAGCCCTCAGCGGCTAAAGCCGCTCGGATGTGGCTGGCGTTACGGCACGGCTGAAGCCGTGCCCTGACGAGAGAGTGTGTTCTCAGTCAGGTTCTGAAAGGCGGGCCCTGACGAAAACTGCGTTTATTCTTTTTCTTGGTTGGATTGATGGTCGGCTAGGGCTTGGAGCTGGGTGTGCCAATCTAATTCGCGGACTTTTTGGGGATTTTCGCGCCAGTCGGCAACTACCTTTACAAACATGGCGAGAAAAATCTTTGTGCCTAGTAATGCTTCCAGTTCTTTGCGGGCGGCGGTGCCGATTTTCTTGAGCATTTCGCCTTTGTGGCCAATGAGAATCTTTTTCTGAGAATCGCGCTCGACGTGCAGGGAGGCGTGAATGCGCAATAGCTTGGGAGTTTCTTCGAATTGGTCGATGACCACGGCGAGCGCGTGCGGCACTTCGTGGTAGGTCAAATCGATGGCCTTCTCGCGGATGATTTCGCCGACCAAGAAACGCTCGGGCTGATCGGTAATCTGGTCTTCCGGAAAAAAGGGCTCGCCCTGGGGTAATTCCTTGAAGATCTCCTCGAGCAGAGCGTCGCAGCCGTCGCCTTTGCGGGCGGAAATGGGCACAACTGCGGCAAAAGGAAATGCCTTGGTGAAGGCGTCGATCAAGGGAAGAAGTTTGGGCTTGGGGACGAGGTCAATTTTATTGAGCGCCAGAATGGTCTTGCCGGCAAAGCGCTGACCTTTTTCGAGGAGCAAGGAATCGGCGTGCGGCAGGGTGCGGCTGGAGTCCACAATCATCAGCAAGACATCAATGCCTTCGAGCGCCGCGGCAACTTCGCGCATCATTTGGCGGTTGAGTACAGTATCGCCCTCATGCAGTCCTGGCGTATCGACGAAGACGATTTGTCCGGCTGGCCTGGTAACAATTCCCTGAATGCGGTTGCGTGTGGTTTGGGGTTTGGAAGTGACAATGGCTACTTTCTGACCGACAAAGCGATTCAGTAATGTGGATTTTCCGGCGTTGGGGCGGCCGATAATGGCGACATAGCCGGCTCGCCGCGTCTGTGTGTTCTTGTTTTTTTTTGGCATGAAGTGTTCTCAGTGTTTGGCGGGAGAGCCAGCGGCCATCAAGCGCCGGGCGCGCAAACGCAAAACCTTGCGCTGGTTCGACTCCAAAACCTCAAAGCGATAGCCTTGCAGGTCAATGTGGTCGCCGGGCACCGGGACTTTGCCCAACGCATGGCTGAGCAGTCCCGCGACGGTAGTGACGGTCTCGTCGGCATGATCACCAAATTGTACGGCTAACAATTGTTCGAGGTGAGGGATGGACATGCTGCCGCGCAAAACCAGGCTGCCATCCGGTTCGCGCACGGCATCGGGGGCAGGTTGCATGCTGCCGGTGGCGCTGCTTTCCCCGACGATCTCTTCGACCAGATCTTCGACGGTGGCAATGCCGGCAACGGAGCCATGCTCGTCAATCACCACAACCATGGACTGGCCTTTTTGTCGCATCTCGCGGAGCAGGTCGGAGCCAACTTTGGTCTCTGGAACAAAGAGAATGGGCTTGATTAATTCGCGGACCTTGCGTTTGGGCAAGTCGGTATCGGCAATCTGCAGCAGATCCTGAGCGTGGACCACACCAATGATATCGTCGAGAGAGCGCTCGTAGACGGGCATTTTGGCAAAGCGGGTCTCGACGTATTTGGCGTGCATCTCTTCGAGGGTGGCGTCGGCGAGGAGGGCGACCACGTCGGGGCGCGGGGTCATGACTTCGCGGACGCGCTTGTCGCTGAACTCCACGACCTGCTCAATCAAGTCGGCCTGTTCCGGCTCGATGATTCCTTCTTCTTCGGCAACTTCGACGAGCGCTTCGATTCCCTCTTCGGTGCGTTGCTCCTCGGTGCGCTCCACTTCCTGCTCGGAGATACGCGCAACGGTTTCGGCGCCCTCGAGGAAAACGCGGATGGGCCAAACCAGCCACATGCCCGCGCGAATGAGCGGCAACAGCGGAAGCAGCCAACGGCCGGAGGTGCGGTAGAGCAGCATGTCGGGAATGAAGTGCATCAGGATGACGACTTCGAGCGAGAGAAATACGAGAAACTGCACACCGGCTTCCCAGCCGTTGGGGCCGAGATAGACAATGCCGCGGGTGGTTTCGAGCACGACAAAGGCGAGCCAGAAGTGTCCGAGGATGCGGAAGGTGCGTCCGCCGCTCCTGCGGTTGATATTCAGCTTGGGCTCAATTTCGGCTTCGAAAATTTCCAGGTGCTCGTGGACACGGCCGGTGGTCATGCGGCCGAGTTCGCGGTAGATGAGCGTGAGGTAGGAAAAGATGGGCAGGCCCAGGGCCAAGACGAACAAGCTGACGATGTAGGTCCACAGCAACATCAGTTCAGCTCCAACCGGCTACGCAGCTTGGCTTCCACTCGTTCCATCTCGCCGCGATCATTCTCGTGATCATATCCCAGAAGATGCAAAACCCCATGCAGCATGAGTACGCAAATTTCTTGTGACAAGGATCGGCCAAAGGCCCGGGCGTTTCTGCGGGCCACCGTAGGGGAAATGGCGATATCGCCGAGGAAGGTGCCGCGGAGCTGTCTGGCGCGTGTGCGCAAAGACCTGGGATGGGCGCGCTGTTCGGTTGGGAACGAGAGCACATCGGTGGTCTTTGGTTTGTGGCGATACTGAGTATTGAGGCGGCGCATCTCGGCATCAGTTACCAAACGGACGAAGGCCGATTGTGCATCCAAACCCATTTCGCGATTCATACGCAGAAAGAAGCGTCGCAGTTCCGGCAAGGGTACGTACACGCGGCGCTGATGATTCTCAATAACATGAAAACGACTTGGCACGCTGGAGACCCTGGGCTTGCGTCTCTTGCTGGACATGTTGGACTACGATACCGGATTCTCCGGAGCGGGCATTTCCTTCTTCTCTTTCGGCGGAGCCTGGCCGTTCCCGGTTCGTTGTGGATGCGAAGCGTCATGCTCCTCGTAGGCCCGAATAATCTGTTGAACAAGGTTGTGGCGCACGACGTCTTTTTCTCCGAACTGAATGACGCTGATGCCGGGAATGCGTCCACAAATTTCCATGGCTTCCACCAAACCGGACTTCTTGCCGGCGGGCAGATCAATTTGCGTGACGTCGCCGGTGATCACCGCCTTGGAATTGAATCCGAGGCGGGTGAGAAACATTTTCATTTGCTCGCTGGTGGTGTTCTGGGCCTCGTCGAGAATGACGAAGGAATCGTTCAGCGTGCGCCCGCGCATAAAGGCCAGCGGGGCGACCTCGATAATTCCCTTTTCGAGAAAACGCTCGAGCTTGTCGGCGTCCAACATGTCGTACAGCGCGTCGTACAGCGGGCGCATATAGGGATCGATCTTTTGTTGCAGGGTTCCGGGCAAAAAGCCCAGGCGCTCGCCAGCTTCCACGGCGGGCCGGGCCAAAATAATGCGGTTAACCTGTTTGGTGAGCAGCGCACTGACGGCCATGGCCACGGCGAGGTAGGTCTTTCCGGTGCCGCCGGGGCCGATGCCGAAGGTCATATCGTGGCTTTCAATTTCCTCCATATAGCGGCGCTGGCTGGCGTTTTTGGGGGTAACGGTTTTCTTGCCAAACGAACGGGTGCGGCCGTGTTCGAACATGGCGCGTGGAGAGGATTGCGGCTCTTCGGTAGCCACGCGCATGAGCGATTTGATCTCCGCGCCAGAGAGCACGCGGCCATGGCGAGTGAGATGGTTGTACTCCTCGACAATGCGGACGGCCTGGTCGACGGAATCTTGGGAGCCCTCAATGGTCAGACGGGTATCGTTCAAGTGCGTTCGCACCTGTAAAACGTCTTCCAGCATTCGTATGTTTTCGTCGAGAGTCCCGAAGAAGGGTTCCAGCTGCCCGGAAATATGGATCGTGCGCTTCATCCAGTTGGAAGATTGTGCTGCTTCCCGTAATGGGTGGCCGATGGGTTTCCTCCAGAGCGTTCCGGCGGTGTGACCGCCGGGATAGGAGATGCATTCAAGCTAGCGCACCCACAGGGCAGGGTCAAGTTAGAGTATTGTGACAGGGCCGCGGCGGACGTCTGCGCGCTGGAAGCGCATTAGAAAAAATGTGCCGGGGCCGAGCGCGTGAGGAAGTGAACTAGGGTTGGGCTGCGGGGATCTGCAGGCCCTGAACGAGAATCCCGCGATAGACAGCGCCTTTTTGACGATGGACGCGTACCTTCTGGTAGGCCGGGCTGTCATACCAGAGCTTAGCGGCTTGCATGGTGGGAAACTCGGCGATCACCGTACCTTCGGTTGGGGGTCCTTCGAGATCCTCGTGAGCGCCATAGGAGGCCAGGACTTTTACGTGGTGGCCAACGAAGGTGGAACGGATCTCCCGCCAATAAATTTCCAATTCGGCCGGATCGATGGTGCGTTCGCGAATGAAAACTAGATAGGCGCTCATGGCAATGTCCTCTTTTATATCAAATGGCAGCCTTGGCCATGGCTTTCGCGTTTGCCGCAAGCGGGACGCGGGCGCGGATCCGTGTCCCAACATTTAGCTGGGAATCGATGCTGAAAGTTCCGTTCACCTGGGAGATTCGTTCAGCCATGCTAACGAGACCCAGTCCTCCATTGTTCCTTTTATCTGTTACATCAAATCCCACGCCTTGGTCACTGACCTCAAGTTCAAGCTGTCCGGACTTTTCCTGCAAACAAACCTTAATGTGCTTTTGACCGCTGTACTTCACTGCATTGCGCAGAGCTTCCTGAACCACTCGAAAAACGCAAAGGGACACGTCTTGAGGCAAGGAGCCCGATAGAGCGCTATCGGAAAGCTCGACAATCAGACCGTTTTGCCGGCCGACTTCGCGGCAATAGCTCTTGACCGCGGTGGTCAAACCAAGGTTCTCCAAAATCGAAGGATGGAGTTCATGGGAAATGAGTTGGACGTCATTCGTTAGACTGGAACACTGTTGCCGAATCTCCTCTAACTGCTCAGCAGCCGGCACGTGTCCGTTGCTTTCGTGCTTGGCCGCCTTCTCAATCTTGAGGCATAGCATTGCGAGCCGCTGACAAACATCGTCGTGCAACTCCCGGGCAATTCGGATCCGTTCCTGCTCCTGCGCCGAAATAAGCCGCCGACTCAGTTCCTTTTCAACGAGCCTAGCGCTCTCGCGCTCCTCCACTACGGCAGCAAGAGCCATGAAGGGGATCGCAGCGAATATCAAGAACACCTGCAGAGACAGGACATTGCGCGCAGGGTCTGGCCCTGTGAAGGGACCGTAGCCATGCATGGCTCCCCAAATGGCTAAAAATGAAATAACGATCATGGAGGTGCTAACGCCCAACGAACCGAATCTCAAGGCGGCCCATAGAAGCAATGGCACTAAAGAATAGAGCGAGGAGGGCAGCGTTTTCCAAGGAGTTAAGAGAACCAAATATCCCAAAATAGCCAGAGTGCCGAGCAACGCGGTTGCCTCTACCGCGGAATGAACGGACCGGTGAATCCAAGCACGGCCAGCGCTGGCCCAGCTCAAGAATGCCGGGGTTAAAGTCAGGAAAGACAGCATTTCGGAGAAAACCCAGATGCGCCAATTGGCCGCATATGAGCCGGATGGGGCGCCGGCCCCGATGGTTGCACCAACAAGGGGTGCGAGGAATGCGGCGAAGAAACAGTACTTCCCAAGGGCTTTCGGACTATTAAGTCGCGGGACTCCGTCGAAAGCATACCCGAGCCCCAGGCCGATGATGAGGAACTCGACTGTGCTGGCCAGGAAAAGTAGGCCAGTCGCTCCAAGCGTGAAACCTAATTGCAAGTTCTCGACGGCGGCTGCCGCCTGGCCTGCCGCTAGAAGCACCAGCCAGTCCCTTCTCGGCAGCAAAAGCATGGCTGCCACCAACAACGCGGATGGGGGCCAAAGTACCGAAAGACCTTGGCTGGAGATAACCATGGCGCCACCCAACTTGGCGGCCAGATATGAAACCAGAAAGACTACGAGGCCCAAAAGGGCCGTTTGCACTGGGGAAAAACGCTCTGTGAGGGATGGGGGAGCGTTGCTCTCACCGACTAAAAGATGGGTGTGAGGTGCATACATAAAATGCACACCAACTAACCTGATTTTCTGGGCGGGTGCTGATTGACTTCAAGGACTGCCGGACACCGAGAGTGTACCACTCTCTAGAAATGGTCAACAGAATACCTTTTGTGTTGTTAAGCTGACACAATGGCAGGCCGATGTAGTTTTTACTGAAACCTCCGGGCGGCGGAGCAAAGGCAACCAGGAGAAATCAAGCCCTGGCGAGACGCAGATTCCTGTCGCAGTTGCTTGGGCTGCGTCAGCTCCGCGACGTGTGGCTACAGTTGCGGAGCGTTCCGACCATGAGGCTTTGAGTGGCTATGAGTTCTTCGTATTGATCAACGACCGCATTCCATCGCCGACCGAACTCCGATTCGCTTACCATTCAGATGC
>DATKPS010000055.1:0-23202 GCA_035524015.1 Candidatus Sulfotelmatobacter sp.
TTACGTGGAAGAGGTCGCCTCGCCGAAAATTGAGCAGCTAACTCACGACGGGTCCAGCACGATCATCAATGGCACGTCTGACTGGGTGAACGAAGAAGAGTTCGACATCCGCGACGGATTCCAGTGGAGCCCGGACGGCCAGGCCATCGCCTACTGGCAATTCAACACCGAAGGGGTGCAAAACTTCACGCTGATCTACGACCTGGGGAACCCCCGAGGGAAAATTGTGACGCAAATTCCCTACCCGCAAATCGGGGTGTACCCCGAGACACTGGTCTATCCCTATCCGGAAGCGGGAACGCGCAACTCCGCGGTACGGGTGGGAGTGGTGTCGCTAAAGTCGCGGAAAACGGTTTGGATGAACACGTCCGGCGACCAGCACGATTTCTATATTCCGCGCATGGAGTGGGCCGACGCGAAGCATCTGCTGCTGCAACACATGAACCGGCTGCAAAACAAAAATGAATTTCTGCTGGGCGATTCCGCGTCGGGATCGACGCACACAATTTTTGTCGACGAGGATCGCGCCTGGGTGGAATTGAACGACCAGATTCTATGGCTCAATCAGCGCCGCGAGTTTCTTGTGCTCAGCGAACGAGACGGGTGGCGGCATCTCTATCGGGTAGAGCGAGACACCGGGAGAACCCAGTTGGTGACTCACGGTGACTTCGACGTTGTCAGCCTGGAGCGGCTGACCCCTGACGAACAGTTCATTTACTTCACCGCCTCGCCCGAGAACGCGACGCAGCGCTATCTGTATCGGGTGCGGCTCGACGGGTCGAAGGCTGCGGAACGCATCACTCCCGGGCAGCCGGGCACGCATTCCTACAACATTGCGCCGAACGGGGAATACGCGTTCCATAATTTTTCCGCAATAGATGAACCGCCTCATTCCGACGTGATCCATCTGCCGGACCACCAGGTGTTACGGACCACCGCTGACAATGCGGCACTCGTCGAGCGGGTCAAGCCGTTGAGCACCGGCCCGGTCGAGTTTCTAAAACTCGACGCCGGCAACGGCTTGCTGGTGGACGCCTGGTTAGCGAAGCCTCCCCATTTCGATGCCAGCAAAAAATATCCGCTGATCGTGGAGGTCTATTCCGAGCCCGCGGGACAAACGACGGAAGATCGCTGGCAGGGCATGTTTGTCCGCACCCTGACCGCCGCAGGCTACCTGGTGGCCACCTTCGACAATCAAGGAACTCCCGCGCCGCGGGGCCGGGAATGGCGCAAGGTGGTCTACAAGAACATCGGCCCGCTCTCTTCGCAGCAGCAATCCACTGCCCTGCAATCTTTGGAGAAAGCGGAAGCATTTATCGACGCGAAGCGTATCGGCGTATGGGGCTGGTCGGGCGGGGGGACGGAGACGCTGAATTTGATGTTTCGTTATCCCGAAGCTTATGCGGTGGGAGTGGCGGTCGCGTCAGTCCCGGATCAACGGCTGTACGATTCCATCTACCAGGAGCGCTACATGGGGCTGCCGCAAGACGACCCTAAAGCGTACGAACAATCCTCGGCGATTAACTTCAGCTCCGGGCTGCGGGGCGACCTGCTGGTGATGCATGGATCCGGGGACGACAACGTGCACTTCCAAGGATTCGAGTTGCTGGTGAACAATCTTATGGCCCAGGGCAAAATCTTCGACATGCGTGTGTACCCCGGGCGCACGCACGGAATCTTTGAAGGACCAGGTACGACACCCGATGTCTACACCAACATTCTCGGCTACTTCGAGACGCACCTGCCGCCGGAAGCGAAGTAGATGCAGCGCGTCAGTTCGGAAGGGGCTGAATGCTTGGAAGAAGCGTGGAGTCCACGATGCCGATTTCGACGCGGCGGTTGGCAGCGCGTGCTTGTTCGCTGTCGCCCGCAACGCGCGGATCGGACTTACCAAAACCCTTGGTGCTCATGATCGTTGCGGGAATTCCGGCCTGCACCAGGAAGTCTCGGACTGCTTCGGCCCGGCGTTGGGAAAGTTGCAGATTGTATGCCTGGGAGCCGACATCGTCAGTGTATCCGTAGACATTAATCGCATATCCCTTAAGGGTCATGAGAATGCCGGCGACGCGGTTGAGGGTGTCCCGGTATTCGGGTTTGATGTCGGACTTGTCGAAATCGAAGCGAACCGATTTGCTGTCAAGAGTCATGACCAGCCCCATCGCAGTGCGGCGGGTTTGCGCAATCTGTCCGAGCGCTTGTTGCAGTTGTGCGAGTTCCGCTTCACGTTCTTGGCGATATTGCTCAGCCTGCTGCGTGGCTTGATTCGCCTTTTGCTGCTCGGCGGAGGCTTGCTGGCGCGCAAGCTCTGCCTGGGCTTCCGAGTCGGCCTGAGCCTGTTTCGCGAGGTCGCGCTGTTGGGCGGCGGATTGCGCGTTAGCAGCGGCTTGCGAAGCCTGCTGAGCGAACGCCTGAGATTGCTCTTGTGCGCGCTCGACCAACTGCTGGAGAGCTTGCGTTTGCTGACCTAGCTGGGCCACCTGCGTGTCCAGACGACGGGCCGACCGTAGAGAAACAAACGCAACAGCCAGGCAGAGTACGATCGCAATCGCGGCCAGAGCCAGCGCTAATTTCCCTTGAAAAGGAGCATGCGGGATTCCGGAGCCAGGCTCGTCGGCATCCGGGGGCTCGCGTGAAGGGTCCATCATTGTGCAATCTTAGCGTGGAATCACCGATTTAGAATTCAAAATAAAAAGGGCATGCAGTGCAGGCATGCCCCGGAAGAATCGCTGTATTGGGATGGGTCGATTAGGCTTCTTTGCCGATGTGGACTTTGATTTCCGCGGCTACTTCGCGGAAGACCTTCACGGTGACCGGGAAATCGCCAAGGGTCTTGAGTGGGTCGGGAAGTTGGACCTGGCGCTTGTCGATCTTGAAGCCCTCGGACTTGAGGCCCTCCGCGATATCGCCTGTCGTTACCGATCCGAACATCTGATCGTTCTCTCCGGTCTTGCGGGTAAAGCTGAGGGAGACCAGAGCGAGCAACTCCGCCTGTTTTTTGGCGGCTTCCAACTCCGTGGCGGTCTTCTTTGCCAAAGCGCCGCGAATGCGCTCGAGCGCTTTCATGTTCCCCGGCGTGGCTTCCACCGCCAGCTTCTTGGGAAGCAGAAAATTGCGGGCGTAGCCGGGCTTTACGGTCACCACGTCGCCGCGGTGGCCAAGCTTTTCAACGTCTTCTTGAAGAATGATCTGCATGTGTAATCCCTTTCCTGACCTTAGGCCTTGGGAGCCTCAACAGCACGGGGCGCCTGCACCCCGGCGGCGCTGCCGGCAAACGGCAGCAAAGCAATATTGCGGGCGCGCTTGATGGCCACGCCGAGCCAGCGCTGGTGCCGCGAGCACACGCCGGTCATGCGGCGAGGGAGAATCTTGCCGCGTTCCTGCACGAACTGCGAAAGAATGTCCGCGCGCTTGTAGTCGATGAAGTCCATCTTTTCGACACAGAACTTGCACACTTTCTTTTTGCGGAAATACTGGCGCTTACCGCGACGCGCGCCGCCCGGTCCTCCTGGTCCGCCGGGACCACCTTCGCGGCGTCCGCCGCCGGGGCCGCCTTCGCGACGCCCGCCCGGAGCGTGGCCTTCACGGCGCGGTCCACCTTCTCCGCCACCTTCGCGGCGAGGTGCGCCCTGTCCGCCTTGTGCCCCTTCTCCGCCTTCACGCGGAGCGGGAGCGGAAGCCGGAGCTGCGGGAGCCTGCCCTTGTTTCTGTTCCTCTGCCATACCTTCCTACCTTTCCGATGTCGCTCGGCACAATTCCTGCGGAGCGTTCCAAAGCAATCTCAGTGGTGCTGCAAAACTTTCCGGCGCTGTTAGGCCTGCGTGCTCTGCTCGACGCTTGGCGCCGCCGAAGGCGCCGGAGCGGGCGTGCGCCGTGGACGGCGTGCAGCGCGCTGTTCGCGCTTGTGCACCAGCTTCTTCTGGCGCTTCAAATCTTCGTCGAGCCGCACGGTCTGATACTTGATCACCGCGTCCAGCACGCCCAGGCGGCGTTCCAGTTCGTGTACTAACTCGCCGTGCGAGGTGCGCACCTGCTGATAGAAATAGATGCCTTCGCGGTGCTTCATGACCTTGTAGGCCAGCTTGCGGGTGCCCCAACTCTCGGCCTTCTCGATCTTGGCGCCCTTCTCTGTGCAGGCATGCTCCAGCGACGAGAGGACCTTCTTGATTTCCTCTTCCGGCGTGGCCGGACGAATGATGAAGACCAGATCGTACAAACGTTCTTCCATAATGACCTCGTTTCTTCCTGACCGGTCTAAAGACCGGCCACTACATAAACCTTTTGCCAGCCTCTGCCCTTCGCAAGGCTCAGGGTAAAAAGGCGGCCGCTACAAAACCCCGAGAACGGCCGCTACTGCTCCGGCGGCGGCGCCTTGCGGTTGTACTTGTTCATGGCCGCCGCGATGCCTTGGGCCAGAATCAACTCCACCGCATCGCCTGCGGCCGCCACCATTTCTCCGGCAACTTCCAACTCCGCCTTCTTCATCGGCCGCAGAACATATGCGGCCAAATCGCCTACCGGGTGATCCGGACCGCAGCCCAGGCGAAGCCGGGCAAATTCTGGTGTGCCCACCGCGCTGGTGACCGACTTAGCCCCGTTGTGCGTGCCCGGGCTACCGCGTTCGCCGATGCGAATCATGCCCCAGGGCAGATCGCGCTCGTCGAACATCACCAGCAACTGCCCGGGCTCCACTTCGTACTTGTCCATCAAGCGGCCCACAGAATTGCCGCTGAGGTTCATGTACGTCTGGGGCTTGGCGAGGATGACCTCATTCCCTGCCACTTTCCCGAGTCCTACGAGTGCCTGCGCTTCGGGGCGCTCCACGCGAATGCCGTTGCGGTTGGCCAATTCGTCCACCGCCAGGAAACCGAGGTTATGCGGCGTCCACTGATATTCCGGGCCCGGATTGCCAAGGCCAACAATGAGCCGCATAAGTTCCGCAGTGAGGTGCGCGAAAAAGAATTACTTCTTCTTTTCCGTCTTTTCGGGCTTCTCGGCCTTTTCTGCGCCCTCGGCGCCTTCCTCGCCTTCCACTTCCTTCTTGCCCTTCTTGATAACTTCGGGCTCGGCAGGCGCTGCTCCGGGCACGGCGGCCTCCGCCGGCTTTTCTTCCTCGACGCGCAGGGCCACAACGTGGGCCAAGACCGCGTTCGCATCGGTGATCAGCTTGATCTTGTTCTTGTCGATCGGCAGTTCGCCGGCGCGCAGGCTCTGGTTCAGCGCCAGGCCGCTCACGTCCATCTTGAACTCCGTCGGGATGTCCGCGGGCAAGCACTCGACTTCCACTTCACGCGCGACCACTTCGTAGACGCCGCCCTGGACCTTCACGCCAGAAGGATCGCCGAACGTGTGCACGGGCACCTTGACGCGCATGCGCACGTCCATGGCCACGCGCAGCAGGTCGACGTGGAGCAGGCGCCCGGTGACGGGATCGACCTGCCAATCCTTGACGATCGCCGGTTCCTGCTTGCCAGCGAATTCCACCTGGAACAAGGTGTTATGACCGGTCTCGGAGCGGAGAATCGTGGTGACTTGCTTACTGTTCACCGCAAGCGACACGGCATCTTTCTTGCCGCCGTACAGAGTTGCCGGAACGTTCCCGGTTACCCGCAAGCGCCTAGCGGCGTTCTTCCCCCGCAGATTGCGCGGTTCGCCTTGTACAATAATTTGAGCCATAGCTTCTTTCCTTCCCTAAATTCTTCGCGGCGCAAACGCCCGTCGGAGAAAATGCATCAAGTAAACAGCTCGCTGATCGAGGTCTCCTCGTGAATGGAACGAATGCCGCGGGCGAGCAAATCCGCGACACTCAGAATTTTGAGTTTCTTCAGGTTCTTGGCTGCTTCCGAAAGGGGCACGGAATCGGTGGCCACCACTTCGGTGATCTTGGAATTCTCGAGGCGTTCCACGGCCGGACCGGAGAAGATTGCATGGGTGCAAGCGGCGTAAACCTCGGTGGCACCTTCGCGAATCAGGGCGTCGGCGGTCTTCACCAGGGTCCCCGCGGTGTCGATGATGTCGTCGACGATGAGCGCGGTGCGACCCTTGACGTCGCCGATCAGGTTCATCACTTCGGTGACATCGAGATCCACGCGGCGCTTGTCGACGATGGCCAGCGGCGCATCCAGTTTCTTCGCAAAGGCCCGGGCGCGCTCCACGCCGCCCGCGTCCGGCGAAACCACCGTCAGGCGCGGCAGCTTTTTGTGCCGGAAATGATCCACCAGCACGGGGGAGCCGTAGAGGTGGTCGACCGGCACGTCGAAATAGCCTTGAATCTGGGGCGCGTGCAAATCTAAGGTTAGCGCGCGACTGGCTCCCGCGGTTTCCAACAAGTCTGCCACTAGCTTCGCGGATATCGGCACGCGGGGCTTATCTTTGCGGTCTTGCCGCGCATAGCAGTAGTACGGCAACACCGCGGTAATCCGCCAGGCGGACGCACGCTTGAACGCGTCGATCATCAGCAGCAACTCGAGCAGGTGGTTATCCACTGGATAGGAGCAGGGCTGCACCACAAACACATCAGCACCGCGCACATTCTCTAAAATCTGGAAATAAATTTCGCCATCGCTGAAGCGGCCCAGCAGCGACTTGCCCAGCGGAACGTCCAGGTGCTTGCAGATGCTCTCTGCGAGCGCCGGATTGGCGGTGCCACTAAAAATCTTGAATCGTTCGTCGTTCACGAAGCGCTCACACCGGTCACCGCTCTGCGATGACTGAACTGCGGATAGGGCCGTAAGCTGAGCTATGTAAGTTGAGGAAGGTCAGAACACCAGAGGACGTTGCAGGTCACACAACCATGGCGCGGTTTATGCTGCGCGCATACCTGCTCCGCGAAACTGTTTCGCAGACGAAGGTCTGATCGTGCGGAAACCCGACAACGGCTCGGCGCGCCTTTGCTGGGCTCGGGAATACTCCAAACACCGCCGAACCGCTACCAGCCAGCAAGGCTTCTGACGCCCCTCCCTGGAGCAAGGCCCGACGGATTTTCGCCAGTCGGGGATGGCGCCGGAAGACCGCCTCTTCGAAATCGTTCGAGAGCGGCGCTCCCTGCGCACTCCAGCACAGAGCACAGAACTCAAATAGTTTATGGTTCGCGGCGAATTTTGTCAACGAAGCCAATTCCGGAGCATGCAACCAGCGATAGGCGTCTGGGGTAGGCACGTGAATGTCTTTCGGCGAGACAATCAGCAGCGTGCACTTGGCAATATCGGGCAGGGGGTAAATCTCGTCTCCTTTGCCGATGCCCAGCGCTCGGCCACCGAGCAGGAAAAAAGGCACGTCCGCGCCAAGACCCGAAGCAATCTCGAGGAGGCGGTGGCGTGCGATGGGCTTCTTCGCGAATTGCAAATAGCCGAGCAGTGCGGCCGCGGCGTCGCTCGAGCCTCCGCCCAAGCCACGACCCGCGGGAATGCGTTTTTGCAGCAGGATCTCGACGCCGGGACGAATCTTCAGTTCGCGCCGCAGGGCATCGACAGCGCGATAGACCAGGTTTTTTTCCGTGGCTTCCTGGGAGAGCCGCTCATTGCCTTGGATTTGCAGCGTAATACCCTGCTCGCGGTTCGGACGAAACCGCAAGGTGTCATGGAGGCTCACGGTATGGAAAACTGTGCGCAGTTCGTGGTAGCCATCGGCGCGCTTGCCGAGCACGTCGAGACGCAGATTCACTTTTGCAAAGGCGGGGATCCGAATTTCTCTCATGAAGTTAGATGGCTCCGAAAGCTGGAACCATTATAGCGGACAGCGAGAGGACAGCCGTTAGCTACAGCTTACAGTCGTGCTTGCGAGCGAGTACCACGGGTATTGAGCCAAGACGTAGTGGTTGAGATCCTTCGTCGCAAACGACGCTCCTCAGGATGACACAAGGTCTTTTGTGGTAGCTGGATTGTCGAGGGTCATCGTCGAAAAAGTACTACGCAACACAAGCGTCATTCAGAGAAACCAAGCTGCCGGCTAATGGCTGGGGGGCTGTTGGCTTTTTTTGCGGCTACTGTGGATGACCCCAAGGCCCACCCTTACAATCCGAGGGCACCCGCGGGGGCTGCCAGCTGCTAGCTGCTTTTTTACGGCTTGTCTTCGCTGGCGGCGGACTTTTGGGCGACGCGGTGCTTGGCCTGGCTCAGCTTCTTTTCGACTTCCGCGACCTTATCGCTTTCCAAGTCGGCAGGGAAAGTGCGATGCCACTCATTGAGCGACTTCTCCCATTCCGCGGCCGCCAGGTCCATGCGACCCTGCTTGGCCAGCACATCGCCGAGATGCAAGCGAATGGTGGGGTCGCGGGGTTCATGTTCGACAGCTTTGCGAAGCATGGCTTCCGCTTCTTCGAGCTTGTTCTGCTTGTAATAGACCCAGCCGAGGCTGTCGAGATAGGCGCCATTAAAGGGGTCCTGGTCCACGGCGCGTTGAATCAAATCATGGGCTTCTTCGAGGCGAATGCCGCGGTCCGCGAGCATGTAGCCGTAGTAGTTCAAGACTTGCGCGTTCTTTGGATCGACACTCAAGGCCTTCTTAAATTCGTCTTCGGCCTTGTCGTATTGCTTCTGCTTTTCGTAGACGGCGCCGAGCAGCAACCAGGCGATTTCGTTGTCCTGGGGTTCCGTGGCCATGGATTCCGCCTTGCGGGCGGCCTGCTCCGCTTCGGAAAAACGCTTGCCCTGTTCGTAAACCTGGGAAAGATTCAAATAGGTCTCGCGGTCGGCGGAAGTGCCCTTGAGGGTGGATTCCAGCATTTTAACGGCGTCGTCAGTTTGCTGATTTTCGCCGAGGAGCAGCGCCACGCTGGCCTTGATCGCGGGGTCGTCCGGATACTTTGCTATAGCGTCTTTACCCGCTTGCAAAGCCTTGGGCATGTCCTTGGCCTGGCGGTAGGTTTCCATGGTCAGCAATCTTGCGCGCTGGTCTTCTTCCTGACCCAAGTGCCCGAGTTCTTGGAAGGTGTAAATTGCCGCAGGATAATTCTGCACTTCGCGGTACAGGACGCCCAATTCCTGATAGAGCACCGCGAGTTTGTGGCGATTCGAAGGCAGCGCGGCGGATTGCGCCTTTACTCCGGTAATCGCGTCGGAAATCACGCGAATGGCGTCGTCGTAGCGGCCTTGCGCTTCGTAAATCATTGCTTCGTTGAAGAGCACATCGAGGCTGCCCGGATTGTACTGGCGGGCTTTGACCAGGTACTCTTCCGCTTTATCCAGCTGGTTCAGTTCGCGGTAGATCTTGGCCATGTTCAGATAGTTGTCGGAATCATCGGGCATCAGGTCGATGAGTTTCTGGTACACGCCCAAGGCATCCTGATACTTCTCTTCGGTCATCAGAGTTTGGCCTAGTCCGCGCAGGTGATTTAACTCCGATGGGTCGAGGCCGACGGCCTTGCGATAGGCCACCTCTGCCTTGGCATAGTCGTGGTTTTGGGTATAGGCGTCGCCGAGCAAATCAAAAAGCGTCGCCGAACTCGAATCCGCGGTCATCGTTTCCAGTAGCTTGATGGCGTCATCGGCCTTGTTTTCATCCAGCAAGAGCTGGGTCAACTGCTCCGCGGCGGCTTCATTACCCGGATCGTCGTCGAGCATCTTGCGCAAAACCTGCTCGGCCTTGTCGGGCTCGTTATGCAGGCGGTACAGGCGCGCGAGCCAGAGCGAGGCTTCCTGGTCGCTGGGATCCAGACGATGAACCTGGGCATATTCCGCAATGGCCTTTGCCACCGTCTCCGATTGCACGCCCGCACCATTGATGTCGCCCAAACTGCGCAAGTAGATACGTCCGAGCAGGCGGTGCGTCGGGAGATCGTTAGGATCGTGCTTCAGAATCTCGTTGGCTTCGTTGACCGCATCGCGCACGCGCTGCGCTTTCCAATACATCTCCGCGAGGCGCTCGCCGATGATGGGCGACTGTGGGTCGATCGCATAGGCTTTCTTGTAGGACTCAATCGCCTTGGTGGCGTAATCCGGCTGGCTGGTTTGTTCGTATTGGAGTTCGTACCAATGGCCCATCGTGAAATCGAAGTACGCTTCGGCGCGTGGGGTGACCTTTTCGCCGACGGGCGCGACGAAGGGGTCCGGGGTGGGATTTTGAGTTTGGCCATTTTGGGCAAAGGCAGGCAGAGAGGCCAGACCCGCCAGAGCGAAAGCGCAAACAACACTTTTTAGCTTCATAAGAGTCCTGGAGAGAAAAGTATCCCATGCGGGAATGGCGTGGTCAAAAGCGAAAAAGGAGGGGTTGCACGGGTAGGCATGTGTTCCAATAAGTTGGATGGAGTAGGGGGGAGAAGGGTTTCGGAAAAGAAGGATTGCGTTTCGACCGTATTTCTGCAATTATCGAAATATGTCCAAGCCAGACCCTCTTCTGGTCACCCGCTGCTCCGACCGTTTCGCGGCGCTCGGGGCTGAGCCGCGCTTGCAGATTGTGCGGCTATTGCTCTCGGCGCATCCGACGGGGATGGTCGCCGGCGAAATACAAGAAGAACTGGGCATCCCCGGGTCGACGCTGTCGCACCATCTGGAGAAGTTGCGGCATGTGGGACTAGTGGACGTGCGCCGCGCGGGCACTTTTCTCTGGTACAAGGCGAATACCGCCGCACTGCAAGAAATACTCGGGTTTCTGTACGAAGAATGCTGCACCCGCAATCGCGTCGTGCCTGCCGAGGCCGTCGTGCAGATTGCGCGGTCCTGAGGGGTGGTTATGAGCGACAAAAATATCCTGGAAGCAGTAAAGGAGAAGTACGGCGCAGCGGCGCGCCAAGTGGCTGCAGGTAAGACCGCTTGTTGCGGCGGAAGCGCGGAATTGAGCGGGTGCGATCCGATCACCCGCAATCTCTACGACGCTTCCGAGAAGGGCGCGCTGCCAGCCGAGGCGGTCACCGCTTCCCTTGGTTGCGGCAATCCCACCGCACTGGCGCAGTTGCAGCCGGGGGAAATCGTGCTCGATCTCGGCTCGGGAGGCGGCATAGATGTGCTGCTTTCGGCGAAGCGGGTTGCTCCAGGCGGCAAGGCTTATGGCTTGGACATGACCGATGAGATGTTGGCGCTGGCTCTTGAAAACCAAAAAAAGGCGGGAGTGCAGAATGTGGAATTTCTGAAAGGCACGATTGAGGAGATCCCGCTTCCCGACAAAACTGTGGACGTGATCATCTCCAATTGCGTGATCAATCTTTCGGGGGACAAGGACCGGGTGATGCGCGAAGCCTTCCGGGTGCTCAAACCGGGTGGACGCTTTGCCGTTTCAGACGTGGTGATACGCGGCGAAGTTCCGCCAGTGGTACGCAAGAGCATGGAATTGTGGGTCGGCTGCATCGCTGGCGCGCTCGAGGAATCGGAGTACGTCCAGAAATTACGGGCCGCCGGCTTCGAGTCGATCGACGTCGAACCTACGCGAATCTACCAAGTGGAAGAGGCGCGCGAATTTCTTGCCGCTGCCGGTTTGGATGTGGCAGCCGTTGCGCCGCAGATCAAAGACAAGTTCATGAGCGCGTTCATTCGCGCGAGCAAACCGGCTGCGGCGGGGTGCGAGTGCCCGCCGGGCTGCGTTGATCTTCCTTGTTGCCCATAAGGCACGATCCGCCCAAAAGCGCTATGCCGAACAACATGTCGCCCCGTCTTAGTTTTCTCGATCGTTATCTGACCGCGTGGATCTTTGCGGCTATGGCCCTTGGTGTGATCCTGGGCTGGCTCATTCCCGGAACGGTGCCCTTCCTCAATCGATTCAGCGTAGGCACGACCTCGGTCCCCATCGCTGCGGGCCTGATTCTGATGATGTATCCGCCGTTTGCAAAGGTGCGCTACGAGGAACTGCCGGAAGTTTTTCGGAACAAACGCGTCCTGGCTCTTTCGCTCGTGCAGAATTGGGTGATCGGCCCCATCCTCATGTTCGTTCTGGCGATCACCTTCCTGCGCACGTATCCGGAATATATGGCGGGCCTGATCCTGATTGGGCTGGCTCGCTGTATTGCGATGGTCATCGTTTGGAACGAGCTTGCGAAAGGGGACACGGAGTACGCCGCCGGCCTGGTTGCGTTCAATTCCCTTTTCCAGGTTTTCTTCTATTCGGTTTATGCCTGGATTTTCGTTACCGTCTTGCCGGCAAAGCTGGGGCTGCACGGCTCGGTGGTCGGTGTTTCCATCGGTCAGATCGCGAAAAGCGTGTTTATTTACTTGGGAATCCCTTTTCTCGCTGGCTGTCTGACGCGGCGGGTGCTGCGGCGCGCCAAGGGCCGCCATTGGTATGACCACAAGTTTGTTCCGCGGGTCAGTCCTCTCACGCTCATCGCGCTGCTCTTCACCATCGTGGTGATGTTCTCGCTGAAGGGCGAATACATCGTGCGCCTTCCGTTGGACGTGTTGCGGATCGCGGCACCTTTATTGATCTATTTCGTTGTGATGTTTCTGGTTTCTTTTTACATGGGAAGGAAACTTGGCGCCGACTATTCCAAAACGACCACCCTGGCCTTCACGGCGGCTTCCAATAACTTCGAACTCGCTATTGCAGTGGCGGTCGCCGTGTTTGGGATGAATTCCGGCGCTGCCTTTGCGGCTGTCATCGGTCCTCTGGTCGAGGTTCCGGTGATGATCGCGCTGGTCAACGTTGCTTTTTACTTCCAGCGTCGCTACTTCGTCCCCGGCGTCGCAGGCCAGCCGGCATCACTCGTTCAGAAGCAGGAAGCCCCATTGGACGTACCTTGATTGCGAACAGGAGACGATTCATGCAAGGACGCTACAACGTATTGTTTCTATGTACCGGCAACTCGGCGCGCTCCATCATGGCTGAAGCCATCATGAACAAGAAGGGTTTCCCCACCTTCACTGCGTACAGCGCGGGAAGTCACCCCAAGGGAACGGTGCATCCGGGGGCGTTCCAGCAACTCGAACAGGCAAAACTTTCGATCACCGGGCTCCGCAGCAAAGACTGGGCGGAATTCGCCAAGCCTGGCGCACCCAAACTAGATTTTGTTTTTACCGTTTGCGACAACGCCGCCAAGGAAGTCTGCCCAATCTGGCCGGGTCAGCCGATGACCGCCCATTGGGGAGTACCCGATCCCGCAGCCGTCGAGGGCCCTGCCGAGCAGGTCGACAGGGCTTTTCGAGACGCGTTTATGATGCTGGATCGAAGAATCAGCCTGTTTCTCGCGCTGCCGATCGCGAGCCTGGATCAACTGGCCATCAAGAAAGAAATCGACCGCATCGGCCACGCATGAAAAAGTTGAGACGCTGTCCGCTTCCTAGTGCAGGAAATGGCGCATGGCGGTGAACACCATTGCCAGGCCAAGCCGGTCCGCCGTGGCAATCACGTCGGGATCCTTCACCGAGCCACCTGGCTGAATCACTGCGGTCGCACCAGCCCTCGCGGCTTCTTCCACACCATCGGGGAATGGGAAAAACGCATCCGAAGCTACTACGCTGCCGTGCAGGGAAACCTGCGCTTTGGCAATGGCGATCTTCACGGAATCCACGCGGCTCATCTGGCCGGCGCCGACGCCCAGAGTCGCGCCGTCTTTGCCGAACACAATGGAGTTGGACTTCACGTGTTTGCAGACTTTCCAAGCGAACTTCAGGTCCGTTAATTCTTCAGCGGTGGGCGCGCGTTTGGTGACGACGCGCAGTTCCACGTCCTTCAAGGTGCCCAAATCCGGTTGCTGCACGAGCACGCCGCCCAGGATGCGCTTCAACTGCAGTTCCTTGTCGAGTTCGAGTCCGCCGTGCGGCAACACCAGCAAGCGCAGATTCTTCTTCGCGGCAAAAATTTCTTGGGCGCGGTCCGCGAAACCCGGAGCCACGATGCACTCCACAAACAACTTCGCCACGGCTTCCGCGGTGACGGCATCGACGATGTGGTTGAACGCCAGCACGCCGCCAAACGCCGAGAGCGGATCGCACGCGAACGCTTTGGTGTAGGCGTCGAGGAGTGACTTCTGTTCCGCGGCTCCGCAAGGGTTGTTGTGCTTGATGATCACCGCCGCAGGTCCTTCGAATTCCGCCACGGTGCTGCGCGCCGCTTCCAAATCCACGTAATTGTTATAGGAGAGCTCTTTGCCCTGCAGCTGCTTGGCTGCGGCCAAGCCTTCCGGCGGCCGGCCCGCGGGAACATACAAAGCCCCGGCCTGGTGTGGGTTTTCACCATAGCGCAGTTCCTGCTTGCGGCGAAGCGCCAGGTGCACACGTTCAGGCAATACCGGCTTGGGCTGCACTTCCAGTTTGTCGCTGTCGTTCAGGTTCAGCCGCTCCAGGTTCATGGTGATGAGCCCGTCGTAGCGGGAAGTGGTGGCGAAGACCTTGCGAGCCAATTCCAGCCGCAGCGCCAGAGACGTTTCGCGGTTGGCTTCCAACTCCGCGGTCACGCGTTCGTAATCGGCGGGATCGGTCACTACGGTGACGCTCTCGAAATTCTTTGCGGCGGAGCGCAGCATGGTTGGCCCGCCAATGTCGATGTTTTCGATCAGCTCTTCGGCAGGAAGATAGGCCTTCGCCGCGGTTTCTTCGAAGGGGTAGAGATTCACTGCCACCAAATCGATGGGCGAGATGCCATGCTCTTTGGCCTGTTTCTGATCGTCGGGGTGATGCCGCCGGTACAACAAGCCGCCATGGACTTTGGGGTGCAAGGTCTTTACACGCCCGCCCAACATTTCCGGCCAGCCGGTAAAATCGGACACATCTTTCACCGGCACGTTTTGTTCGCGCAGCAGTTTTGCTGTGCCGCCGGTGGACAGAACCTCGATGTTCAGTGCCGCCAGCTTTCGCGCGAATTCCACGATGCCGGTCTTATCAAACACGCTCAGCAGCGCCCGCTCCACAGCCATGTCGTCCTCCACGCCAGATGGAATCTTCTAGTTTACGCGGAGGCGGATGCTTTGGAAAAGCGGACCTGTGGATTCTTAAGACCGTGGTCGTGGCCCGGACTTGGTCTGTGACCTCTTTTTCCGACTTGCGACGAGAAGGGCCCTCGCCCTTCAGTAAAAAACTGGAATCCCACCAGAGAATCTACAAAGACTTGCTTCGCTGGGCCCAGGACGAGCGGGATGACCGAATCTGGGAACTGGCTAGAAAACACAGACTAAAGTCTGTGCTACAGATGAGGATTACGATTTTACTAGGGCTTTTAGTTTGACTTGGCCGTCGATGGTCTCAACGACATATTCGACATCGCGGCAATTCTTGCTGTTTTGCAGGTCCTTGGTTTTCTTGCGCACAAATTCATTGAAGCCGGCGCGGGTGACCTTGCTGGTTTCTTCGCCGGCTTGGTGCTTGGCTTGGAGAAAGGCTTCGTACAATTGGTTGACCTTGTCGGCTTCGTGTTCCGGCTCGGAACAGACCATGCGAAAGGCCTTGGCAGCTGCGGCAGCGGCAGTGGCGTTCGCGGTGACTGGTTCGGTAGGCGAGACCTCCTCCGGATCTTTGTTCCCGGTTGCCCCTTGTGCCTTGGCACGTTCCGCTTCAATGGCCTTGGCGGCGGCGCCGAAATGGCGGTCCACCTTGCCTTCTTCATACTTGGCCATCCGCTTGCGGAACATGTCTTTGTACTTTGCGTAGGTCTGCGTCAGGTTGTTGTAACGGAAGCGCTGGCCAAACTTCATTTCCCCGGCGCGCTCTGCATAGCGTTTGACGAGCATGTCGATGCGCCATTCCACTTCGGTGGGTGGACGCTTGCGGCCTCCGCCAAAAAACATGTCGTATTCGATTTTGAGCTGGCGGATGTCCCGCTCCATCTGCGACAGCTCTTCGTCAATGGTGGCCATACCTGGATAGCCTCGAATCCACATCCTAGGAGGGGTCCCGCCCGGCGTCAACGGGGAACCTGCCGACTTCACCCCATCGGCTACCGCGCTTCGGGACCACTGTACCAAGGGCCAGATGGGGCACGGTCACGGGCTCGAGGCCGAATTGCGGCCACGGCGCTGCCTATGGTGAAATGGCGCCATGCCCAGTCCTGCCAAGCCGGCCCCTTCGCCCGACCAGACGGCCTTGTTGCGCCGGCTTCCCTCCGTGGACGAGTTGTTGCTGCGACCACGGATCGCCGCACTTTGCAGTGCTGTCGAACGCAGTTATGCCGTGGCGACCATTCGCGAGGTTTTGGCGCAGTTGCGCCGCGAGATCATCTCCGAAGAAATTACCCAGGAAGCGGCGGTTGCCAGCGATCTCGTCGAGAAGCGCATTCTCTCCACTGTCGAAGGCGAACTGGCCCCCTCTCTGCGCCCGGTGATTAACGCTTCCGGAGTGATTCTGCACACGAACTTGGGCCGTGCTCCGCTCACTGCCGCGGCCATCGAGGAACTGCGCATTTCCGCGACGCGCTATTCGAACCTCGAATACGATTTGGCAGCCGGCGCTCGCGGCAAACGCGATGTGCATCTCTCGCGCCTGCTGGAGCGCTTGACCGGCGCGGAAGCTGCCATCGTGGTGAACAATTGCGCGGCCGCGGTGCTCCTTACACTGGCGGCGCTGGCGCGTGGCGGCGAAGTGATCGTTTCGCGCGGCGAACTCATCGAGATTGGGGACGGCTTCCGCATTCCCGAAATCATGGAGCAAAGCGGGGCGCTGTTGCGGGAAGTCGGCACTACCAACCGCACGCGGATCGCAGACTACGAAAACGCCATTACTGAGAAGACGCGCTTGCTGCTTCGCGTGCATCCATCGAATTTCAAGCTGACGGGTTTCACCGAGAAACCTGAGGTTGCGGAATTGATGGCGCTTGGTGCTCGCCGCAATTTGCCGGTGATCGAAGACCTCGGCTCGGGCTGCCTCGTCGATCTCTCCCCGTTTGGAATCGAAGAACCTACCGCGCGGGCCAGCGTCGAAGCGGGCTTCTCGCTGGTGCTGTTTAGCGGCGACAAACTTCTAGGCGGTCCGCAAGCCGGCATCATTGCGGGTAAGAAGGACCTGGTGTCTAAAGTGCGGCGGCATCCGCTGTTTCGCGCCTTGCGCGTCGATAAGCTGACGATCGCAGCCATGGAGGCAACGTTGCACGCGTACCTACGCGCGGCCTGGAATGAAATTCCCGCGCAACAGATGATTCGTTGCACGGTAGAGGAAATCGCCGCGCGCGCTGAGAAACTTGCCGCATCTCTCCATGCGGCTGGCGCGACCCAAGGCGCTCAGATCGAAATTACGGATGGCCATTCGCTCATCGGTGGGGGCTCTACTCCGGCGCAATCGCTATCAACAAAACTTCTGCGAATCCGCAGCTCTCGACATTCCGCAGATACGCTGGAATCACGGCTGCGCAAAGGCCGTGGCGGTGTGGCGGTCATCGCGCGCATCGAAGAAGATGGGCTGCTGATCGATTTGCGGACGGTTTTCCCCGACCAGGAACGCGCGCTCGCCGACGCGGTCTCCGCCGCGCTCGCGTGAAGCGCCGTGGTTCCGCTGACCAGTCTAAAGACTGGCCACTACATACGCAGACTGATCACAAGACGCAGGGGATGATATCCTTCGTCGCCTGGCCTGCCGGAGCAGGCAAGAACCGCTCCTCAGGATGACAAGTTTTTGTGGGCCGATCTAAAGCTCGGGCACCACATAATCGCTACGGTGGCAGGCACTCCCGTCTTGTTCGGCTCGTGTTTTTTCCCGACACGCGTCACCAGCCACTCGCCACTGCGTGTTATGATATAGGTGTTATATAGGAGTAGGTATGGCTACTGCATTGATCCACTTTGACCCGAAACAGAAGGCACGGCTGGCTCGTCGCGCCAAACAGCGCGGGCGTTCTTTCTCGCAAGAAGTGCGGAACGCTGTCGACCTGTATCTGGACCTGCCGGTGGAAAATGAGGAAGAGCTGAACCTGCTGGCTCGCGCCGCAAAAGATTCCGCCGATCGCAGCATCAAACGGCTGGATGAAACCATCGCGTATGTTGGCCGCGTCCTGAAGGGCATGAGGAAAGCCAAGTGAGCTGGCCCCGCGACGCGTTTCAAGCGCTGCGCCAAATCGTGCTGATCGAAGATCGCGTGGCGACCCTAACCGACACCGTCAAGCAGCTGGCCAACACCTGTCAGGAACTCGACCGGCGGCTCACGCGCATCGAAGCCAAATTTGAGTTGCTGGAGCACATGGCGGCGCCCTCGCGCCGCGCGCTTCCCGAGAAACCCGAAAAGTAGCTCGCATGCTGGCTTTCGTCGCCAAAAGTGGAAAGCTCCGCGAAGTCCAGCGGCCGCTGCCCAAGCTGCGTCCGCGTTGGGCGCTTCTTCGCGTGCGTCTCGCGGGAATCTGCAACACTGACGTGGAAATCCTCCGCGGTTATCACCAATTCCAAGGTGTTCCCGGGCACGAATTTGTGGGCGAGGTTGTGGACGTGGCTGGAGTTTCCGCCGGGGCGCGCAAACGATGGATTGGCAAACGGGTTGCGGGTGAAATCAACGTGGCGTGCTCGGCCTATGGTTATAAGCCGGTTTGCGATTTTTGCCGACGCGGCTTGCGGACGCACTGTGCCCGGCGCACCGTTCTCGGGATCGTGGCGCACGACGGCGCCTTCGCCCAATATCTCGCGCTGCCACTGGAAAATCTTCACGCCATTCCCGCGAACGTTGCTGACGAAAGGGCGGTTTTCATTGAGCCGCTCGCCGCCGCTTGCCAAATCCTGGATCAAATTGCGATTCGCAACTTCCCTACTTCCGCGGTCCTCGGTGACGGCAAGCTTGCGCAATTGATCGCACGCGTTCTTCAGGCGGCGGGTAGTAAAGTGACACTGTACGGCAAACACGAGGCCAAGCTGAAGCTGGCCCACAAGGCCAAGATCACCACGAGAAAAGTGCGCGGGGATGCCAGCGATTTGAAGAATGTGAGGGAAAATTACTGCCTGGTCGTCGAAGCTACGGGCTCGCCGAACGGGCTCATGCTGGCCGAGCAAATAACGGAGCCGCGCGGGACACTTGTGCTGAAATCCACATTTCATGGCGCGGCCCCGGTGGAAACCTGGCCGATGGTGGTAAAAGAAATCACGGTGGTGGGTTCGCGCTGCGGACCTTTTGCCAAGGCCATTGCGCTGCTTCGGTCCGGCAAAGTCGATCCCGTTCCGTTGATCACGAGTACGTTTCCGCTGCGCGAAGCGCCTGCGGCGATCCTCTACGCCCAACGGCGCAATGTCATGAAGGTTCTGTTGAAGGGGATACCTACAGGCGGTTGATACACGAAGCCACGCAGGCCGCACCGAATCCATTATCGATATTCACCACGGTCACATTCGACGCACACGAATTCAGCATCCCCAGCAACGCCGCCACTCCACCAAAACTTGCTCCATATCCGGTGCTCGTGGGAACGGCAATCACCGGCACACCCACCAATCCTCCAACGACGCTGGGCAGGGCCCCTTCCATTCCCGCGATGCAAATGATCACGCGGGCTTCGGTGAGCATCCCGCGATGGTCGAGCAAGCGGTGAATCCCGGCGACGCCCACGTCGTACAAATGCTCAGCGCGATTGCCCATCATGCGCGCGGTCAGTAACGCTTCTTCGGCCACAGGAATGTCGCTGGTGCCCGCGGAAACAATCAGAATCGTACCCTTGCCGGTGATTTCCTTGCTGCGCTCAATGGTGATCACGCGCGACAACTCGTGAAAGCGCGCCGTGCGGCCCACCCGCTTCACCGCAGCGAATATCTTTTCGTTGGCGCGGGTCACCAAAATGTTCTGCCGTGAAGACTTGTGGCGCAGCATGGCGCGCACGATCTCCGCCACCTGCGCCGGCGTCTTATCCTTGCCGAAGACGACTTCCGCGTAGCCCTGGCGTAAGGCCCGGTGGTGGTCCACCTTGGCGAAATCGATGTCTTCGAATGGCAGATGTTTCAGCCTGGCGGTAGCCGCATCGACGTTCAGCTTTCCAGCGCTCACTGCTTCCAGCAGCTCTCGAATGTCCGATTCTTTCATGGAATGATCTTAGCGCCTCTAGGGGTTAGGCCAGCCCATCACTTTGCGCGCAGCCTGATTATCGGCATAAACGCGCCACTGCTCCAGCAAGCCATTGCGCACGACTGCGCGCCACGCGGCGGGCATGCTCCAGTGGTGCTCATTCGCGAGCTGCCCGTTTTTCGCGTAGGTTCCCTCAGCGCTGCCAAATGCGGCAACGGTGGTCGCGCCATCCGAAAAAATCTCCTCGTGGGAAATGCGGTAGTCCGGGAACCACTGAAAATAGACCTTCCACGCTTTGCGCATGGCCTCTCTGCCGCGCACCTCGGTGCCCAGCGCGTCGACAAACAGATGATCATCGCTCATTAGAGCGCAGAGTCTATCGACGTCGCGCGCATTAATCGCGTCCATAAAAGCGAGCACGACGGCGACGGGTTCCTTGTTGTTCATGATGCAGGCCTGCCAATCGGCGAAGTTTACCACAAGAAACATACGGCCATTGTTACGGCTGCTCGCGTCTCGCCGTTCGCTTGACTTGCCCCCGCGGCGCTGCGAGACTGGCTTATCCGCGCAACGTATGGCTACCACACAAGGACGTATCATTACGATTGGTGTGACTGGAGCAAGCGGCGCGCTCTTGGCGCAAAAAACGCTGAGCTTGCTGGAAGATGATCCGCGCGTGTCGGGGATTCATCTGGTGGTCAGCGAAACTGGCCAACGGCTTTTCTCCGAAGAGCTTGGCATTCTGTCGGGCGATCTGAAGAAACTCCCTAATCGCATTCTTGGCCGCGCTCCCAAAAAGGTGGAAGCCATTTCCAACAAGGATGTGGGCGCTTCCATTGCGTCGGGCAGCTACGCCGTCGACGCCATGATCGTCATTCCGTGCACGATGGGGGCGCTCGCCTCCATCGCGACAGGCATGAGCGACGACCTCCTTGCTCGTGCAGCCGACGTCATGCTCAAAGAACTGCGCAAGCTGATTCTTTGCGTGCGGGACACGCCGCTGAATCGCATCCATCTGGAGAATATGCTGCGGGCGCAGCAAGCGGGCGCAGTGATCATGCCGGTAGTTCCCGCGTTTTACTTCAAGCCGAAATCTATCGACGACATCGTCACGCAATATGTCTGCCGTGTACTGGCGCAGGCCGGCTTGCCTCAGGAAAAAATGTTTCGCTGGGCCGGCAGCGCCGCGGCACGAAGAACGGCATCGTAGTTCCCATGGCAAGCCGTGTTCGCACCATCCTGGAAATGATCAAGTTCGAACACTCGGTGTTCGCGCTTCCTTTTGCCTTGGTCGGCGCGTTGCTGGCCGCGCGGGTCACGACGCACGGGTGGCCAACGTTGCGGCAGATTCTGTGGATCGTTGTGGCTATGGTCGCGGCGCGTTCCGCAGCCATGACCATCAACCGCATCGTCGATCTACGCTACGACAAGGAAAACCCCCGCACCAAGATGCGAGCGCTGGCCACCGGAGCGCTGTCTATATCTTTTGCCTGGACGTTTACAATCGCCGCGGTGGCGCTGTTTTTCGTTGCGGCGTGGCAACTGAATCGGCTGGCGTTGGAGTTGGCCCCGGTGGCGCTGGCGATCTTGTTTTTTTATTCGTACACGAAGAGGTTTACCCACTGGTCTCATCTTTTCCTGGGGTTCGCGCTGGGGATTTCGCCGGCGGCGGCGTGGATCGCCATTACCGGCAATCTCGACTGGCGCACGCTGATTTTGTGCGGGGCGGTGACGCTGTGGGTAGGCGGATTCGACGTGCTGTATGCGTGCCAGGACGTGCAATTCGACGAAGAAGCGGGACTCTACTCGGTTCCAAAGCGTTTCGGCATTGCCAACGCGCTTCTGATTGCACGGGTCATGCATATCGGTGTGGTGCTGCTTTTGGGCTGGCTGGCCGCCAGTTTTGGCTTGCCTTGGCCCGCATGGGCCGGAATTGCAGTGGTTGCCGCGCTGCTGGGTTACGAGCATTCGCTCGTGAAGGCTAACGACCTGAGCAAGCTAAACGCTGCCTTTTTCATGGTGAACGGCTATATTAGTATATTGTTCCTGCTGTTCTGGGGCGCCGCTGTAGCGTTCTGGAAAGTTTGAAGGATTCGAACGAATCGCATTTTCGGCGCCCTGTAGCAATGAGGTTGCGGAAAGCATCTGAATTGAAGAACCAAGTATGAGCCAACTGACCATTACCGACGCCGCACTTACGCCGATCGCCGATAAGGTTTTTGCGGGCGAACGCCTGTCGTTTGACGACGGGGTCACGCTGTACAAGACGCCCGATCTTCTGGCGGTCGGCTGGCTTGCCAATTATGTTCGAGAAAAGCGCCATGGCAACGTCACTTACTACAACGTGAACCGGCACATCAATCCCACCAACGTTTGCGTGGCGCACTGCAAACTTTGCGCCTTCGGACGCGATCCTGGTGCGCCTGGCGCTTACACGTTTGCGCTCGATGAGATGTACCAGCGCGCCGCACAAGCTGTTCGCGAAGGCGCGACGGAAATTCACATCGTCGGCGGGTTGCATCCCGACTTGCCGTTCGAATATTTTCTCGAGTTGATCCGGGGACTGAAGCAGCGCCACCCGCATGTGCACTTGAAGGCTTTTACGATGGTGGAAGTGCATTATTTCGCGCGCATCGCCAAGCTCACCATCGACGAAACCCTGGTGAAGATGAAGGAAGCGGGTGTAGATTCCTGCCCCGGCGGTGGCGCTGAAATTTTCCATCCACGTGTACGACGCATCATTTGCGATCACAAAGTCAGCGGACGGATGTGGCTCAGCATGGCCAAGAAAGCGCATCGTATCGGGCTGCGTTCGAATGCCACCATGCTTTACGGGCACGTGGAAACGGTGGAAGAGCGCGTCGATCATCTGGTGTTGTTGCGGGAAGCGCAGGATGAGACGCACGGGTTTGTCGCGTTCATTCCGCTGGCGTTTCATCCGGACAATACGCCGCTGGCACACATTCCGAAGCCCACGGGGTATGACGATCTGCGAACTATCGCGGTGTCTCGCTTGATGCTGGATAACTTCGATCACATCAAGGCTTACTGGATCATGCTGACGCCGAGCATCGCACAGATCGCGCTGCGCTTTGGCGCCAACGATATGGATGGCACGGTGGTCGAAGAGAAGATTTATCACGACGCAGGAGCGACGACGGCGGAGTTCACGCCGCGCGCCGAACTGGAGCGACTGATTCGCGCCGCAGGCCGCATTCCGGTGGAACGCGATACCCTGTACAATCCTATCGACCGCAGCAAGTTTCCACCCGCGGTGCCGGCCACGCCGCCGGGCCTGGTTTCCCTCAGTCTGAACGCGTAGCTCCGTGCTAACATGCACGCGTTGGAGGCCGCATGAGGCAGGTTTTCCTTCATCCGGGAGAAAGTG
>DATKPS010000056.1:0-15698 GCA_035524015.1 Candidatus Sulfotelmatobacter sp.
ATTCAGAAAACTCGTTCAGCGCGGGATTAACCACGGCGGGACATTCGCGGAGAGCCGGGCAGATCGGACGGGATCGCGGCACCACGCTGTCTTCCCTGCCCGGTCTCGAGTTTGTGTAACTGTTCACGGCGTCGACCGCAATTGAGAAAAGCCGGCTAGTTCTGGCATTGGCTTGAGGGGAGTCTTCTTTGTCGAATCAGGAAAATCAGACCAAGACGCGCGATTTCCTCCAACTGGCCAGAGAACGGGGTTATTTGCTCACAAGGGAACTGAACTCAGCACATCCGCCTTCCGACAGTTCGTCAGAAGAACTCGACGAATTGTTTTCCGCCTTGGAGCGGGATGGCTTGGAAATCTACGAGGACGCCGCGGAAGCAGCAGCACCTGTGGTTGCGGATCCCGCCTCCACCCCCGGGGATAATGCGGAACCGGACTACGTCGTGTCCGAGCATGCCCCGCAGCTTGCCGACCAGGTGAGCGATCCCGTCCGCGCCTATCTTCGTGAAATGGGTACGGTCCCGTTGTTAACGCGCGAACTGGAAGTGGAGATCGCCAAGCGCATGGAGCGGGGTCAGTTGCTTGTAATGAAGACTCTTTCGCGTTCGCCGCTGGTGCTGAAGGAACTGGTCGCGGTCGGCGCAAACTTACGCCGCGGGGACGTACCCATCCGATCGCTGATCCATTTTGACGAAGAGGATCTGACCGAAAGAAAAATCGAAGAGAAAACGCGCGAGACCCTCCGGGTCATCGACCGTATCGAGAAACTTCGCGGGGCGGTGCTCGACCGTGCGCCCCGAATGAACCACGCGAAGAAGCCCAATCGCCCCCGGCACTCGCGGCTCTCCACGAAATTGGCACGCACCAGAGTCGAGATGTCTCTATTGGTTCGCTCCATCCGTTTTCATGAACGCGAGAAAAAGCGTCTGATCGCGCAGCTCCGGGCTACCGCTGGACGCTTCCAGTCCTATGAAGAGGAAATTGCCAGGCTAAAGCGCAGGATGCATTCCGCGGGAAAAGAAACTGCCGCCGCTCTTCAGCGAGAGATGCATGCCTGTTGTTCGCAGCGTAACCAGCTCCAGCATTCCGCGGAAGTCGACGAGCACGACCTGAGACGAAGTCTGGCGCTGATCTCCCGCGGAGAAGCACAGGCTGACCAGGCCAAGCGGGAATTAACGGAAGCCAACCTCCGTCTGGTGGTTTCCATCGCCAAAAAATACACCAACCGTGGCTTGCATTTTCTCGATCTGATCCAGGAAGGCAATATCGGTCTGATGCGCGGGACCGATAAGTTCGAATGGCGGAGAGGCTATAAATTTTCGACGTATGCGACCTGGTGGATTCGTCAGGCCATCACCCGGGCCATTGCCGACCAGGCCAGGACGATTCGCGTGCCCGTACACATGATCGAATGCATTAATAAGCAAATTCGTACCAGCCGCCAGTTGGTTCAGGAACTCGGCCGCGAGCCCACCGTCGAAGAAATTGCCAAACGCATGGATGTCCCCGTCGAGCAAGTGCGCAAAGCGAAAAAAGTGGCCCAACTGCCGGTCTCTTTTGAAACACCTGTGGGCGATGACGAAGAGGCTCGTTTGGCGGATTTCATTGAGGACAAGGGCGTGGTGTCGCCTTCCGACGCCGCGATTCAGATGAACATGAAGGAACAATTGGATAATGTGCTGAAAACCCTTACGCCACGCGAGGAAAAAATCATTCGAATGCGCTTCGGCATGGAAGACGGCAGCGAACATACTTTAGAGGAGGTTGGCCAGACCTTTTCGGTTACGCGTGAGCGCATCCGGCAAATCGAAGCTAAGGCCCTCCGGAAGCTTCGCCACTCTTCGCGGTCCAGCAAATTCCGCGTGTTTGTCCAGGGTTCCTACTGATTCGTTGATTTGATGCTGCATTGAGACTTTTTATACTTCATCTCAAGGAGGCGGGATGGCCATTACCTTTCAGAAGCGCCAAAAGGAAATGAAGCGGCTCGAGAAACAACGCATGAAAGAAGAGCGCCGTGCGCAAAAAAAGCTTGAGAAACGCGAGAGGGCGCAAAGAACCGACGAGGATGCTCCCGCGGTAGTCGACACGCCGGAACAGGGCGCTGATCACGAACGATGGTCCTAGGAGTTGGAGACGGGTCGCGTTTACGATTCAATTTGTATCAGCTTGGCTTTTTCCCTGGACTTTTGTCCCAGCCCTAGCCACCGCGGCAGTTGAATCGATCCTTCCCGGAAGTGATTCATCGCCAAACCGACTCCGATCGAACCTTGGATGAAATGATCCACTTTCAGTGGACCCGCCACGCGCAACGTCCGCATCCAATGTAAGCCAACGCTGATGGCGCAGCCACATTGCGAGCAATCGGGTGTGCCTCCAAATACGCACGGTTCCACGGGAGTTTTCAGGTCCGCAGAATAGTTCGTGGACATCTTTGCAAACAAGCACTCCCCTGGGTCTTTTGGAGGTTCGGCAAAACTCGCCGCGATTCCTTGGTTCATCAACAGTTTTGGATAGCGAAGCGCTAGACCGGCCAATTCCCCTCCCACGAATTTGCGCTCCTCTGGGCTCAGCTGTTCGGCGCTTTGTTCACCGATCTGCGGCGAGTAAAGGCTCACCCAGATGCGATTCACCTCCGCCCGCCCATTCCAAAACGCCACGTACTCTTCCAGGTAGCTCGCGCGCTTCAGCATCTGCCGGGTGATGACCCAGTGAACGTTGACGACACGCCCCTTCATATTGTTCAGAATGCGTTCGTACGTAGCCGGCTTCCGTCGCACGTCGTGATCTTCTGCCAGTCCATCCACGGAAACCGCAACGCGCACTCGGGGTATCTTCATCCACTCTGCCGGGATTGGTATCACCGCGCTGGTCACCACTAGCGTGAATACACCCATTTCCCCAAGCACCGGAAGAATGCGGCTCAGTTCGCGATGCCGAATCAGTGGTTCACCGCCCACTAAGGAAACGTGCAGGGGGCGGTGCTTCCGCACTAATTCCAATACACCGTTCACCAGCGCATCACCTCGGTAGTCGCTAAGTGCGCGCAGAACAGTACCCCCGCCCAAATGATCGTCTCCATACGCATAGCATCCTGGACAATGCAGCGGGCATTCCTTGGTGATTTCAATCGAGAGCATCGGGGCTCTACCATCGAGTATCCTTCCCCAGGCCTTCAGCATTTCTCTCCAAGTGATACTGGCTGTCGGGGACAATGAGTTCATAGCTAGAAGCCTCGCAACGGTCCGATTAGGTGTCTGGATTAGATGCGTCGGACTCGCCCGGAGTCTCGACTAAATTCACCCCACGCCAGTCACTCCGAGGCAATGGCTTTCCGCTCCAAACGAGCGCCAGTTTTAGCTCTCGTTGGTAACCTTAGTTTTTCCGGGGATACGTGCCCGGTTTGTGAACCCTCGACGGTCCACGGGGCAAGCAAGCTTTGCTCGTATACGTCACTCTGGCAGAATTTAGTTCCAAACACGCCAACCGGAACAATATTCTTACTTAGGTTTCTTGTTCCTGGGGATCTTCCACATTTAGGACTCATCATGAACCGCAAACTGGGCCTGCTCTTCGCGATTGTCTCAACTGTTTTTCCTCTCGCGGCTCGCGAGAAGTCGGACGTCATCGTCATGAAGAACGGTGACAAGATTACTTGCGAAGTGAAGGGACTCCGCTCCGACACTCTCTATGTCAAAGTGGACTACATCCTTAATACCATTTCCGTGGACTGGAACAAGGTCGACCACATTGACAGCAAGCAATTGTTCCTCGTCCGTACCCAAGACGGAAGTGTCTACCGAGGCAGCCTCTCTACTCCAGCTACGCCCGCAGGACGGCCGCTGCAAATTGAAGTACTGGAGGCACCGGAAAAACCGGTCGTGCTCGATCGCGGGAAGGTCGTCAACGTCGATCAAACCTCGACCAACGCCTGGCAGCGCTTCAATGGCGAGGTCGACCTGGGGTTCAACTTCACAAAAGGAAACGAGACTTCCCAATACAGTCTGGCTACAGACCTGAACTACGTCGAAGAACATTGGTCCGCTGGAACAGCTTTCAGTTCAAACCTCTCTTCCAGCGCCGGCGCCAGCGTTTCTACCAGAAATGAACTAACTCTCTCGGCGCAAAAGGACCTGCGTTGGAATAATTGGTATTACACTGGCGTCGCCGACTTCCTGCAGAGCTCTGTCCTCGGCGTTCAGCTGCAGACTATGTTTGGGGGTGGCGTTGGACGTAATGTCGTAAATACCGGGGCTTCGTTTTTTAGTGTTTACGGTGGCTTTGCCTGGCAACGCATCAATTATCAACAAACCATCCAACCCGGCCCAACAGAGCAGGTCACCTCAGCTTTGCTTGGTACACAAGTAAATCTGTTCCGATTCGACAGGACAACGCTAGCCCTCAGGGCCAATGTACTCCCCGCATTGTCTGATCCAGGCCGCATTCTGTTCAACTTCAATGCCGCGTATTACGTCAAGCTTTGGGGCAAGCTCAAATGGAATTGTTCGTTCTATACCAACCTGGACAACCGCCCGCCCCCCGGCTTCGCCACCAGCGATTACGGCGCCACCACCGGCATCAGCGTAAGCTTTGGCAATCACTGAGCCTATTGTCGTCCCCGATGATCTATGGATGAGAATACAACGGACTGTCTGGCGCAGGAGGCTCGTAGTCCTGGCCATACTTGTTTTTGTGCGCCAGCAAACTGCTAGCTTGTTCGTGGATGCGAAGCGCTCCAAATGAAAAAGGCGCCGCGCCAATCGTGATTTTACGGGTAAACGAGCTCAACGCTTCCGGAGCAGCTCGTTCCTGCCAAACTCTCAATTCGTAGACGCCAGGAACCACGTTGGGAATTTCGATCTCTCCTTTACTATCGGAAACCGCAAAATATGGAGTATCTAGCACCAGAATCACCGCGCTCATCTCCGCGTGAATGTTACAAAAAATGTAGCAGATGCCCACCCGGTCAAAATTGAGCGTCCGCGTGGATCCCGCTTCGTACAGCCCCAAATCGAAGCGCTTGCCATCGAACAAAGAAAACACATTATGGAAGAAGGGGTCGTGGTTCGGAAATTGCACCGACGATCCAACCTGAACAATCAACAAGTGCGGCGAGAAACTCTTGTGGTGCTGCACCAGTTGTTGTGTATGCGAAGGAGCTTTTGGCACCTGGTCCCTGGTTTCTCCCAATGGCACCAACCAGACCACACCCCCACTCAGGTTCTGTTCACGATTCGAATCGCCAATCAACTCCAGACGCCCTGATACCTTCGAGTTCTGGCCAAAGCCAGCACGCGGCTGACTCAGCAGGGTCGCCGCGCAGCACAGCAGCAGAAACCAGCGCAATCTCATCGCCAACCTACCGTACCTTACCTTGTTCTTCAAAATAGGATTCCCATTCCCGCGTCAATATGGCTCGCAGTATCAGATGGTCCTTGAATTAGAAACGTGTGCAGGTGCCGGTATTCCACCGAAAACACCAAATCAGATCGCGGCCGGTAAATGAAATTGACGAACGATCCCAGGTTTCTCGCCACATTCGGATACAAATATCCATCTGGCACATAGGGGTATTCGCGCAGATCGCTGGCAAAGGAATTATCTTCGCCAAAGCCTGCATTCCATTCCAGCTTCTCTGTTTGGCGAAACTTCAGCTGTGCCCAGCCTCCGACAGCGTTCAGTCCTTGAATGTCCGTAGAAGGATCGGAGAGCGGACCATCCGTCACCACGCTTCGCCCCAGCGCTCCTCCCAGCCCGCCAATCGCGCGCCCCCGGTAAAATTCACCCGAAAGCTCCCAACGATTGGTTAACGGCAAAAGCCAATCCGACGTGCCTGCCCAGGCATCGGCATTTCTGCCAAAACCCCAATTCTGCCGGCTGTAATACCCTCCGGCGCCTAGCGTCAGTTCGCGGCCAAACACGTCATACGACCATGCGAACCGCGTTGCGACTGCCGGAATCCGGCTCACTTCTCCGGGACCCGGCACGCGCACTATTTGTGTTGGCGGTATTTCGCCGGCGAGTGGATCGAGGATTCCACCCTGCATCAGAAACTTCGATCGGTCCGAGATCGTAATCCAGTGCTCTACGCGAATCTGTGGCGTCCATGTCCACAGGTTTCCCGCATACGAAAATTCGGGATTCGCAGAATACGCGAACGACGTGGGCGATAGCGGTGAAAAGAACGGCGTATCCTGCCCGGCCACCACGTCTGTATTCGTTCCCGCAATGCGAATCACACCAGTACGCAACCGTGGCAAGCCCAGCACCGCCCCATTCGGCGTATCCGCATAACCTCCGGCAAAATCGAATTGAACATTGCCGCTGACGTGCGCGCCTCCGAGGGTCGGACCAAACACCTCCAGCCCGATCAGCGATTGGCTGAGATTCATTCCGAAGCTGCCACCCGCGCTGGTGCCGTAGCCGAGCCCCCCCGTGGCTAACTCCGGGAAATCCAGGCTGTCCACGGCCCCCACATTATTGACCACGTTGAAGATCACCGCCCCCGAAAGTCGCACATGGAATTTCGATGCGCTCTCCACTTTGGTTTGGTTTTGTTCCCCAATAGCCGCCTGTTCCAGTTGTACCTGTTCTTCCAGTCGTTCCAGGCGTTCTTCCTGCCCTGGCGCTGGCGTCTGCGCCGACGGCGATGCTTGTCCTTGTGCTTCGCTAGCGGACTCTCCTGTGGCTGCGGCATTCGGAACCTGCGACCCAACTTGCTTGCGCAGCGCTTCCAGTTCGTCGCGAAGCTGCGTCGTTTCCTGACGAGACTTGGTCATCTCTTCACTCATCTGCAGCAGGATCTGCTTCAATTCGCTCACTTGCGTTTGCAGCTCTCGAATATTCCCCGACGTGCTCTGAGCATCGGAATTATCGGGCGCCGCACCCTGTCCAAACAGCAAACCTGGCAATGCCAGACACGCAATCCCAGTCCACACGACCGGACGCCAGAATCTCGAATTCACTGGATCAACAGTCATACGACCTCCTGCATGAAGCATTCTGTGCTTGGCGTGAATGAAATTCCGGAATATTGTCGCCGAGCACAAACTTCATCTTGCGCCCGGTCCGCAGACCTCCCGCGGCTCGTTAACCCGAGAACACCCCATCCGTGGAAACCAGCAGCGGCAGGGTCAGACGAAACACCGTTCGACCCGCTTCGCTGCTCTCCAATCGCGCGTCCCCACCATGATCCTGAAAAATCTTCTGGCTGATCGCTAGCCCAAGACCTATGCCATTTTGCTTGCCATAGCTGATGAATGGCTGGAACAGCTTGTTGCGGATGGCCGCTGCCACACCCGGGCCATTGTCCACAATCCGAATTTCGATTTCGTTCTTCCCTTCCCGCAGGTCAACGCTCACCGCGCCGGTATCTTTGCTGACGGCCTCGCAGGCGTTCAACAGCATGTTCGCTAAAACCCGCTCGACCTTCTTCTCGTCGAACCACGTTTCGCAACGGCCGTCGCGCACAATGGCAATCTTGATATCGCGGAATTCGGCGCGTGCGCGAACCATTTGAATTGCGCGCGTGGCGGCATCCTCGACGCGGCCAAATACCCGATGGAGCGATTCGCGCGCTTGCGCGAACTCCAGCAACGAATCCACCAGATCCGTCATCTGGTTTACCCCATTTCGGATCTCCCCATAAAGTTCCTCGCGCTGTCGAGCATCCAGGCCGGTACTGCACAGAAACTCCGCGTTGGCCATCACCGCCGTTAGCGGGTGGCGCATGTCATGGGAAATCGAACTGGCCATACGCCCGATGGTCGCCAACCTTTCTGCTTCGATCAACTCCTTTTGCGTCTGTGCCAGACTCGAGCGCATTTTGTCGAACGCGTTCGTCACTTCGGCCACCTCGTCCTTGCCGTTGCTCGACAGTGGGTAGCCGAAATCGCCTCGTTCCAAAGCGCGCACTCCGCCCACCAGATTGGCCAGTGGCCGGGTGAACGACGTCGAAATCAAGAAAACCAGCATGCATCCCGCCAGCACCGCCACCGCACCAACGCCCAACAAAAGCCGGTTCAAATTCTCCAGATAGACTGCAGCCCGATCGTACGATTTCAGAACGCTCATGCGCGCATACGGAGGCACGTTTGGCGACAACGTCACGGTAGACGCCAGAAACTGCTCGTTCCCCAAATAAACTTCTTTCGGCTCGTCTCCCGACAGCTCAGCGGGGTCGGGATAACGATGCTTTAGCTCCATTTCTTCCGACGGCTGCAAGGTGCTGACGATCAGCTTTGGCCCGTAATAAAAAACCACCTGACTCGCTGCTACGCGCCCTCGCTCCACCGCAAATTGCGAGGAAATTTCGTGTCCGAGGCACAGCACGCCCAACACTACATCGTTTCTCGCTGGTCCCGAATAGATGGCCTTCAGGAATACTTGATACAGGTGGCCATCTCCGAACCACCAATAACTCTGCTGGTCTTTGTTCAGGGAATTCCCCAGCAATCCTTCCGCGAGGTGCCAGGTGATGCCCGGCGCTAGGGTGTGAACGGCCACAACCTTCCCCCCAGGTTTAGCCAGCACAAATACATCACTAGGAGCCAGGCGCCAGATCTCCATCGACGCATCTTGGATGGTCACCGCGTCCGGTGCGGTCATTAATGCCTTCAGCGTGGGTAGATTCGCCAGCAACTCGGCCGACTGCTCCAGGCTGATTTCCTTCTGCCGTTGGTAATCCCGGAAAACCGTGATGGAGTTCAATAGGTCTTCGTTAATTTCCTGATGCAGTTGTTGGCGGACCGAGTGGCGTACGATCAGCAGCGTCGCAGCGGTCAAACAGGTGGTGACCAGAAGCAAAGAGAGCAGAAATTTTGTCCGTAGTCGCAGCGCATCACCTTTTTCGAACTTCTACGGAACAAACTTGTACCCGGCGCCATGCACCGTCAGGAAATGCCCGGGGTTAGACGGTTCCCGCTCCAGTTTCAGGCGCAATTTCCACACATGATTGTCCACCGTGCGCGTCGAAGGATAATTCTCATATCCCCATACCGCGTCCAACAACTCCGAACGAGATAATACCCGCTCGGGATTGCGAGCAAAATACTTCAAGAGTTTGAATTCCTGCGCGGTGATCGTGATCGGCTGGTCCCCGCGCACCAGCTCCATCTTCGCGAAATCCACCGAAACGTCGTCGAAAGAGAACACCTCGGCGGGATCCGAGTGGCTCGCTCGTCGCGATGCCGCGCGCACCCGCGCCAGCAGCTCGCGAGGACTGAACGGCTTGGTCACATAGTCATCAGCGCCGATCTCCAGCAGAAGCACCTTATCGGATACGGTCGTTTTTGCGCTTAGCACGATCACCGGAACTGCGGGCGCAATCTTCTTAAACTCCCGGCAAATGTCATTCCCGGGCAGCCCAGGAAGCCTCAAATCCAGCACCACCGCGGTCGGAAGCGCCGCTCGAAATGCTTCTACCGCGGAATTTCCATCACCCTGCACTTCGACCGTATAATTTTCGGACTCAAACAGACGCCTCAGCGCCCGTTGCACTGCCGGGTCGTCTTCGACGATCAAAATCCTCTCCATAATTCACCTTTCCTTACAAACCAGGCCTCTGCGACTCCCCTCGGATGGCTCCTGCATTGCCCAGACTTAGACGTAAACGCTACCAAAACATCGCGCTCGAACCAACGGGTTGCCCCCGTTTTTACCGGCAAATCGCGTTAAATCTTACAGATAAACAAGAGACAATTCAGAGACAATTCTGCCTAATGTCCGCGCCGCGGCCGGCGTGAGAACCCATGTTTTTTGTCAGGGCGCCCGCCTTCTGAGGCCGGCCGTTGGTTTTCCCGTGCGCTTCGCCTTTTGTAGCAGCGGCTTTACTCCGCTGGCTTTGCCCCCGTAGGAGCGCGGGCGCTGCTGCACCCCGTGTCCGCGCGATCACCGATTCCCGGGTCGTAGCACGCCAAATTTACCAACTGGTGACAATTCGCCGACAACGCCCTGACACCCTCGCGCGCCTGTTCCACTACCGTCCCTTCGGACTTACTTGCGAACCAGCTTAGAGTGCGCGTCACGCAAACCGCGGCTGCCCTAGCAAGTTGGCCTCCGAGAAAAATCGACCGCCGGCAACGGCGAGAAAAGCAAGGAGACGGTTATGCAAAGATCTACTCACCTGGTCATGGCCCTTTTTGTCCTGCTTGCTGTTTTGCTGGCAGGCTCTGTGGCGTCTGCGGGAGGCAACGACAATATTCTGGCGAACCTCCACAAAGTCTCCACCATCGCGTCTACCGTCCCAGCGAATGGCGACGTCAATCCCTATGGAGTAGCCAAAGTTAAAAACACAGTCGGCAACCTCACCGAAGGCCACATTCTGGTCAGCAACTTTAACAACTCGGCGAACGCACAAGGCACCGGCACCACCATCGTCGACGTCGCTCCCGACGGCGCCCTCACGCTTTTTGCACAAATCAATGCCAGCACTCTGCCTGGCCCCTGCCCAGGCGGCGTCGGATTGACCACCGCTCTCGTCGTGTTGCGCTCTGGCTGGGTAATTGTCGGAAGCTTGCCCACTTCGGATGGCACATCAGCCACCGCGCAAGCGGGCTGCCTGCTCGTGCTTAACAGCACTGGCAATGTCGTGGAAACTTTCTACGGTTCCCTGATCAACGGGCCGTGGGACATGACCGCTCTCGACGGCGGCGATTGGGCGGCACTCTTCGTCACGAACGTCCTGAACGGCACCGTGGCAGCCAATGGTTCTGTCGTGAACCAGGGTTCCGTGGTTCGCATCGACCTTGGCGTCTCCGAAAAAGCCATGCCGTGGATCGAATCCATGACCGTAATCGGCTCGGGCTTCTCCGAACGCACCGATCCTGCGGCACTGGTCATCGGGCCGACGGGTGTTGGACTAAGCCGCGATTGCGACGCTGCGGATCCCGACGATTGCAGAGGAAATTGGAACAGCAGCCATCCCGAACCCGTTCTTTATGTCGCGGACACCTTGAATAACCGCGTTGCGGTGATACCCAACGCCGTTACCCGGACCGGCTCCGCCGGAACCGGCGCCACACTCACCAAGGGCGGCAGTCTCAATGGACCGCTTGGCCTGACCGTCGCCGAGGGCGGACACATCCTTACCGTGAATGGTGGCGATGGCTTCATCACCGAGATTACCCAGCAAGGCGCGCAAATCGCCAAGACGCTTCTGGACAACAGCGGCACACCGCCAGGATCCGGTGCGCTCTTCGGCCTGATCTTCGAACCCGGCCACGGCGTCATCTTCGTCGACGACGCCACCAATACGCTCAACCTCCTGCACTAAGAGCTGTGGTCACTTGCCACACGTCAGCCCTGCCGGCCGCCATTTTGCCGCAGGGCTGACTCCCTGTAGCTCACCCCTTTCAGGGGTGAGGCCTTTCATCACGCACTTGGCACCACGGGTCGCAGGTGCAGAAGCACTGCGGCTTCGCGCACAGGCACTATTCTGTCGCGATTCTCCCTCGCAGCACGGTCACCGAAGCAGGCGGTAGCGTATACACAGTGTTTGCTGTTCCTTGAATCGTTGAGCCGACCGCTGGTCCATCCGGATCGGCGTAGCCTTTCTTTCGGTTCGGGTGCCACGTGTACTGATTCTTCCCGAAGGTAATCATGGTCACCGGACCGGCAAATCGCGACGCGGTTTTTCCCTCCGTGTCATTGAACACGATCTGCACTGGCTGCGCATTCTCGTGATCCTTATTGACCACTAGCAACGACCATTGGCCATCCGGTCGCAACACCGCATACGCGGTCACCAGCGTGTGCCCTTTGCTGTCCTTCACATCGCTGCCCGCACGGAACAACCGATGCTCCGCCTCGCCCGGCTGCACCCATTCCTGCGTAATCAACTGCGCCGCAAAGTATTGCGACGTACGTTGCCGGATTTTGTAGTGCTCATCGACCATGAACATGTGGTACGTGCCCCAGCTGTTTGCACAGTTGGCGTGTGCCGGCGAATACGGCAAATCGTGATAGTAGAATGTCCCTTGGCCACCGGCGGTCAGAAAGCCCCCAAAAGAATCCGCCAGCCACAGCGCGCCAAACACGTCGACTGCCGCTTCGCCGCCATGATCATTGGTCTCCGTATCGAACAAAGGCACGCCGGGCGGCAAACCATCATCGCGCCACACCTGCATGATGTGGGTGATCAATTGCGGTTCCTGGTACAGGTTTTCCCACGGCGTTTCGCACCCATCATAGGGATAGTGTTCGAAGGACATGAACGCCAAGTCTGCCAAGCGGCCGTGCGCTTTCAAGTAATCCAGGAAACGCCCAAACCAGGAAACCCGGCCCTGCGCATCGCGCCACGTCTGAATGTCTTCTGTAACCCCCTCGAAGACCGGCCCACCGAGTTTCAGCCCAGGATCAAGTCTGTGCAGCGCCTTCGCCCACTGCAGATATAACTCCGCGTCGTCCTCGGGCACCATATACTGGCCATCCGGCTCTTCGCCCATTTCAATTTGCGCAATGGGATACCCACGCTTCTCGATGTAGGCAATCTGCGCGACCGAATCCTCCGGAGTGCCGTAAAGCATGGCAATAGGAATGATCGCCGGCAAGCCTCGCGCAATTCCGCTCGTGTAAAACAAATCAAACCCCGGCTGGTCTCCAGATTCCATGCGGTCGGGATGAACGTAAAGATCCGAGGGTTCGTGCCAGGGGTCCACCGAGGAGCAAAAGGTCGCGGACTGCTTCTGATCGGGCGAATGATGCAAAAGGTCGTGAAACTGTCCTTGCTTGTCGACCGTGCCCAAATAAACTTCCTTGATCGCGTAGCCCACACAATTGCGCGGATCGCTAGCGCCGTGCGTGTCGCAAGTGTTCGAAGACTCCGTCATCAGCACCCGAACATAGCGAACCTCTGATGGCCCGTCGCTAAGCGTCAAAGTCACTGAGCCGCCTTTGCCATTGTTCACGGCACCCAATGGAAACGTTTTCCAATCCCCGGTTCCCTGGTCATCCATTGCGTCGCCCGTGCCCACCCAGTACTGCACCGCGTACACCTTCGCGTAAGGCTCTGCCCAATCGAGGCGAATCGCATTCACCGGCAGATTCTTTTCCAGGTCAATCACGATCCACTGCGGATGCACCGAGTCTTCTTCGTGCGTGAACAACTTCGTCAGGTACGGATTGCTCTTCCAATAGGTATTCGCGTCGCCGTCGTCCAATCGCGAATAGCCGTCGTCTTCCGAGCCTCCGTTGCGCGTAAAGCCACGATGCGGCAAAGAGTAGCCGTACGAATGACGAATCATTTCCGTAGGGTTTGCATCACCCACGAAGTAGCCCTTTCCCGCTGGATCGCTCCACGTCCCTTTCGGGTTCCAATGCCAGGCTTGCACGAACAACTCGGTATTCTGCCGGTAGCTGATCATGCCCCAGCCTGCCGACAAGATCTGCTTGATCTGATCTGGCTCGAAGAAAACATCTGTCGCGTTGCTGGGCACGCGATCGACCGTAGAACCCAATGCATAAAGAGGGCGGAAGGTATTCGCGACGTGGCTTGGCGTCACATCCACCCGCAGAGTTTGCGCTTGCACTGCAGTCGAAGCACAAACCGTGGCAATCACTACCCAACTCGCAAACAGAGTCATACTTACAAGAGCAATACAAACCGCTCGCCGATCTCTTTGATTTTCCATAGGGGCTGACCATCATCCTGATTTTCACCGCTCGCACGCAAGAACACCACGCGTGCTGGTATGATGTCAAGGATTCATTGAATCGTTTTAACGCACGGCCATCTTCGCGATCCGCCGGGCGGGAGGTTCCCATGCGCATACGCATCCTGGACGACAGAGACTCGTTGGGAAAGGCTGCGGCAGCCCAAGCCGCTTTGGCAATGCAACGTGCGCTTTCCACACACGGCCGCGCGCGCATCATCGGTGCCAGTGCCGCGTCGCAGTTCGAATTCCTCGAGGCGCTCATCGCAACGCCCGGCATCGATTGGAAACTCGTCGAATTGTTTCATCTCGACGAATACATGGGCTTGCCCATGACGCACCCGGCCAGCTTTTGCAAATTCCTCCAGGATCGCTTGATTTCCAAAACCGGAATCACCAACTATCATCTGCTCAACGGAGAAGAAAATCCCTCGGACGTAATCCGGCGCACGAATGCCGCCATCAGCAAAGCACCGGTCGATGTGGCATTTGTCGGTATTGGCGAAAATGGACATCTCGCGTTTAACGATCCTCCGGCCGACTTCGAGACTGAAGAACCGTACATCGTGGTGAATCTGGATGACGCTTGCCGCCGCCAGCAGGTGGGTGAAGGCTGGTTCCCCAATTTGAACGCGGTGCCCAAGCGCGCGATTTCCATGTCCGTTCGCCAGGTGCTGAAGTCCAAAGAAATTCTCGCCATCGTCCCGGGCCCGAAAAAGGCGCAGGCCATCAAGGCTTGCTTCGACGGACCGATCAGCACCATGGCGCCTTCTTCCATCTTGCGCACGCACAATAACGCCACCATCTATCTCGACAAAGAGTCCGCATCCCTGCTCAGCCCCGAGACCCTCGCGAGTCTGACAGCGTCCGCCTAACCACGCTTCCCTCCTGGTTGAGACTTCCTTTGACAGACAATATCCCAGCGCCTTCTCCTTCTCGCGTCGCCCCGAGCGGCCGCCGCGCGATCCCGTCGCTGCGCTGGTGGATTGGTGGAATCCTCTTCGCCTCCACCGCGATCAACTACATCGACCGGCAGACTCTTTCCCTTCTCGCTCCTTTCCTTAAGCAGGACTTTCACTGGAGCAACACCGACTACGCCAACATCGTTGTTGCGTTTCGTGTGGCTTATTCCATCGGACAAACTCTATGCGGCCGCCTGATGGACCGCGTGGGAACCAAGCGTGGCCTGACCATCACCGTTCTCTGGTACTCGATTGTTTCCATCCTTACTCCTCTGGCACGCGGCTTCTATAGCTTTCTCGGCATACGCTTCCTGTTGGGTGCTGGAGAATCCGGCAATTGGCCCGGCGCCACGAAAGCCGTGTCCGAATGGTTCCCCAAACACGAACGCGCACTGGCCACCGCTCTTTTCGATAGCGGCTCGTCGATTGGCGGCGCGATCGCCCCGTTGATTGTCCTGGGGATCTATTTCCGCTGGGGCATGCGGCCCGCGTTTGTAATTCCTGGGCTGCTCGGCCTGCTTTGGCTCATTGCCTGGCGTTGGCTCTACTACCGCCCTCAAGAACATCCGCGCATCGGCCCTGCGGAACTTCACATGATCACAACAGACGCCGCCTCCGATGACGTCTCTTCCCGGCCCTCGCCCAAATGGCGCGACCTCCTGAAGCTTCCCCAAACCTGGGGAACCATCATTGCGCGCACGTTCACCGACCCGGTGTTCTTTTTCATCGCAGATTGGTTTCCCATCTACCTCGTGGCCAAAGGAATCTCGCTCAAGAGCGGTCTGATCGCCATCTGGATCCCCTTTGTCGGCGCGGATTTGGGCAATTTCTTCGGTGGCTGGCTGTCTGGTCATCTCATCAAGCGCGGTTGGTCCGTGGGCAAAGCCCGCAAAGCCGTGGTAGTTTTCGGCGGCCTCGGCGTGACTCTGCTCATCCCCACAATCTTCACCGTTCACCTGCCCACTCTTACGATACTCTTTGCTCTCGCAACCTTTTGCTACGGTTCGTACACCACCATCGCCAATGTTTTGCCCTCCGACCTCTTCTATCCCGAATCCGTAGCCTCGGTCAGCGGATTGAGTGGCACCGGCGC
>DATKPS010000057.1:0-50112 GCA_035524015.1 Candidatus Sulfotelmatobacter sp.
AGACCTTCATCATTTATCTGATCGCGTTTGCCATGCGCATCCCTATCAACTGGAAGCCGCTGGCCATCTTGGGTGTGCTCTTCGCGGTCGCGTTGGGATCGGCCGTGTTTTCGACGTTCTCGCTGGTGATTGCCTGCATCGTTAAGTCCCGGGAGCGTTTCATGGGCATTGGCCAGGTGCTCACTATGCCGCTCTTCTTCGCCAGCAGCGCCATCTATCCCATCGCCATGATGCCCCACTGGCTGCAAGTCTTTGCCGTCCTCAATCCCCTCACCTATCTCGTCGATTCCCTGCGCGGCATGATGATCCAGGGGGGGCAAAGCCTGCATCCCTTCGCCGCAGACCTGGCGGTGATGACCTTCATCTTCGTCATCCTGGCCGCCATCGCCGCTAAACTCTACCCCACCCTGGTCCACTAACTTCGAATTGAGTCGAGAGAGGACAAGTCTAGGACTCCTGGCTCGCTCGAGGCCGACCAGTGCCCAGCACCGCAACAGCTAATACCAACGTATCGCCAATACCTTCGTCTGATTGTCCGCACTCGATTCTCTTGTTCTGATGCATTGGTCACATCCGCTTGATCGGATGGGAACCAACAGGTGAACAGAACGAACCTCGAGCTTCGTTATGGAAAATCTTGATGAACAACGCGGGGCTATTTCCGACCAGAACTGCTCTGGGAGTCGGCCTTCGCCAATTCGAGTGCTCGGAGAAATATGGGAATCAAGAGACGGTGGGAGCAGCGTTACAAGACGTGCTGGAAGCTCATTCGGGACATTGTTTCGCCAGGTAAGCTCGACGAATTCACCAGGGCGAGGGCATCGTGAATTCTGCTCAGAAGATGTTGACCGGTGATCGTGCGAGGTCTTGCCGTAGGCTGATCGGAATCTTCCTGGCTTTGCTCGCAGGGCCATCGCTCTACGGACAGTCTGAAGTGGCAGCTACTGGTCAGCGCACCGCGTCCTACGGGGCGGCTGCGCTCGCTGCTCAGGATGGGAATGCCTCCGATTCTGAATCGCAGAATCCCTACTTAGGAGGAGTCCCGACGGGCACCGCGAGTTCAACGGCATTATCGCTTTCGCTGGAAGACGCCGTGGCTCGTGGTCTGCGGCAAAACCTTGGGGGGCTGCTTTCGAGCGATACCGTTTCTGGTGCGCAAGGCGAACGGTGGCAAGCACTCAGCAAGTTGCTGCCAAATCTGACCACTGGTACCAGTTTCGGCGTTCACCAAAATGATTTGAAGGCGGTCATCGGCATTACTGTGCCCGGCCACCCACCGATCATCGGCCCTTTCGGGGTCTTCGATACACGCGCTTACCTTTATCAGTCCGTCTTCAGCTGGGAGTCTATCGAGCGCTCGCGGTCTTCCGCTGCGCAAGTGAAATCCGCGCAATACAGTTACAAGAATGCCCGCGAACTGATTGTTTCTGTGGTGGTGGCAAATTATTTGCTGGTCATTGCCGACCAGTCCCAAGTCGAGTCCGCTTTAGCTCAGCGCGATACCGCGAAAGTGCTTTTCGAGCAAACGACTGATCAGAAAAAAGCCGGGCTTGCGGCTGCGGTAGACGTACTGCGGTCCAATGTTGAACTGCAGGCGCGGGAACAAAGGCTGATCGTCGCTCGGAATAATCTGGCGAAACAGAAGTTGGTTCTGGCGCGCGCGATTGGCCTTCCGGCGGGCCAGACATTCGACATAACCACGGACGTTGCGTATCAGCCGCTTACGACTCCAACCCTCGACGAAGCATTACAACTGGCCTACACCACTCGCCCCGACTATAAAAGCCAAATCGAGCAAGTCCGCTCCGCTGAGTTGCAAAAGAAGGCCGCTTCCGCCGAGCGTTACCCAGAGCTAGCGGCGGTTGCGGATTACGGGAGCATCGGTACCAATTTTGCCTCGAATCATGGCACGGTGAACGCCGTGGGGGAACTCCGAATACCCATTTTCCAGGGAGGCAGGGTTCACGGAGATAACCTTGTCGCAGATTCGCAGGTGGCGAGCGCCAAGCAACGACTGGAAGACCTGCGCGCAAGGATCGACCAGGAGGTTCGTGACGCTTTTCTGGACTTGGAGGCCACCGCTCAAGAAGTTTCCGTTGAGCAGAACGCCATCCGCCTGGCGAACGAGACCCTGCAGCAATCCCGCGATCGCTTCGCCTCCGGTGTAACGGACAACATCGAAGTGGTTCAGGCGCAGGAGTCGCTCGCGGATGCCAATGACGCATATATCGCCAGCCTTTACCTGTATAACGTCGCGAAAATCTCTCTGGCGCGAGCAATCGGTTTCGCCGAATCGAACTACTCGCTGTATTTGAAAGGAAAATAAAATGCCTGACCAAGAGACGCCGAAAGGTCCGGAAAATTCACCGCCCGCGACGCGCAATACCGCAGGCGAAAACCCTACCGTTACGCCGCCCGTCGCATATCCGCGCCGGCGTTCCCACAAGCGCTGGATAATTGCTGCTGTGGTCGTGGTAGTTCTGGTCGCTGGCATCTTTCTGTGGCATTACTTCTCGGGTTTCGAGAGTACCGACGACGCGCAAGTCGATGTTCACTTCTATCCGGTGAGTGCACGAATCTCCGGCTACGTGCAAGCGGTGCACGTGGGAGACAACCAGTACGTACCGGAAGGCGCCAAGCTTGTGGAGATTGACCCAAAAGACTATCAAGTCGCTCAGGCCAAAGCACAAGCGAACCTGGAAACGGCGGAAGCCGCCGCTCGCGCCCTCAACATCGATGTGCCCATTAGCTCCGTGGACACCGCCAGCCAACTGAAGTTCACATCTTCCGACATCGAAAACGCCAAGGCCGCCATCGCCGCCAGTGAAAAACAAGTTGCCGCCGCGCAGGCACGCATCCTGGAAGCCGAGGCGGAAAACGTCAAAGCCCAGGACGACGTGCAACGTTACCACCTCCTACTGGTCAGGGACGAAGTGCCTAAGCAGACCTACGACCACGCCGTAGCCGCTGCACAAACCGACACTGCGGCAGTGGCCGCCGCCAAGGCCGACGAGGCCGCTGCGGAACAGAATGTCGCGGAAGCACGCAGCCGGCTAATCGAAGCGATCGCGCGGGATGAGTCCGCGCAAGCTGGACCGCAGCGGGTAGCCTCCACCCGCGCCCACGCGCTGTCCGCTGTTGCCGACGTACGGCAGAAGAGGGCCGAACTCGATCAGGCCAACCTGAACCTCGGGTACACCAAAATATTCGCCCCGGTCACCGGCGAGGTGAGTAAGAAAGTGGTTGTCGGTTTGAATGTGGACCCCGGCGAACAATTGCTGACCGTGGTTCCCTTGGATCAAGTATGGATCACTGCGAACTTCAAAGAAACGCAGCTTAAACATATGCGTGTGGGCCAGAAAGCGGAGATTCACCTGGACTCCAACGGCCGCACCTATCATGGCCACGTCGATAGCATCGCAGGCGCCACTGGACCGCTCTTCAGTTTGCTGCCTCCGGAAAATGCCACGGGCAACTACGTAAAAATCGTTCAGCGCGTGCCGGTGAAGATTGTTCTGGAACCCGGGGAAAATCGCGACCATCAGCTGCGGCCGGGCATGAACGTCGAAGCAAAAGTGTACTTACGATGAGCTCCCAAGCGCTGACCTTCGATCAGGTTGTCTGGCGTCCTAAGGTAAATCCTTGGGCGATTGGAGTTACCGTTTCGATGGCGGCATTTGTCGAAGTTTTGGACACCAGCGTAGCCAACGTCGCCTTGCCCTACATTGCCGGAGGCTTGGGAGCCAGTTACGACGATAGTACCTGGGTGCTTACCTCGTATCTCGCGGCCAATGCCATCGTTCTGCCCATCAGCGGATGGTTTGCCGAACTAATCGGCCGCAAGCGGTATTTCATGCTGTCCCTGTTTGTTTTCACGGTGAGTTCTTTGCTTTGCGGCCTGGCGCCGAGTTTGCCTCTTTTGCTGTTGTTCCGAGCGGTACAAGGCATCGGCGGAGGTGGACTGCAACCGATGGCGCAAGCGATTCTGAACGATGCGTTTCCTCCCGAGAAGCGTGGCGTCGCGTTTGCGCTTTACGGGATCTCCGCGGTTCTTGCCCCGACAGTGGGACCGATGCTCGGAGGGTGGATCACAGATAACTATTCCTGGCGCTGGATATTCTTCATTACCTTACCGGTAGTTCTCCTTGCTCTTTATTTGACCTACACGCTTGTCGAAGATCCCCCCTTTCTCCCTCGGTTGAAACGGGGAGGCATCCGCGTGGACTACATCGGAATATCCATGTTGGCACTGGGAGTCGGCGCACTGCAGATACTTCTCGATAAGGGGCAGGAAGACGATTGGTTGGGCTCGCATTTCATTACCACCCTGGCGATTACTGCAGCGGTTTGCCTGATCACACTGGTCATCTGGGAATGGTTCCGCAAAGATCCGATCGTGGATGTGCACATGTTCAAGAGCTTCAATTTCGCTGCGGCGAACCTGATGATGTTCATGATGGGCTTCATGCTTTTCAGCACCTTGGTTTTGATTCCCGAATTTCTGCAGACGCTAACGGGTTACACGGCTGAACTCGCGGGTCTGGTTTTGTCCGGGGGAGGAGTGGTCTTGCTACTGATGATGCCGATCACTGGTCAGCTTACGTCAAAGATTCAGGCCAGATATTTGATCGCGGCGGGATGGCTGTGTCTCGCCATCGGACTCTTCTATTCGGCTCACCAGATCGATTTATTCATCAGCTTCCGTTTTGCCATGTGGCTGCGCATCACGCAAGTGGTGGGAATCGGGTTTCTATTCGTTCCCATCACCGCCGCGGGTTACATCGGCGTTCCTCCAGAGAAGGGCAACAGCGCCTCTGGATTAATCAACTTCATGCGCAACATCGGCGGCAGTATAGGCACTTCCTTGGTGACTACCCTGATTGTGCGGCGCTCTCAATATCACCAGCAAATCCTCGTCGGGCATGTCACTCCGGATACCCCTGCGTTTCGTTCCGCGCTCCATGCCCTGAGCTCACAAATCGCACATTCTGGGCTCACCCCCAAGGACGCCCACAATCAGGCCGTTGCCCGGTTCTACGACTTGGTGAATCAACAGGCACACGTGCTGTCTTATATGGACACCTTTTGGATTCTGGGCGCGCTCTGCGCGATTATGTTCGTCCTCGCATTTTGTTTGAAACGCAATGATCCCGGAGCGGGTGGAGCTGTGGCGGCCGGTTAGGAATACGCGCAATGATTCAAGCAATCGCGATTGAGCGAGAGTTCGGCTGCGGCGGTTCGGTGATTGCCGCAAAGCTGGCCAAACTTCTAGGTTGGAAGCTGTGGGACCACGAGCTGACTCAGGAAATCGCTCGGATAACTCACAGTACCCCGCAAGCCGTCGAACAACGCGAATGGAAAATTGATCCGGCAGTTTATCGCGTGTTTAAGTCTTTTCTTCGAGGAGCATTTGAGGGAGCCCTGCCGCCAACCGACCGGCTGGAACTGCTTGATGCCCGCCGCATCGCCACGGTTTCCGAACTGGCGGTCAATCGCGCTGTTTCCGGCGGCCCCTGCGTAATCGTTGGCCGAGGTTCACAGTATTTTCTTCGCGATCGCAAGGATGTATTTCGGGTGTTCCTTTATGCTTCTCGCACCTCCAAGATTCACAGACTGATCACCATGGGCATCCCGCAAGACAAGGCAGTAGCGGACGTGGACACGATTGACAGCGATCGCGCCGCGTTTGTGAAGAGGTACCTTAAGCTGAACTGGCCAGACCACCACCTGTTTGACGCCATGTTCAACACAGAAAGGGGCGATTCCTACGTCGCTGAAATGCTTGCTCACTGTGCTCAACAGGTTCAGGCATGAGTACATTTCAATTGTTCCCAAATCTAATGAGTCTAGTATCGCTGGACTTTGAGGGCGGCTGCTGGGGATGCACCTTTCCCTCTCGGGGTGGCCAGCGACAAGTTTCATGCCACCTCTGTCGGGACTACCTCTCCGGTGCGGGAGCAAAGAGATTGGGTGGGAGGTGCTCGGCGGGAGTATGACGCAAATTCATCACATTGCCATTCTTGCCCCCTTAGCTGTTGGCCTGGTTGCCGTAATATGCACGACGGTGATTCACGCGCTACCTCTGAACAGGACGATCGCATTCGTGCGCCGCGAAAGAAGGCTCGGCCTCGCCGGATCGAGCTTCTGGTTTGACATGGGCATTGTCGGCCTGGCCGTATTGTACGCGCTGGCTGCGCACCTGGTCGAAATCGCGGTATGGGCGCTGTTGTATGTACTCTGCGGCGAATTCGCTGACTTTGCGACCGCCTATTACCATTCGGCTGTCAACTACACGTCCTTGGGTTACGGTGACCTGATCATGTCGCCTTCCTGGAGATTGCTCGGGCCTCTGGAAACGGCAAATGGCATGCTTTTGTTTGGGGTTTCGACCGCGATGATTTTTGCGGTCATTCAACGTTTAGTTCAGACCAGGTTCGTCGATCTGCAGAACTGATGGAGTGCCCGGCAAAGTCAGGAGAGCGAGGCAAAAAGCCCATCCTGCCGGAGCTGTTCTTGGTTATGTCAGTACGGCAATGGGACGAGCAAGCCGCTGATAAATGAGCTAAGCGCGTTGCAGAAAATCCTCATGATTCCCGCCAAATGATTTTGGTTCGCCGGCAAACCGATGTAATGTTGTTCTCCCCAGTCACGGTGTTGCCACCAAAGGCGCCAGTGTTACCCGTCTAGGAGGTAAATAATGTCTGACATAGAGCATTACGAGATCCTTGTCATCGGTAGCGGCGAGTCGGGCAAGCACCTGACTTGGAACTTGGCGCAAGCCGGCCACCGTACCGCCGTGGTCGAGCGAAAATATATCGGTGGATCGTGTCCGAACATCGCCTGCTTGCCGAGTAAGAACGTGATTCGTAGCGCAAAAGCAAATTGGTTCGCCCGGCACGGCGCTGAGTACGGCATTCAATCGGGACCGGTGTCGACGGACATGCGAGGCGTCTTCAACCGCAAAAGAAAAATGGTGGAAGACGAAGTTCGCTTTCATCTCGATCGGTTCAAGGCTACCGGAGCAGAACTGATCAAAGGCCAGGCGCGCTTCGTCGCTCCGAAAACCGTCGAAGTGCACCTCCACGATGGCGACAGCCGGACGATCACCGGTGATCGAGTCTTTCTTGATTTGGGATCGCGGGCTACCATCCCCGATGTCGCCGGACTTGCGGAGGCAAAGCCGATGACTCACGTGGAAGCGCTGGACCTCCAGCGTTTGCCGGAACATGTGATTGTCCTCGGTGGAGGCTACGTAGGCCTTGAACTCGCACAAGCCCTGCACCGTTTCGGATCCGCGGTAACCGTGATCGAGCGTGGCCCCCAAATCGCTACTGCTGAAGATGCCGATGTGGCACAAGCGCTTCTGGAAAGCTTTACAAGCGAGGGAATCGAAGTGCTGCTCGATACGCGCGTAAGGAGCGTCGAAGGGCTGTCCGGTCAGAACGTGCGAGTCCTTATCGAAAACGGAAGCGGGCAACAAACTATTCATGGAACCGACCTTTTGGTCGCCACTGGACGAACGCCGAATACGCAAGGCATAGGGCTTGAAAAGGCAGGGGTTGACCTGGACGCGCGGGGCTATATCAAGGTCAATGAGCGATTGGAGACCACCGCTTCGGGGGTTTGGGCCATGGGCGATTGCGCGGGCAGCCCGCAGTTCACCCACGTCGCCTTCGATGATTTCCGAGTGGTTCACGCCAACCTGAACGGAGGAAGCCGCAGCACGCGAGATCGGCTTATGCCGTTCTGCATGTTCACGGATCCGGAACTCGCGCGGGTAGGCTTAAACGAAATCGAAGCGAAAAAGTCCCGCATCGCATATCGGCTCGTGAAGATGCCCATGGCCGCAGTATTGCGCGCCGTCACTCTCGGCGAGACTCAAGGGTTTATGAAGATGCTTATCGATTCCCAAAGTGACCGCATCCTGGGATTCACCGCGTTCGGCGCTGAAGCGAGCGAAACGATGGCAGCGGTTCAGACCGCCATGTTGGGCAGGTTGCCGTACACGGTCCTGCGTGACGCGATTTTTACCCACCCGACAATGGCGGAGGCTCTGGTCTTTTTGCTGGGGAGCGTCCCGTCAAAAGCGATGCTGCAGCCAGCTTAGGCTCTTACGGATCAACACGGGGTGTATCTTGACCTAGTCCTCGACCACTTTGCTGGACAGCCGGCTTTTCGTACAAGTGGTCTGTCTTGTGAGTGATGAGTCCTAAGCATCGCGACCCCAAGGTCTCTTCCGCCGACTACTTCTTCGATGCAACTTACAACCTCGTGATGTGGATTGAGGACTTCTCTTGGCCGGTCTTCGAGGGTAAACTCCCGTGGCAAAGAGGCTGAGGCCGGAAGCCCTGATGGCCTATTCGGGGGAAGGAGACGGGCTACGCGAATGATGTTGTAGGCGCTTTGAACCAGAGTCTCCGTCCGGCGCACAGAATTTAACTCTTGCTAGCACCTGTTAACTTCGACAGTGTACGTCGCAGAATCTGAGCCTATGATTGCAATGCCAACCAGAAGGGGCAACCTTGCCATGGCATCATCGAAAGCGAATGTTCGAGAAGTTGGTGTCGTAACCATTGTTGACCTAAAAGGCTTGCTGATGCTGGGCGAGTCCAGTGCGGTTCTGCGGATGACTATCCGGGAGCTGATGGATAGGCAATGCCGAAAGATCGTTCTGAATTTTCGGGAGGTCACACAGATTGATAGTGCCGGCGTTGGAGAACTCGTTGCGGCTTTTAGCACCGTTAAAAGCAAAGACGGCCAGTTGAAATTACTGAACCCGCCCAAGAAGGTTCAAGATATGCTCAAGCTCACACAACTCGTGAAACTGATAGATGTTTACGCGGATGAGCAGTCGGCGATTCGGAGCTTCGGTTGAAATTCCACAAAATACGGTAATAAGCAGGAATCCGAAGCAGACAATTCGGGGGTTTCCGGTGACCGACAGTCGGAACAAAGCAATTCAGGGAAGCGAAGAATTGTTCCGTCTCATTTTCCAGAATGCCCAGATCGGAATCGGAATCTTCAACATCGAGAAAGAACACCATTTCTCGAATCGCGCCTTGCACGAGATGTTGGGTTACAGTGAGCAAGAATTAAGTTGTTTGGACCGCTGGGACAGCATTGTTCATCCGGAAGAGCGTGTTTCGAATGCTACCCGGTACGCTAAGCTCGTGCGGGGACAGCACGATAAGGACGAATACACACAACGATTTATTCGTCGCGACGGCGAAATCGTGATTGCCAGCGGAAGGTTTACGCTACTCCGGGACGCGGCCGGCAAGCCAACTTATGTGATCGCCTTGCACGAAGACGTAACCGAACGGGTTCGCGCCGAAGAAGCGCAAACTCGGCTGACGCAGCAGTTGCAGCTGATTCTGGACTCCACCGGCCAAGGCATTTACGGCATCGATCTGCAAGGCAACTGTGCCTTTATCAATCGCGCGACTTGCCAAATGATCGGCTACGACGCCGAGGAAGTATTAGGCCGAAACATGCACGACTTAGTGCACCACCACAAGTCGGATGGCGCTCCGTATCCCGTAAGGGAATGCCCCATTTACCGCGCGGCACGCAATGGTGTGGCATGCCGCGTGGACGCGGAAGTCATGTGGAGAAAGGACGGCACCTCCCTTCCCGTGGAATACTCTTCGTTTCCGATTATTCAAGATGGAAATGTGACCGGAGCTGTGGTCACGATATGGGACATTACGGAAAGGAAGGCGGCAGAAGGCCTTCTGCACCGACGGGACGAGGAATTACGACAGGCAAACTTCCTGGCGGAGACCGCGCTGGAATTGACAAGAGCGGGTTACTGGCACGTCCCGCTTGACGGCTCAGGATGGTATCACTCGTCGCCGCGCCGTGTTGCTATTTTTGGCGACTTCCCACGCCCGGACTGCCGCTATCGGCTCGAGGAGTTATTTGCTCATGCCAACGAGGGCGATGCGGCCGCCGCCGCAAGCGCACGACAGGCATTTAGCGATGCCGCAGAAGGCAGGTCCAATACCTACAACACTGTCTTTGCCTACAAGCGCCCCATCGACGGCCGCATTATGTGGGTTCACGCGTTAGGGCATGTGGTCGCGGACTCTGCCGGGCAGCCTCGCGACATCTACGGCGTCTCGCAAGATATTACCGACTTCAAGCGCCTCGAAGCGGAATTGCTGGGCGCCAAGGAAGCAGCCGAAGCTGCAACAAAGGCAAAGTCCGATTTCCTGGCCAATATGAGTCACGAGATCCGTACACCGATGAACGCCATCGTTGGCATGACGCATCTCGGCCTGAAAACCCGGTTAACTCCCAAGCAGCGGGATTATCTTACCAAGACCAGCGCGGCCGCCGAGGCGCTGCTTGGCATCATCAACGACATCTTGGATTTTTCGAAAATCGAATCCGGCAAGCTGGAGATGGAACATGTGAATTTCCGCCTCGATTCGGTCCTGGAAAACTTGTCAAACGTCATCAGCCAAAAAGCTCAAGAAAAACAATTGGAATTCCTTATTCATGTGCCGCATGACCTGCCCTCGATTCTTGTTGGTGATCCCCTTCGCCTTGGCCAGGTATTGATCAACCTCGTAAACAATGCGGTGAAGTTCACGGAACACGGCGAGGTGGTCGTAACGATCCAACTCGAACAGCAGTTATCCAATCGCGTCAAACTCAAGTTTGAAGTGCGTGACAGCGGGATTGGCATGGCCCCCGAGCAAATCGCGCGTCTCTTCCAACCGTTCAGTCAGGCCGACAGTTCCATGACCAGAAGGTTTGGAGGTACAGGGCTTGGTCTTTCTATCTCAAAACGGCTCGTCGAAATGATGCAGGGAAATATATGGGCTGAAAGCGAATATGGCCAAGGATCCGTTTTTAACTTCACAGCTTGGTTTGATGTGACCTCCACCAGCATGAATCCGAAGAAGACGATCCAGGAGCTCGCAGGTATCCGCACGCTGGTGGTCGATGACAATGCCCTCGCGCGCGAAATCCTCGCGGAGGCATTGAAACGGTTTCTCGCCAAGGTCGATTTGGTCTCCTCAGGCGGTGAGGCCATTCAGATGTTAGCTAACGCGGATCAGGAAAATCCCTATCAACTCGTTCTAATGGACTGGCAGATGCCTGTGTTGAATGGCTTGGACACCAGCCGGGTGATCAAACACTCGGGCCGCCTGAAGAACATACCCAAGATTGTAATGATCACCGCCTTCGGTCGCGAAGAAATCCAACTTCAGGCCGAGGGACTGGGAATCGACGGGTTTCTGCAAAAACCGGTTACCCCATCTGTTCTGGTTGACACGCTAATGCAGATCTTTGGCATCGGGGAAGATGGGTCGAAAAGATCCGCCGAAACAGATGTCGTGTCTGATGATTTCCGCGGTACTCGCATTCTTCTAGTGGAAGACAACGAGGTCAACCAGCAGGTCGCTACGGAGCTCTTGGAGAGCACCGGGGCTAGCGTAGTGGTCGCCAATCATGGTGGTGAAGCACTGAAGATTTTAACGCAGGAAGATCAATCGCGGCCCTTTGATGTCGTTTTGATGGACTTACAAATGCCTGAGGTAGATGGTCTTACCGCCACGAGACTCATTCGCAGCCATCTCCGTCTTCAAAAACTCCCCATCATCGCGATGACTGCTCATGCCATGGCGGAGGAGATTCACCGTTGTCTGGAAGTGGGAATGAATGACCACTTGGCTAAACCAATCGACCCAGAAATTTTCTTCGCAACGTTGGCGCGATGGCTACCCCGGCAACTGCGCCGTTCCGATCTTACGAGCCCGGCTACGGCGCAGGACGAAATGACTTTGCCTGAAATCGAAGGCATAGATGTGGCAAGCGGCCTGCGGCGCGTCGCTGGAAATGTCCACCTGTATCGGAACCTGTTAAATCAGTTTGCCGCCAAGCATGCTTCTGATGCCGTGCTCATTGCCGAGGCGATAGAAAAGGGAGATCGCACGCTCGCGGAACGAGTTGCACACTCGCTGAAGGGCCTCGCGGGAAATATTGGCGCCGTCCGCCTTTTTCAGTGCGCTGGGAAGATCGAAAATGCCATCCGCGATTCGGAGGATCATCTCCAGGAATCGAGCAAGGAGCTTTCTTCACTTCTGGATTGGCAGGTCCAGTCCATTCGATCTGCACTGACGGTTGCTGCTCCTGCTTCCGGAGCCTCTTCCGGCCCTCACTCTGCTTCCGATATTTTGGCCGCTATGGACCAGCTTAAGGCGTTGCTCGAGGCGAACGATGCGGACGCGCCCGCCTCGTACACGGCCCTGGCCGAAATGTTGTCGGGAAGAATCGAAACCACACAACTCGACGCCCTCGGCTCAGCGGTCAACGGATTTGACTTTGACGAGGCTCTCACCCGCCTGCAAGAGATTACAAAGAAATATGAGGTGAACTGGGACCAATGAGTATTTCTGCACAGAAAAGAGTTCTGCTTTTGGCGGACGACGATGCTGAAAATATCCAGGTCGTACACTCCATGCTTAAGGACGATTATAAGATCCGTGTGGCAAAAAACGGTGCGAAGGCGCTGGAGCTGGCAAGCATCGACCCGGTTCCCGACTTGATTCTTCTCGACGTGATTATGCCAGAAATCGATGGCTACGAAGCCTGTAGCCGGTTGAAGGCCGACAGGAAAACACGCGATATACCGGTGATTTTTCTGACTGGAAAAACCGACGTTGCCGATGAGGCCCGCGGTTTCGCTCTAGGTGCGGTCGATTACATTCACAAACCGTTTTCGCCTCCAATCGTCACCGCGCGCGTCCGAACTCACCTGATGCTGCGTGATGCCCATGAGACCGTCACCCAGCAACTATTAACCCTGAACCGGGAGCTGGAGATGGCCCGGCAAATCCAAATGTCCATCCTTCCCCAGCAAACTCCTTGTATCCATGGTTTGGAAATCGAGGCCCGCTACATACCTATGAATTCTGTCGCCGGCGACTTCTATGATTTTTTGGTCGTCGACGAAAAACACGTTGGTATTTTGATCGCGGATGTATCGGGTCATGGGCTGCCATCGGCATTAATTGCTTCCATGCTCCAGACAGCCCTTGCGGCTCAAAGGGCAAGCGCGTCTGATCCCGCGCAGGTGTTGTCCGGACTGAATCGAGCGCTGTGCGGCAAGTTTATGAACAATTACTACGTGACCGCGGCATATTTGTTCGTAGATATGGAGACTGCCACCGTGAGCTATGGCGGCGCAGCCCATCCGCCACTCGTGCAATGGCGTTCGCGAACGGGATGCGCCGACGAGTGCGTCGAAAATGGCCTGATGCTTGGCCCATTTTCGACCGCAACCTATTCGGCAGTGACTTTCCCTCTAGAGGAGGGAGACAGAATCTTACTCGTGACCGACGGAATCATCGAAGCAAAAGACTCTTCCAACGAGGAGTTTGGCATGGAGCGTCTGCGACATATGGTTCAGTCGAATCACGCCCTCCCTATTAGGCGTTTCAGTGACACCGTGATTAGTGAAATCACGAGGTGGTCTGGCCAAGACTTCGGACCGAGCCAATCGGACGACATCACCCTTCTCGCGATCGACTATAAGGGACATCCACCCAGCCAAAGCTCAGTGAACATGTCAGTCACCGTTTAAGCAAAGGTCGAGAGTTGTTTAACTTTTGCTGGATCGGTGAGATGACAGTCATCAAGGCATAACCCATCCGCTGGAAGTTCATTATTTCTGTTCGACCTGCATCCAGTGTCGGTGAACCAATTCTTGAAATTGGCAGTAAGTCGTTAGGAATCTTGGTGAACCGCGGAGGACTCAAACCTCCAACCCGTTGATTAAGAGTAATGCCGATGGCCTTTGTATGGGTTAGTAAACAGTCGCTCCGCTATCTGTTCGAAGGCGCGATAGCTTTGGGATGCATGGAGACAAAGTGTGTCCCAACCCGTGGAGCAGCAAAATAGGGACACTTACGGTCTTTATCGCAATTGGAGAATCCGAAGTTTGAGGGCCAGGACAGCCCACCTCGGATGCTTCAAAAGCCAACGCTGCAGATTGGCGAGCAGCAAAAGCGACCACCTTGGTGCGCCCACCATTATCGTCTTATCTTTCAGAAAAAGGCACACGCCGGTTTGCGGTTTCATGCCCATTTCCTCCCGCCGATCCACGCCCATAGACAAGCCAGCCACAATCGAAGAAATATGACGGGATTCTTAACAACATCTCGCCACGTGGCCGACCTGTAACCCTCTTCCTTGTTGTAAACGGAGAAGAAGCCAATATTTTTGGCAACCAGCAATCGGAACAATCGATAATAAAAAACCCAAATATTAGGACATACCGTCAGCCCCGGCCCTGGCCATGGCAGTAACCGGTATCCTTTGCGCATGATTCCTCTTGGCGCCCCCTGTTAAGCGTGATTCTACACTCTTCTACAGATCACAATGCAGGTCAATCACACTCAGGGCTACTACAGTTCCTACTACAGTCCAAATCTACTGGGCACACCAAGTTGCCCTTAATTGTCCGTAACATATTTATTTTAATGAATTTATTTGGTGAACCGGGGAGGACTCGAACCTCCAACCCGTTGATTAAGAGTCAACTGCTCTACCATTGAGCTACCGGTCCACGGGCAATTCTTCATTTTACCTTGTTCCAGAATTTCTGTCGACACGAACCGCCCGCAAACGGCTTCCAGGATTGGAGAATCTTGACGCGGCAATTACTTTGCGCGCAGCACCGCAGCCAGGTCGCGCGCCACTTTGCGAGCCCGCTGCAGATCCTGCGGATCAAAAGAAATGGCCGACACACGCTGGTGCCCGCCGCCTCCATACTGCTCCGCAAGCGTGGCCAAATTTTTGTCCGCGGTAGCCTGATTCCAGGGATTCGTGCCTAAAGACACCTTCGCGCGCACCGGCGAGGCGCTGACGCTCACCGAGTACACGCCTTCCGGATGCAGCAGATACGGGATGAACTTGTTGTAGCCTTCCATGTCCAGGTCGCTGACATCAAAGAAAATCACTCCGTCCTTCGACTCACATCTTTGCCGCAAAATCTCGATGGACTTGCGATGCCGCTCCAGCAGCGGGCCCAAATATTTCGCCACCACCGGCAGCTGGACAATTTCCGAAAGCGGCCGGTAAGCCAGTTCTGGAATGATCTGCGCCGGCACGCCATCTTCGGGCGCCGCCTCGATGACCAGCGCCAGTTGCGTGGCCGGCTCGCTCAATTCCGTGGCGAACTGCGCCGAGGGAAATTGCGCCCCGTCAATGATGTCGCCCCAGTGAATCAGGTCGGCCAGCGGTTTGGTATTGAAACCGAATTTCTCTCCGGTCACCGTGGCGATCAGCTTGGTGCAGGATTTGTAGTCCGGCTCATAGTACATGTGCTGGCCAGGAAAACGTTTGAAATGCTCCGCGTCCGCGGGAGTTAAGAACGCACTTTGATGATGATCGAACCACCAGGTCACTTTCGGTGAGTTCGAGTATTTGAAATCCACAATGACGTTTTCGTCCCCGTCGAAAAGCGCATCCTCCCAAGGGTGTTTCGCTTTGTGGGTCATCCCACGCAGATGGAATTCCGCCTTGGGGTCGAACTGCTCCCGGTAGAAACGGTAGAAGAGCGCCGCCGAAGCCGCGCCATCGAAACAACGATCGTGGAAACACAGTCGAACTGTCGTCATAGACTGAGTAAGATTGACCCTCCCACAGAGTGAGCCGTCATAACAAGCAAAGCCCATAAAGATGTACGCGCAAGCGCCGAAAGTCAAGCTGAATCCGCTTGCGCCACGAAAGCAGGCTGCTAAGCCCTGCTTTTTGTTCACTCATTGCCGACCAGGCACCGCTCATCCCGCGCTTCCCCTCTCCGCATCTAATTCAGTGTAACCTCAGAAGAGGCGCTGACTCCTATGTTTGTTACTGCAAGCGCGGCGACCCACGGAGGCGGGTCCTGAATGCGAAAATTCGGTGACTTAACCGAGGCCGACATCACCCCGAAATCCGTCTATTTGAATCGTCGGCAAATCCTGCGCGCCATGGGTCTGGCTGGAGTCGCCATCGCCGGCGGCAAAGTGTTTTCCCGCTTCGCGTTTCCCCCCGCTGCGGTGCAAGCTGGCACAAAGTTGGACGTTTCGATCAAAAGCCCGTACAGCACCACCGAGAAAATCAACACCTTCGAGGACGTGACGCACTACAACAACTTTTACGAGTTTGGCACGGACAAGAGCGACCCCGCCAAGAATGCTCAGAAATTCCGCACGGTGCCCTGGACCGTATCCGTCGAGGGCGAGGTCAAAAAGCCCGCCAAGTACAGCATGGACGATATTCTAAAACTCGCTCCCTTGGAGGAGCGCATCTATCGGCACCGTTGCGTGGAGGGTTGGTCGATTGTTGTGCCGTGGATCGGCTATTCGCTGAACACGATTCTCAAGCTGGCCGAACCCACAGAGAAAGCCAAGTTCGTAGCCTTTCAATCTTACTACGATCGCGGCCAGATGCCTTGGGCGGAACATTCCGGAATCGAACTGCCCTACGTCGAGGGCCTGCGCATCGACGAAGCGATGCATCCACTCACGCTCCTGTGCGTCGGTATGTATGGAGAATCGCTGCCGAATCAAGATGGCGCTCCGGTGCGTATGGTCATTCCCTGGAAGTACGGCTTCAAGAGCATCAAATCCATCGTGAAAATCCGTTGCGTCAAAGGCATGCCTCCAACCACGTGGAATATGTATGCTCCCAATGAATACGGTTTCTACTCCAACGTGAATCCCAACGTCGATCATCCCCGCTGGAGTCAAGCTACCGAACGACGGCTGGGAGAATTCCTCCGGCGCAAAACGCTGATGTTCAACGGTTACGATCAAGTGGCCAGTCTCTACACCGGCATGGATTTGAGGAAGAACTACTGACGTGCGCGAGTCTCTGCGCCGCCTGCTTCTTAGCAAATGGTCCAAGGCCGCGGTTTTCTTGCTCGCGCTCACCCCGTTCGTCTATTACGCCTGGCGCGCTTACCTTGGCGCTCTCACCGCCAATCCCGTCGAATACACGCAGCATTTCACCGGTGATTGGACGCTACGATTTCTTCTTATCACCCTGGCGATCACTCCGTTGCGCAAAATCCTCGCTCTGCCCGACCTCATTCGCTTTCGCAGGATGCTCGGGCTCTTTGCGTTCTTTTACGTGTGCCTGCATTTTCTGACTTATCTTTGGCCCGACCAGGATTTCAATCTCGCCGGAATGTGGAAAGACGTGGCCAAGCGCCCTTTCATTACCGTGGGTTTTCTTGGCTTCGTACTGCTGATTCCGCTGGCGCTCACCTCCACCAAAGGATGGATTCGCCGCCTTGGCGGTAAACGCTGGCAGGCGCTCCATCGCTTAATTTATGTCAGCGCGCTGTGCGGCGTTATTCATTACTACTGGCTGGTCAAGTCCGACCATCGCCTGCCACTGCTCTATGGCGCGATCCTGGCAGTACTCCTCTTGTACCGCCTCGGCAATTCCCTGCTCAAACCTCGACCAGCCATCTCGGTCTCCTCCGCAGATTTGCCGACCAGCCTACATACTTAAGCGCTTCGGTCCGCCGCCCAAAAGCGCCCGCCACTGCCGGCCGAGACCGTACTGTGTTAACGAAAAGAGACAATTCTCTCTCGGCTCGTCCCTGCCAAATCCCGTAAATCCTGTAGCTTCTGCACCAGCACAGTTTCGGAATCGAACGAACTTTTTCTACCCCTCGTTCGTCTATTCCCGTATCGCCTCCGGCGAGCGCAGTGGTCCAGTAGGGGTATCACGCTTCTTGCGTGCCTTGAAGAGTTGGGTTTAGTTCGCGACCACCGCGGCCTCGCCACTCTACTTGTCCACGCCAAGTTCGTGGTGTGCCTCCCGCTCCTCGTTGTGCGCCAGCCTTGGCACCCACGCACGGGGAACGACGTTCGCAGTTCAAAAAGGGAGGTCCTCGTGCGCATCACACTCGCTTCCATATGCTCCTCTTCCTTCGGCCTTCTGCTGCTTTTCGTTTGCTCCGGGCCGCCTTCTTCGTTCGCTGCCTCGTTCCAAGACACGCAAAACCTGTTCACCCGTTCGATCTCCGCACCGCCCAGCCCTCCTTCCGCCGCAGTGATCGCCGAATACCAACGGGCTTACGCTCTCATCTTTAATGCGCATGCTGGCGCCGATTACATTTCCGCTTTGCCGCTGCTTCGCTTCTCCGCCTCTCAGCATTTCGCGCCTGCCGAATTTTTGCTCGGCTATCTCTATGAACACGGACAAGGCGTGCCGGCGGACTACGGCCAGGCTGCGGAGCATTACCGCGCCGCGGCCTCGCTAGGCCATAGTGGCGCGGAAAACAATTTAGGCGGGCTCTACCAATACGGGCGCGGCATTTCGAAGGACGTGAAACTCGCGTTTCAGTGCTATCAGGCCGCCGCCGAGCACGGCAACGCCATCGGACAATATAATCTCGCTACCTTCTACTACCTCGGTTGGGCTACCCCTCCCGATGCGGTGGCGGCGGCCAAGTGGTTCCGCGCTGCGGCGGATCAAGGCCTGGCGCCGGCACAAGCCAATCTGGCGCTTTTCTATTTCAAGGGCACTGGCGTTCCCCTTGATTACGCGCAATCCGCCCATTGGGCAAGCCTCGCTGCCCAGCAAGGGCTGCCTCACGCGGCAATGAATTACGCTTATCTGTGTGAGCACGGCATGGGTGTTCCGCGGGATTACGTATCGGCTTACCTCTGGTATTCGCGAGCGGTTGCGGGCGGCGACAAGTCTGGCGCAAGCCATCTGAAGTCCGTGGCCCACTACCTGTCTCGCCAACAACTCCAGCAGGCCAATACGCAGCTTGCCGCCGATGCCTCTCGTTCACGGCCGCCCGACGCCACCGCCGCCAGCGGCGACATAACCCTGTTCGAGCATCCTTAGCGACCTTTCGAGTGCTGAAGCCCAGCCCCTAGCGCCGTCCGCACCGCCGGTCTCTATTCGTAGGGGCGCAGGACTCCTGCGCCCCGTGTCCGCAAGTTTTCAGCCCGCAACGCGAAAGCCGCTGCTGCGGAACTGCCTTTTAGACTTACGCCTTTGCTGCACGCATCTGCGCCACGCGTTCCTGGAACTGCCGCGTCAGATGCGGCACGATTCCCAATTGCCGCTCGATCAACATAAGCTGTGCACGATGGTGCATCTCGTGTTCTTTCGCGCCCAGCAGCCGCTCGAACCGCGTCTTGGCCGTTTTTCCGTCCGGGTCGGTGACGTTTTCCGCCAACGTCTCGGGAGTCAGCGTCTCCACCCACGAGGCGAACTGCTCACCTTCCGTTTTCAGCAATTGCAGGATTTCGGCCTTGGTTCTGGGCTTGGCTTCTTCGGCTTGAAAGCGATCGATCGCCCCGAAAAAATCAAATCCGGCCAGCGTGGTCAGGCCGGTCTTGTGGACTTCCTCCCAGATGCGGGTCGAAATGGCAACATGGGTCAACATCCGCCCCACCGAGCGCGTCCCGGGCGCCGCCTCAAACCCATAACTTGCTTCCGGGATATCCTCCGCCACTTGAATCGTGTTCTTCCGCACAGTTCGAAACGCATCCGCCAATTGCTTGCCGCCGTAGTAAGCAGTCATCCGACACCTCGTCTGGTAGCTTTCACCCAATAAGTTGGGCTGAGCTTTCTGATGCGCCAAGCTTGAACCCTGTCACACCGGTTTACGCACTTCGCGGTGCTTGCGCGGAAACGATTCAAGTAAACGGTTGGTTTTTATCCCAACAGCACTCGCACTCTAAAAAGAAAATGAGGCAGGCGGGGGTGTTCGCCTGCCTCACTTATGTGCGCTTTATCGCTAATAATAGAGCTTCAAGGCGAACTGAATTTGCCTGGAAGGCTGTGCGCTGGTTATCTGACCTTCGTTGGACCCAAGGCCCATACTTGGCGCGTTGAGCTGTACGTGGTTAAGGGAATTGATGAACTCGGACCGGAATTGCAGCCGGAACCGCTCCGTCAGCTGGAAGTTCTTGGCAAGGCCGAGATCGAGGTCGGTGTAGTGCGGACCGCGCAGACCACTGAGTTGCGGCGCGCAGTTGCCGAACGTTCCGATCGCCGGATTGGTAAAATTGTTGTCGTTGGTGAACCACTGTATGCCGCCGGTGCCGGGGAACAGGTTCTGGTTGATGGCAGTATCCTCGATACCTGGCAGTCCATTGCAGTCGGCGCGAGCGCCACGGCTGAAGGTTCCAGAGTTGTCATTGGCGCCCGGGCCTGGCATAGGCCAGCCGGTGCGGAAGGTGAAGATGGGAGAAACCTGCCAGCCTCCCACCACGCCGTCCAACACGCGATTCATGTTATGGCCGATGGCCTGCCCACGACCGAAGGGTAGTTCATAGACCGCATAACCGGTGAGGACATGGGTGGCATCGTAGTAGCACGGCGCCCATTCCGCCTTCGGATCGTACACGTCTTGCCAGTAGGCCGACGCACTCAGCGCGTTATTCCATGCGCCGTAATAGCCGGTGCTGTTCGACATGCACTTGGAGAAGGTGTAAGACACCTGATATTGCAGGCTATGGCTCATCTCTTTGTGCAGGACGGCCTGCAAGGAGTTGTAACCCATCGTGCCATTGGACTGCGTGCCGGAAACGTAGGCACCCGTGGTGCCATAGTTGCTCAGCACGTTGTACAGCGTCGGGTTCGCCGAGAAGAACGGACTCGGGTCCGTGCACGGCGTAGGATTGGCCCCAGTCATCGTGGGGCACGTGGAGTTGGGCAGTAGCACCCGCTGGGCGTAGTCAAACGGCACCATCAAGTGGTAGGCGTGCTGGCCAACGTAGCCGACCTGAATGGTAGTGTCTCCCCAGAACTGGTGCTGAACCGCCAAATTGTACTGATTGTCGATGGCCGGCTGAACGTTCGGGTCCCACACGCGCAGGTATGCTCCAGCGTAACAAGCGTACAGCGGCGCGGCGCAGGAGGGGTTGGTCGCCTCACCCACGATTCCGTCGGAAGAGCTGGTAAGCGGCAACGGATCCAGGTTGTAGGATGCGTTGATTTCCGCCGGTGTGAAAGGAGCGTTCAAAGGCAAGCGCAGGTTGGTGCCGGTGCCTTCCAAGTAAGAAGAAATGGTGAAGGCGCCACGGATCACTGTGTGTTCCCCGAGGAATCCTCCAGGGGTGTAGGCAAAGCCAAGGCGCGGCTGAAAGTCCCGGCCACCGTAGAAGCCCTTGTAGAGTGCTCGGCTGGCGCCGTTTTGGTTGGCGAGGTCCATATTGCCGGTCACGAAGTTATAGTTGGCTTGCTCGTCATTTTCTTCGACCCAAGGCGTGTGTGCCTCATAGCGGAGCCCGAGGTTGAAGGTTAGCCGATCGCTGAACTTCCAAGTATCTTCAACGAAGCCGGCAATGACGTTCTCCGACTGCTGCCAAGTCTTGCCGGTGCTGACCCCGCGGCCCATGGAATCGGGAAGCCCCAGGAAGAAGTCGGCCCCGCCATCGCCAGAGACGGCAGCGCCCACGGCAGACGCGGTGAATTGGCCGTTATAGTTCAGATAGCCGAGTTCGCCGTTGTTGCCGGCATAGAAGGTGTTGATGATCTCGTGGAAGAACTGGCCGCCGAATTTGAATACGTGCCGGCCATGCGTCCACGTGATCGAATCTTCTGCTTGCCAAACGTGATCGTCGAAATTTTCCGTGGTTACCAACTGCCCAAAGTTGTTGACGGCCGAGTTGGCAAACTGAATCGCCAACAGTCCAGGAACTCCCGTGGGGTTGCCATTGCCGATGCCCAGGGTATTGCCGAATTCCCCGACGCTAGGATCCCAAGAGTTACCATTGTCCACAGTAACGTGGCTCCAGCCAAAGCGGGCATCGTTGACCAGGTTGCTGTTAATCAAGCGGGTCCAGTCGCCGACGGTGTTCTTGATCGGCGTAGTGGAAAAGGAGTTGCCGTACAGCAGGAAGGTGTTGGTCGACGGGTTATTCTGGAAGGACTGCGTGTAGCGATAGGACAGGGTGTCCTTGTCGCTGGCTTTGTAGTCAACCCGGAGGTCGCCTTGGTCCACGTTGAACTGATTTGGATTCGAGTTCACCGCGTTCTGCTTTAAACCCGTGCCGATGGCTGTCGGATACAGCGACGAATTAAAGAGCGCTTGCGCCACGGGGCTAATCATCGCCATAGGAATGACGTTGTTCGGGAACGGTTGGCGAACAGTCGCCGCCGGGGATGAAGGTGTGCAGGGCTGAGTAAACGATACGCAGGGATTGTAGAGCTGCACGTTTGCGGCACCGGTTCCCGTGCAGACTCCTGCAGAGTTGAATCCGGCCGCGCAAAGCGCGCCAAAGTTTCCGCCGCGTTCCGCGGTCGTGAATACGTTGAACGTGGAACTCGAAGCGGGAATGTCATACCGCTGTCCCTGGTAATCGGTGAACACGAACAGCTTGTTCTTGAGGATCGGGCCGCCGAACGTAGCCCCGAACATGTTCCAACGCAGTTTGGCCTTGGGTAGCGGATCCCAAACGGTGCCGTTGTCGGCGGTGTTGAAATTATTAGACCAGCTGTTGGCATTGAGCGCGTCATTCCGGAGAAATTCCCAGATGTCGCCATGGAAACTGTTGGTGCCAGACTTGATGGTGGCGCTGACGATGCCGCCCATGAAGTTACCGAACTCCGCGGGAGCATTGTTGGTGATGAGGTTGAATTCCTCGATGGCATCCGGCGCCGGGGTGTAGCCGAGCAGGTTGTCGGAGACTTGGTTGTTATCCATGCCGTCGAGAAGGAAGTTGTTGGCCTGCTCGCGGTTGCCATTGATCAGCGGGCGCGCCCCGTAACCACCGGTGTTGTTTCCACTCTGGAAACTGCTGGGGTCCGTGGAAACGGAACCGGGGGCAAGCAGGGTGAGCTGAACGTAGTTGCGAGAAGCCAGCGGCAGGTTGTCATTCGTGGCCGCATTGATGATCGTGTCGACCTGAGTGGATTCCGTCTTGAGCACTGGAGCGGCGCCAGTTACCTCGATCGTCTGGCTGACCTGCCCGACCTTGAGCTGAACGTCGATCCGCGCGATCTGGTTCTCGTGCAGCGCAAAGGCGGGATACGCCGAGGTCTGGAAACCGGACTTTTCGATCTTCAGTTCATAGCTGCCAACCACCAACTGAGAGATGCGATAAATTCCCGCTTCATTCGTGCTGGCGGTGAAAACCTCTCCGCGCTCCACCGACTTGGCGGTCACGGTTGCTCCTGTTATTGCCGCACCACTAGGATCGGTCACCGTACCAGTGATGGTAGCGGTGACTTCCTGGGCGAAGGTGACGTTCGCCCCATACAACAGGACTACAAGCCCAAGGCAACACAGTACCCAGGCTAGGCACAGCACTTTTTTCATGTGAATCCTCCCAAGCTGCCCGCAGTCTGCGCGCAGCGTCTCCCCGGCATGTAGCGAATAAAAAGAACGGCAGGCACCCCAAACTATTGCGTCTAGCTATATAGCACCTGGAAACACCTGTCTGTGACCGTCGACACAAAGAATTGGAAAAATTAGTGTTATTCCTTCTTTACTTGCTTCGTTAACACACTTCATTGAACGACGGCATCGAGCAGTGAAACCGCTTAATGGGTGCGAATCCAGGGTCGTTGCGGGCGATTCTCCATTTGACCTCAACCCTCTGGACCCTTGTTGAGGAAAATCCGATGTCACTAAGAGCTCGCAATGGCTTGCCCGCCTATCAGAAAATCCAAGGCGCCGTTCGCAGAGTAATCGAGTCCGGAGGGCTGCGGCCCGGCGATGCAGTACCGTCCGAGCGGAAACTAGCTCGGCTTCACGACGTGAGCCTCATGACTGCCCGACATGCGCTCGCCACTTTGGAACAGGAAGGAGTGGTGGAGCGTCGGCGGGGCATTGGCACGTTTGTTTCACCACCCAAAATCCATTTCAACAAATTGATGAGTTACACCGAACAGATGAAGGCGCGGAATCTGAGCGCGAATTCCGAGGTGCTTTTCTCTGAAATTGTCGACGATGAGCCCGATGCCACGGCTCGCCTGTCGCTGCTGCCAAAAACCCAAATCTTGAAACTCCAACGGCTGCGCCAAGCCGCCGGAGAACCCTTCGCATTGGAAACATGCTATTTTTCCGCGAAACAATTTGCCGGGCTGCTCGAAGAGCGACTGGAGCGCGAATCTCTGTTTAAGATTCTGGAACAGCATTACGGCGCGGTGATCGGCTACGCCGATGAGGAAGTGGACGCCACCGCGGCCGATTCGCGAACGGCGGAATTGCTGGGAGTCCCAAAGCGAGAGCCGTTACTCCGAATCAGGCAAGTAATTTATTCGACCAAAGGCACAGGAATTGTGTATGTGCTGGGGCTGTACCGATCGGACCGGCACAACCTGCTGATCCGGCGCTTCCGCTAGACCAGCCAGCTTGACCTTGCGCAGGCGCCGCACTTAGCACCACATTCTTCGCGAAACCGTTTCGGCCGGCTCGGGAGTCAGCTCCGCAACCGGTCGTGGTTTCTGCCCTTCCAGCAGATTTCGCCGCAAGCGGCATTTCGCGCGGAAAATAATGGTTTTCACCGTGGGAATGCGGCGATTCAACCGTTCCGCGATTTGCGAGTAGCTCATGTGCTTGTAGTACCGCAGCACCAGCGGCACCTTGTAATACTCCGGCAAGCGATTCAGTTCCTCACGCACTTGCTGCTGCGCTTCCCGGTGCAATACCTGCGACAACGGCGAGGGCCTCGATACATCCGGCACGGCGCAAAGATCGTTGCCCGGCACCGCCGAGTACTTTTCCCGCTTCCGGCGCCGCAACTTGTCGATGCAATGGCGTCCCGCCACCTGGCACACCCACGGCCGGAACGGATGGTCCTCGTCCTTCTTGTCCAACACCGTGTGCAACTTCAGGAAAACTTCCGCGGCAGCATCCTCGGCGTCTTCCGGCTGCCGGAAAAAGCGCCGGCACACCTGCAGCACATGCTGGTAGTGCGCGGTATAAATCGAACTGATGATCTCCGGGCAGCTGTGCAGAGCCTGACTCCAGGCTGGGCTGAATCCAGCTTCTTCGAGCAGCGTTGTGGAGCGAGTCGCCATGACAACTCCTTTGCCTTCGAATTTAGGCACACCACTACCGACGGATCCGTTAGCCGTAATCTCCGGACCCGACTTTTCCTGAACCTAGCGCTTTGGGGCGGTGTCCCCCTCCGCATGGTGCCTTTGCTTACGTGCCCGCGGCAGCCGGCGGGGAGGAGCCGAAAATTCCTTTGCCTGCGAACGAGCCTGTTCACGCGTCAACATTTCGCGGCGGCGCATCACCAGAAGCGTCAAATCGTCATGCAGCGAGCAGGAATCCGCGAAATCCAAAACTGTGGCCAATAGAGAGAAGAGCGCCTTGGTGGCGTCGAATCGGGATACCGCTTGCGCCGAAGCGATCAGCCGGTCTACTTCGAACTCTTCGTCTTGTGTGTTCCGGCTTTCCGTCACGCCGTCGGAACACGCCACCAGCATGTCGCCGGGTTGCAAAGTGATGCGGCCGGTCTCGAACTTGGCGGCTTTCACCGCTCCCAGCATCGGTCCGCCTTCCTTCAAGAACTCCACGCTCTTTTCTCCTCGCAAGACCAGCGGCGCGGGCAAACCGGCATTGCAGTACGCCAATTCGGTCGTCTGCGGCTCGATCCGTGCCACAAACAGCGCCGTCAACGGCGCTCCACTTTCCTCCTGGCAGAGTTCCTGGTTCACTTCCGCCACCAGCTCCCCAGGATCCGTGTGGCGTCGCGCGGATCGCTGGATCAAACCCATTAAGTGCGCCTGCCAAATCCCCGCGGACAATCCTTTTCCCGCGATGTCCCCGAGCATGGCTACGAGCGCACCGCCGACCTCGGTCACCTTAAAGAAATCGCCCGACAAGTGCCGCACCGGGAAAATCTCTCCGGCAATCTCAAAATCGTTCCATTCATGCGCGCGGGGGGCGCAAAGTTTCCGTTGGATTTGCGCCGCTTCAAAAATTGCTTGTTGCAATTTCGCGTGATCCCGGCGCAACGCAGCTAGTTCGTCCGCCAGAAACCGCTCGTCCGCCAGCCGCTCGTCCTGCCCCTGTTTCGCCGCCTGGCCGGAACCGGCGGCAGGCGAGCTCTTGGCATTTTGCGAGAGCCGTCCGCTGCTGAGATTCCCCCGAATATCGCGCATCAATTCGCCGTACGTCATCATGATGATTTATCCTACGAATTTGTAGCCCACTCCGTGCACCGTCAAAAAATAGCGCGGTTCGTCCGGCACAGGTTCCAGTTTCTGCCGGATCCGCACGATATGCGCGTCCACCGTACGCGTCGTCGGAAAATTCTCGTAACCCCACACTTCATCCAGCAATCGATCGCGGCTTAACGTCTCTCCCGAATGGCACAAAAAATGTCTCAGTAGTTCGAATTCTTTATTCGAAAACTCGATGCGCTGGCCCCCGCGTGTCACCTGATAACTGCGCAGGTTCACTTCCACGTCGCCAAACGCGTATTGGTCCTGGTCTTTCGGCAACGTGTGCGCTCGCCGCAGCACCGCTTTCACCCGCGCCAGCAACTCGCGAATCGAAAATGGCTTGGTCACGTAATCGTCGGCGCCCAGCTCCAGCCCGACCACCTTATCCACTTCCTGTCCACGCGCCGTCAGCATAATGATGGGGATCGACGGCCGCTTGGCCTTCAGCTGTTTGCAGACGTCCAGCCCGCTCATCCGCGGCATCATCACGTCCAGCACCACCAAATCCGGCGAGTCCTTCAACGCGCGTTCCAATCCTTCCACGCCATCGAGGGCCGTGATCACCTGGAATCCTTCATATTCGAAGTTGTCGCGCAATCCCGACACCATATTCGGCTCATCCTCTACGATCAATATCTTACTCACGCTCATGACCTCTCCCTTTTGGCCTTTGCGAAGCATGGCACCACCTCACGCTCCGCGAGCCTCATGCCAGCGCCGTTCCGGCGCGCCCCGCATCCAGCGGCAGCTCAATCGTGAACTTGCTTCCCTTGTCCGGCGCGCTCTCCACTTGCACCTCGCCTCCATGCGCGCGCACGATATGCCGCACTAACGACAAGCCCAATCCTGATCCTTTGATGTTGTGAACCAGCGGGTCGCCGCACCGGTAAAACTTCTCAAAAATCTTTTCTTGTTCGGCCGGTGGGATGCCAATGCCGTGATCCTGCACTTCCAGCTTCACGCTGCCGTTCGCCCGGTACAAATTGACTCCAATAAATTTCTTTTCCTTGGAATATTTCAGCGCGTTGTTCACCAGGTTCAGCAGCGAGCGCGCAATCGCCTCGCGGTCCACGTTCACCGGAGGAATGTCGTGCGCAATGTTCTCCTCGAAGGTAAAACCGTGCTGCTCGATCTGGAACCGGTAAGAATCCAGCGTCGAGCACACCAGTTCCGGCAAATTCGTTTCCTTGAACTCGTATTCCTTGCGCCCCGCCTCGATGCGCGAAAAATCCAGAATATTGTTGATCAGCGCGGTCAGCCGTTCGCTCTCTTCGCGAATAATCCGGAAATATTCCTGGTATTTTTCCTTCGCATTCAGCCGCCCCAGCTCCAGCGTCTCCGCATACAGCCGGATCAGCGCCAGCGGTGTGCGCAACTCGTGCGAAACATTCGCCACGAAATCCGATTTCAACCGCGCCAAGTTCATTTCCCGAGTGATGTTGCGGTAGGTCAGCCAAATACCTCCGGCCATCAGAATCGATAGCGCGGTCAGCACCATGTAGTTGTAGTGCAGAAACTTCGCGCTCATATCCGCGACCGTGGTTCCCTGATATTTGATCGCCAACGATAAATCCTGGAACAGCCAATGAAAACTGTGCTCGGCTTCGGCCTTGCCTCCATCCCAGTTCGCCGTAGTCGCCCAGGGGATCGATTCATCGTGTCCCATCACCGCCATGGCCGGTGGATTCGCTTCGTGCCGCAAAACGTTGTCCTTGCCGTTCAACACATACGTCATCACCTGTGGGAAGAACGTGTTTCGAAGATACTGCTCATCGAAGGACACAGCGCCCAGCTCCGCACGATCCTCTGTGGCGCCGGGGGGCACAAAGAAAGCGAGGTTCCAATAAATGTGCTCTTTGTCGTGCAACATCCACCCACCGTCAAACATGATCGGTTCGTCTTCTTTCGCCATCAGGCGAACCTTCGCGGCCATCTGAGGGCCTTCGATCGGCACCCATGACTTTGCCATGTTGATAGCATCCATGCTGCGCATGCAGAAGGAAGGGTCCGAGTCGCGACCGGGTTGCACGCGGCCAACAAACATGTCGCTCTTCTTGTCGTAGAGCAACGCGTATGCAAATTCCGGGTGTTCCGTTAGGATCCTGTCGAGCTTGGCTTCAACATTGGCTCGGCCTTCGTCAGCATCGGGAAATTCTTTCCGGATGGGCATGACCATGTCGAAGGCTTTATGCCAAGTTCTCTTTTCCCCCATCTGCAGCACATCCCCCAAGTCGCGTTGGAACGCTGCCTCAACCTGCCGCGACTGCTGGATGTGCTTCAAGTTCCAAATGCTGAAACCCATGAGGGCTGCAGCGGGAAGAACGATCGCCAGTTCCAGCTTCAGCAGCATCTTCGTGCGGTCCGTTAATTGCCACTTCTTTGCCATTCAGCTTCTCCACTCCCGGCTACTCGCCAAACTATAAAGACCTCTCCCAGCGAGTGTGTCAAGCCGTCGCAAACACTTGTAAAAAGTTGTAAAGGAGTGCCCTGAATTCAGGCCAATTCGGCCTGAAATCCCGCCGAATCTATCGTGGCACAGGCACTCCTGCCTGTGCTCTTGGGTTGTAGCACAACCTTAAGCCCCGTGTTCTTTTCGTCGTGTAGCGGCGGGTCTTTGAGCACCTAAAACCTGCTACTCGAACCTTCGACACGCTCTTTGACCCTACACCGGCCGGTCCGGATACACCGCCCGCGGAAATCGCAGGTGCACCAGCAGCCCACAAAGCAGAATGACCACCAGCGCCAGGATGCTTCCCTCCGGTCCCGCCGAACCCCCCGTAAGCCAATTTGGCCCCTGCACCGAACTATTCAGCAGGCGCCCGTCCCCCAACAACCCGCTATCCGGTGTGCCGTAAAAAAACGTCTCGGCCCAATCCCACGCCGCGTGAAAGCCCAGCGCAAACCAGAGCGTACCGGTTCGCCGGATCATTAGGCAGAACAACATCCCGATCACAAACACTTGGAAGATGCCCAGCACGTTCTCGCCATGATTTCCCAGATGGACCAGCCCGAAAATAATCGACAAAAGCACCGCCGCCCCCCAAAATCGCAGCCGCTTGGCCATCAGGAACAACAAGTATCCGCGAAACGCAAACTCTTCGCTGATGGCCACGGCCACAAACACCATTCCCCAAGCCAACGCGTAGCGCGCCACCGCGCCTCCGCTGAGGGCCACGGAATCAATTCGAAAATGGCCGCCTCCGCGGAGGATCAGCAATATCGCCGACAGCATCGCAAAGCCCCAAACGCACCCCTCCCAGAAGCGCCCGCCAAACGCCTGTCGCAACGGAATCCCATAATCGTCCATGGGCCGCTTTTCCAAGCGCGCCACAATCCACGTGGCCAACCAAATGAAAAACGCGCTCACGCACTTAATGGGCAGCTCCGTGCGCACCGTGAACACCGAACCATCCATGCCGCCGCCCGCGTGCAGCATCCAAAATAGAAACGGCGCCGGCGCAAGGAAACCCACGGCAAACCAAAGGAACAGACGCTTCCTTTGCCAGGGCCACACATCCCGATCACCCGGTCTGTTTTGTACAGGACCGGAGCCGACGCCTGATGGCTCCAACGGTTCGTCTTCAGTTTTATTGGCAGATGTACTGACGCTTTCGTCCGGCAACGGAAGCCTCCTCCCGGAACGTCGAGCAGCCCGATGGAACGTAAATTTCTTAACGTAGAATACATCTCTTTGTGAGAACATCGGAGCACTGGAACACTCGCCGACCGGCATAGTCCTTCCGTCAAGCTTCGCTCCCGGCGAATCAACGGCCGGGGGGTCCATCAAAACAACACAATGGATTTCATCCCATGAAACACCTTCCTCTTGTTCTCGCAGTCCTCCTGCTGTTGCTCATGGCTGTGCTTGCCGGGGGCTCCGCCCGCCGCGAATCCATCGCCGTCGATGAGGTGGCGCACCTGGGTGCCGGCGTCAGCTACCTGCAGAAACTCGACCTACGCATGAACCAGGAGCATCCTCCGCTGGGCAAGGTGATTGCCGCGATTCCCTTGGTATTGCGCGGGGTGCGCGCGGATTACTCCGACGTCTCCTGGTCCTTTAGCGGCAGATTGTTTAACGCCTACATGGGCCAGTGGGTCTGGGGACATTACGTGGCGCTTCGCTGGAACGACCCGTACAGCACAGTTTTTTGGGGACGCGTCCCCATGCTGCTTCTTACTCTCGCTCTCGGTGCGTGCATTTACCTGTTTGCCTCCCGGCTCGGCAATCCCTGGGGAGGCTTGCTCTGCTTGGCCGCTTATGTCAGCACCCCCGCTTTTCTGGTTTTCGGCCCGTTGATTCTCAGCGATGTTCCCGTTACATTTTTCGTGCTCTTGGCGCTGTGGGCTTTCGCTGCGCTTTGGCGCAACCCTTCTCGTCGCCAGATGGTCTGGTTCGGATTGGCTTTTGGCGCGGCGCTCCTGACCAAGTTTTCCGCGGCCATTCTGCTGTTCGCCGTACTCGCCTTCCGGCTCAGTCTGCGCTGGGCTCCCATTTCCGAAGTGCCTTCGGATGCCGCGGAACTTCGCTCCTGGCGCAAAGTCCGCGCGCGCTATTTCTGGGGAGGCGTTTTTGTCGCGGCCATCACCGTTTACGTGGTGTACTTTGTCTTTTCGCTGAAACAGCCCTCCGATTCGCTGGACTTCCTGGGCCACAACTTCGCCGCCCTGCTGCTCCGTAGAATCCTCCTGCCGCCCTGGCTCTTTCTCCGTGGTATCGCTTTCTTCCTTCTCACTTCCCGGCGCCCGACTTTCCTTTTCGGCCATGGCTACACGCATGGCGTCTGGTTCTTCTTCCCGGTGGCATTTGCGCTGAAGTCCACCTTAGCTTTTCTCGTGATGCTGTTGCTCACCCTGATCGTGGCGCTGATCATTCGGCGCAACGCGGTGAGCTTTGGCTGGGTTCCCAAGGAGATGGAATTTCACTGGCGGGCGGTGTGGACCTTCCTGCTGACCTTTTTCTTTTTCTGCATCATCAGCCCCATGACCATCAGCATTCGTCATTTCACCATACCGATCTTGCTGGTCATTCTGCTGCTGGCGCCTGTGCCTCGCGTGCTGCAGCATCTTCGCGAAAACGGCTGGCGCCCTGCTCGCTTCGTTATGGCCACCTACTTCGTTTTAGCGCTCGTGTCCCTGGCGACCATGGTGCGCACCTATCCTTATTACATGCCCTTTCTCAATAGTCTGAGTTTTGGCCGCCCCGCTTACACCCTGATCAGCGACTCCAACCTCGATTGGGACCAGGCGCTACCCGATGTGAACCGCTTCGTGCAACAACACGGAATTTCCCGGGTACTGCTCGACGAATACGGCTTTATCGACACCACCGTCTACGTGCCCAACTCCGTGTTCTGGAATTGCCAAACGCCTGCGCCGTCCGATGCCGGCCAGTGGGCCGTGGTTTCTGCCAACTTCATCGAAGACAGCCACAACTGCCTTTGGCTGATGCAATTTCCCCATACCGCCATCGCCGCCGGTAGCATGTACGCCTTCCAACTTCCCAAGGTTTTGCCGCAGGTTGGCGATCCGAATGGCCCGCCAGTGCCGTCAGCTCAGCATAATTTTCCAGGGTTTCCCGACCGCGATAGCCGGTTGATCTTCCTGCGCTGCGTTCATGATGCCAACCAATTGCAACCTACCATGGACATGTTTATGGCCGAATACGCGGCCAAGCGCAAAAAACACTGACGATGGCAGCATCCCCCTTTGGAACTGATCGTGCCGGTCAGGAAGATCGAGAATTGGGAACTGCAGCGCAAGCCCGACAATCCCAAGCAAGCGTTTACGCCGCCGTTGCCGGAGGTGACTGCCAGCAAGGTAAGCGAATCCATCGAACACGCCGCGCTGGTACCCTATCGGTCCACGCACTTGCGTTTGACGATTTTCCCGGTTTGCGCCATTCGGCAGGCGTAGTGGCTCGCGCTCGAATGTCCTCTTCGAAAAGTTAAAAAAGAGCAGGGGCGGACTCCACCTCGGGTAAAGTCCCGAGAGACCCGCGTCGCACACCGAACTAAAATGCACAAATAGAAGGATTACAGCGTTATGTTCTCACGAGACCTGCAAAATCGGGTCGCAAGCTCACTCCAGCGAGCCAACGTGAGAATTAACGGCGCTCGCCCCTGGGATATAGTGGTTCACGACCCCCGTTTTTATTCCGCGCTCGTTTCGCGGGCTTCTCTCGGTCTCGGCGAATCCTATATGGATCACTGGTGGGATTGTGCCGACTTATCCGAATTCTTTTGCCACCTGCTTCACGCCCATTTAGACCGCCGGCTTTCTCTGAACTGGACGGCCGGGCTGGCTTTTTTGCGAGCCAGAATCGCGAATCGGCAGGCCAAGTCGCAGGCCACCGAAAACGTGCATCAGCATTACGACAAGGGTAACGCGCTTTATCAGAACATGCTCGGCCGTTGGATGCTTTATTCGTCCGCCAATTGGGAACATGCTTCCAATCTGGACCAGGCGGGAGAAGCCAAGCTTGAATTTGTCTGCAAGAAACTCCATTTGCGTTCCGGGCAGCGGGTGCTCGATATCGGATGCGGCTGGGGCGGTTTCGCCAAGTATGCCGCGCAACGTTACGGCGTCCACGTAGTTGGCATTACCCTGTCCACCGAACAAGTCTATCTCGCGCGGGAATGGTGCGCCGATCTGCCCGTGGAAATTCGCCTCCAGGATTACCGCGAATTGCACGAAAAATTCGACCACATTGTTTCTCTGGGAATGTTTGAGCACGTCGGCCACAAGAATTATCGCCAATATATGCACATCGTTCATCGCTGCCTCAATCCTGACGGGCTCTTTTTGCTCAACACCATCGGCGCCAATCGAACCAGCTATAGCCTCAATCCCTGGACCGATAAGTACATTTTCCCGGGCGCCATGCTTCCGTCCGTCGCACAAATCGGCGCGGCCGTCGATGGAGTTTTCGTCATGGAGGAATTGCAGAACTGGCCCGGCTTTTACGACCGCACCTTAATGGCCTGGTATCAGAAGTTTCAATCCAACTGGAACAAGCTCAGAGAGGCCTACTCCGACCGTTTCCGGCGTATGTGGGAATACTATCTGTTATCCAGCGCCGGAGCTTTCCGTTCCAAAGCCATTCAGGATTGGCACATCCTGCTCTCCTGTTCGTGACTTTTGCCCGGAACAATACATCCTATGCGCAGAGAGCCCGTAGTTCTTGTAGCCAGCGATGACGCTCAAGCGGACTGCCTACATTTTTCTTTCGTTGGTCGCTCTCTGGATTTGCGCCGGATTTTTCGCCACCATGCCCATCGTTGGCGATCATCCTTTTTGGCGCCAAATACGTGCACAACCTCAAGACTTTAGTTTGCACAGCGAGTTTGTCTCCTTCCTGTCCACCGATGGAGTCCGCCTTACTGCCTGGTTCATCCCCGCAAAGGGCCTGTCCAAGGGCACTGTCATTCTCGTTCACGGGATCGACGGCAATCGCTCCGATATGCTTCCCCGCGCCTGGTTTCTCTGTCTCGCTCACTACAGCGTTCTAGACATGGACCTTCGCGCCCACGGCGGAAGCCAGGGTGATTACGCAACACCCGGATATATGGAAGCGCGCGACATCCTCGGCGCAGTCTCTTACTTGCGCCATTCTCGCGATTATGTCGGGCCCATTGCTGTTTTCGGCCATTCCTACGGTGCCGTCGCCGCGCTCTACGCCGCAGCTCATTCTCCCAATATTGCCGCGGTGGTTTCCGACAGTGCCTTTATCTCTTTCGAGAACATGATGAAGCGTGCCACCGACTTGTTGGCAAAGGATCCTGACCGCTCAACACTTGATCGCCTGGGCCTGCGTCTGGCCGGTTCGCGTTTTGCGGAGTGGATGGTCGTCCCCATCTACTATCTCCGCACCGGGATTTGGCCCAGCAATCATCGCGCCGATGTGCTGCTCGCCGTCCCCAAAATCGGCCACCGTCCGATTCTTTTCATCGCGGGACAACTGGATGAGATCTGCCCACCCGCCAACACCCTGAAGATGTACAACGCTGCCCTCAGCCCGCAGAAGGCGTTGCTCATTGTGCCGAATGCGGATCACGACTCCACTTTCATTGCCGCACCACACCTTTACCAGGACACCGTCGTGCACTTCCTTCAGACCGCCCTTTCATCCTTCTGATCCGCAGAGTTGCAGGGTATAGTTCCTGACGCCGGTGTGGGCCGCAACCTTATCACCGCCCGCCAAACCGGCCAGTCAATACTCATGAAGACCAGCGCCACCTCGCTTCTTTCCTGCGCGATCCTCCTCATCGCTTCCGCCACGGCAAGCGCGCTACACCCGCAGGACATCGTCGTCACCGAACTGCGCATTCCTACGCATTCCTCCGGCAAGAAGGGCCTCGAAGCGGTCATGGTGCGCCCCAACGATTCGCAGCGCCATCCCCTCGCGCTCATGACCCACGGCACTCCCCGGCAAGCAGACACGCGGCCCGCAATGACTCCGCTCGCCATGATCCCCCAGGCACGCGAGTTTGCCCGGCGTGGTTGGACCGCCGTGATCGTCATGCGCCGGGGTTATGGCGACTCCGGTGGAGGCTACGCCGAAGATGGACACGCGTGCAGCCGCAATCCAGACTTCGTCGGCCCTACGCGGGAAGCGGTGAAAGACTTGCGTGACGCCACCGCTTACCTGATTACGCGGCCAGAGGTGGATTCCTCGCGCATGATCGGTGTAGGCATTTCCGCCGGTGGTCTGGCCATGGTCGGGTTGGCGTCTGATCCGCCACCGGGCATGGTCGCCGCGATTAGTTTCGCCGGAGGCCGCGGCTCCGATGCTCCCGACCATGTCTGCAATGCAGCAGTACTCGTCGAAGCTTTCGGCGATTTCGGCCGGCACGCCAAGATTCCCATGCTTTGGGTTTATGCGGCGAACGATCACTTTTTCAGCCCGCAATTAGCGCAGGCCTTTTATGCCGCCTACAACCACAACGGGGGGAAAGCCACATTTCTTGCCGTTGGCCCATTTGGCCAGGACGGTCACCATCTTTTCTCCCCTCGCGGCATCTCCCTGTGGACCCCGATGGTCGACCAATATCTCAAGAGCCAGAACCTCGTGCTCCGCGACTCTCTTTTGCCCATCGACGTGCCTGCCGTCGACCCACCGGCCTACCTTTCCGGCCATGGCCTCGACGAATTTCATTTCTACTTGCTCGGCGCGCCTCACAAGGCTTTCGCTGCTTCCCCGGACGGACACGTCGGCGCCGCCTTTGCACAACGAACCGCGGCAGACGCCCAGAAACACGCGCTGGAGAATTGCGCGAAAGCCACCGAGAATCACACTCCGTGCACCCTGGTCATGAGTGACGACCAAAAAGCACCAGATTAGCGTTGCTTCACGTCGTAGTTTCCGTCAGAGCACGGCTTCCCACTCTGCGCAAAATGTAGTGTGCCACCGGGGTCGGAGCTTCAGCTCCGAAACAAATGCTTGGTCGGGTGCCGCACCCTTCGCCTTTTAAGGGTGCGGGTTTAGAGTCCACTGCAAGCACGTAGCAGCGGTTTTGCGCCGCTGGTGTTTGCCCGTAGGGCGCAGGATTGCTGCGCCCCGTCATGCCTGCGCGTTTCGCCGAAGATTCAATCCGCTTCTTCCCGGCTCGCTGTCACTGCGGCGACACCATCACGTAATGCGTTGCTCCCGCATGGTTCACCAGCAACAGCACCGCTTGGTTGTCGGTTCCCGACAACGCCGCGCGGTATTCGTCCATGTTGTGCACCGGTTTGCGGTTCACTTCCTGGATCACGTCGCCGCGTTGCAGGCCAGATTCCGCCGCGGCGCTCGATGGATCCACTTCGGAAACCACCACTCCGCTGGTGGACGCGGGCAGTTGCAACTGTCGTGCGATTTCTGGCGTCAGGTTCTCTACGCTTATGCCCTTCAGTCCTGAAGGTCCGTTCCCACTGGGTTGCGCGTTGTTGCTCGCGGCGCCTTTCTCTGGAAATTCTCCCAACGGCACGTCCACGCTTTGGTTCTGGCCGCTGCGGAAAACCTTCAGGTGCGCCACGGTCCCGGGAGCCATTTGCGCAATGCGCACACTAAGTTCCTGGGAACTGGCCACCGCCTGCCCATCCAACTCCAGCACGATGTCCCCGCGCTTCAATCCGGCTTTCGAAGCCGGGCTATTTGGCACCACGTCTCCAATCAACGCCCCACCTCCATGGTTTAATCCGAACGCCTTCGCCATGTCCGGTCCCACCGACTGGATGGTGACACCCAAATATCCACGAATTACTTTGCCGTGTTCGACGATCTGATCCATCACGTTGCGCGCCATGTTGATGGGAATCGCGAACCCTACTCCTTCATTGCCGCCTTCCTCGCCGCCGCCCGAAAGAATCGCGGTATTGATACCAATCAAATTCCCGTGCAGGTCGATCAGTGCCCCTCCCGAATTCCCAGGATTGATGGCCGCGTCGGTCTGGATGAAATCCTCGTAATGTTCGATCGCGGATCCCAGCCCGCGCCCGGTGGCGCTCACAATGCCCATGGTCGCCGTCTCGCCCACTCCGAACGGCTGCCCGATCGCGAATACCACATCGCCCACCTTCAATTCCGATGAGTCTCCCAGCGGAAGGGTTGGCAGCCCGGTCGCCTCAATTTTGATGACCGCTACGTCCGTCAGCGGGTCGCTTCCTATCACCTTGGCCTTGAATTGCCTCTCATCTGGCGTCACCACTTCCACGTCCGACGCGCCGGAAACCACGTGGTTGTTAGTCAATATGTATCCATCCGCATTCACGATCACGCCGGAACCCAGGCCATATTCGCGCTCCGATTGCGGTCCTTGCTGGAACCCGGGCGGAAGCTGGTTCCCAAAGAATTGCCGGAACATTGGATCGTTGAAAAAGTTTGGCACGTTCCCACTCGGCTGCTTGACCACTTTTGTGGACGATATACTCACCACCGCGGGAAGCGCGGGTGTCAACACCGTGGAAAATCCATTCTTGAAGTCGGCCAAGCTCACAGGCGGCGGGTTTTTCACCACCTTCACTGCCACCTTTTCTGCGCCTAGCACCGCGTGCCCGGGCAAATGCACCACGCCGGCGCGGAAAAATCCACCCACCAGCAGAATCGCCAGCACGAGTACGAGCATGAAGTAAGGGACTTTTCTTGTTATTGAGCTCATGGACCGCCTCCAACATTGGATTCCGCGCCTTGTGCGCTCACCGCTTCAGGAAGCAAACGCTTGCAGCACGTGTAGATAATGAACGACGTCCTCGCGGGACAGCATGCCCACCACGCCGTTCCCTTCCACCACTGGTAACTGGTTTACGCCATCGCGCCCCATCTTTTCAAGCGCGGACCACAGCACCGCATCGGGGCTGGTCGAGGCCAACCGTTGCAGCGGCACCATCACTTGCGAAGCCTTCGTCGTTGGCCATTCTGCACGTGCCACTTTCTGGATGCACGACATTGTCACCAACCCGGTAACGCCGCTATCTCCATTCACCACGAAGTAGCGCACTCCCGCCGGCAGGATGTACTTGTCCACCAAATCCTGCAACGTGATCTCCCCGGAGATTTGTGGGAAGTCGCGCTGCATCGCGTCGTGCACCCGGTGGTCGCCCAAAAGGCTCTTGAGCGTTTCCTGTTGCAGTTGGCTGGCCGCGGCGCTTTCCAGGAACCAACCAATGAACGCGGTCCACAATCCACCGATGAAATTCCCATTCAGGGCCTGCCACACTCCCAGAAAAATAAGCAGAAATCCGATGAACCGCCCGGTCATTGCGGCAATGCCTGTCGCCCGCCGGTATTTGCCTGTCAACCTCCAGATAATGGCTCGCAACACCCGGCCGCCGTCCAGCGGAAAGCCGGGGATCAGGTTGAACAATCCAAGAATCAGATTCAGCAGCGCCAGATACTTTGCCAGCGCATACAGCGGTTGCCACGAGATCAGCAGCGGCTCAATCTCCCAAAAAAGCGCCGCCAAAACGAAGCTCACCAGCGGACCAACGATCGCGATCCAGAATTCCGCGCGGGCGCCAGGGGGTTCCCCGCCAATTTCCGACACGCCCCCAAAAATGAACAGCACGATCCGCGGCACCGTCATGCCAAATTTCTGTGCCACCACCGCGTGCCCCAACTCGTGCACCAGCACGCTTACGAACAACAGCATCGCGGTCGCCAGGCCCGTCAACCAATATGTCGCCACCGCCCAACCCGCGAATTCGTGGGGGAAATAGCTGACCGCCAGCATCCAGGTGAGCAGACCTAATACCAGGAACCACGAATAATCTAGATCAACGGAGATGCCAAAGATCCGTCCGATTGGAATAGTGTGACGGAACATCGCAAAAGGCCAAGAGCAGTCGCGCTAACCTCATTCAACGGCCCGGTGCCAACATTCCACCATTAGCAGGCGCTCCCTGAGCCCGTCTATACAGCATTCTACCTAGCTGCTTCGCAAGTTCCTGGCATTGCGCGTCTACCGCTTTTTCCTACTCATTTTCTGGCGTTCCATTACTACTTTCTCTTGATTCTAAGAAACTGATTCTCCGTGCTCTACTCCCCTCGAGACTAGTTCCCGAGAGGTTTCTTTCATGAAAGCAAAAATCGCCCTTTTGTTGCTGTTCTCTACCGCGGCACTCGGCTCCGCCCGCGCTGACCAAACCAAGACCGACGTCGAGGATCGCTTGCAAAGTTCCACCGCCACCATTCAGCAAATTATTGACGCGCCAGACAAAGGCATTCCCGACGAAGTTCTAAAAGGCGCCAAGTGTATTGCCGTGGTGCCCAGCATGATTAAGGGCGCCTTCATCGTTGGCGGAAAGCACGGTCGCGGCGTCTCTACCTGCCGTTTGCCCGACGGCCGCTGGAGCGCTCCCGCGTTCTTCACCATTTCCGGCGGAAGCTGGGGATTGCAAGCCGGTGTCGAAGACATTCAGTTGATCATGATGGTTATGAATGACGATGGCATGCGCCACCTCCTTCAGGACAAGTTCCAGGTCGGCGGCACTGCTTCGGCGGCCGCTGGTCCCGTGGGTCGTCACGCTTCGGCCGGCACCGACTGGAAAGCCAGCACCGAAATCCTGACCTACTCCCGCGCGCACGGCCTCTTTGCTGGAATTGATTTGTCCGGTTCGTGGATCGAACACGACAAGGATTCCAATGTCGCCATGTACGGCAAGGAATACACCAACACGCAACTGCTGACCGGTAAGGTTCCGGTTCCCGAACCAGCGCGCGCGTTTCTGGCGGAAGTTCGCAAGGCCGAAAATCGTAACCTGCAAAGTCAAGCGGACACACACCGATAATCTGGCTGCACGCATTTCCAGATCCACTGAGCTGAAATAGCTTCACAGTCTCGAACGCTGCCGGAAGGAGACGACCTCTCTTTCCGGCGGTGCTTATTTTTGGACTGTCCGCGTGGCACAGGCACTCCTGCCTGTGCTCTTGGGGTGCCCATAACATAACCTTCCCAACTCGCGTAAATTGCATGCAATGACCCAGGCTTCCGCCCCTGGAGCCTCCTCGTCCACCTTTTAACATCCACCAGCCCTCTTACCATCTATGAAGCAAGTTGCGGCAGACAATGCGCACAATCCTACCCTTGCGACTTCCCCGGTTGTGCCGCAAAATGACCCCACGCACTCATCCTTCTCGGAGCCTCTCCCATGATCGAGCGCAACATCCGTGATGTTCTCAACTTATACAACCCTGCCGATCCCCTCGAGAAAGCTTGGACCATACCCGCGCCGTGGTACTTCGACCAACGCATCGCCGCACTTGAGCGCCACTCCGTCTTCGCCGCCAATTGGCAAGTGGTCGGCCGGCTCGAGCAGGTCCAGCAGCCCGGCCAGTTCTTCACCCTCGATGTGAACCACGAGCCGCTGCTCGTCGTGCGTAGTGAAGACCGCCAGCTCCGCGCGTTCTACAACGTTTGCCGGCATCACGCCGCTGCCGTCGAACCCAACGTCTCCGGTTGCGCTAAGCAGTTTCGCTGCCCGTACCATGGCTGGACGTATGGCAACGATGGCGCACTCAAAGGCATGGTGGAGTTCGAAGGCGTGTGCAATTTCGATCGCAAAGACAATGGTCTCGTCCCCATTCGCGTGGACACCTGGGAAAATTTCGTCTTTGTGAACTTAGATGGCAAGGCCGCGCCGCTGCAGGAATTCCTTGGCGCGGTTCCTTCGCTGGCCGCTCCTTTAAAACTCAGCGAAACCATGCATTATTTCGATCGCCGCGTCTACACCCTCAATTGCAACTGGAAAGTCTATGTCGACAATTACCTCGATGGCGGCTATCACGTCCCTCATGCCCATAAGGGATTAAGCAGCGTGGTCGAGTACACCAAGTACACCATCGAGAACTTCGAGCGCTCCTGCTTGCAGTCCAGCCCGCTCGACGCCTCTACCGCCATCGAATCCGCCATCGGCGCCACTCGCCAGGGCCACGCTTTTTATCTTTGGATTTATCCCAACTTCATGATCAACGCCTACTCCGGCGTGATGGACACGAACCTCGTTCTACCGTTGGGGGTCGATAAGTGCGCGGTCATTTTCGATTATTACTTCGCCGACGTCAGTTCCGCCGCCGCGCAGCAGCATCGCGACAGCATCGCCGTCAGCGAAAAAGTGCAAGACGAAGACATGGCCATCTGCGATTCCGTGCAGCGCGGTCTCGCTTCCCGCGCCTACGTCGCCGGCCGCCTCTCCGTCCGCCGCGAAGCCGGCGAGCACCTTTTCCACCGCCTCCTCTACAAAGACATGATTACCGCCGTGGGCCACTCCATAGCCGCAGACTGAGCATCAAAGTGCAAGAGTGTAAGAGAGCAAGAGTGAAAAAGTTAAAAGAGGAAGCCTCTGTAGCAGCGGCTTTACGCCGCTGCACGCAAAAGTGACTCGCAGTTCGCTCTACCTCTCTCCCAGACGTTAGCGCCAACACCACCCCTCCGTGAACTCTGCGTCTCCTCCGCTCTTTCTCTGCGTTAAGCTTTTTCTTGTTCCCCAATGTCTCCCGAGCTGCACGCAAAAGTGACTCGCAGTTCGCTCTACCTCTCTCCAGACGTTAGCGCCAGCACCACCCCTCCGTGAACTCTGCGTCTCCTCCGCTCTTTCTCTGCGTTAAGCTTTCTCTTGTTCCCGCATATATCCCGAGCTGAAGAAAGCGAACTATTCAAAAATTATGGTTTTATTTCCGTACAGCAGAATCCGATTCTCAATATGCCAGCGCACCGCCCGCGACAGCACCACCTTCTCCACGTCCCGCCCTTTCTCCACCAGATCGTCCAGCGAATCGCGGTGCGAAATCCGCACCACGCCCTGCTCGATAATCGGACCATCATCGAGCACTTCCGTCACATAATGCGCCGTCGCCCCGGTCAGTTTCACACCGCGTTGGTACGCCTGATGATAGGGCTTAGCCCCCACAAAAGCCGGCAAGAACGAATGATGAATATTAATGATCGGCTGCGTATATTGCAGGATGAAGTCCGTCGACAGCACCTGCATATAGCGAGCCAGCACCACCAAATCGATCTTGTTCTCGGAAAGCAGTTCAATCTGCTGCGCTTCCGCTTGCGCCTTGTTTTCCTTCGTGACCGGAATCAAATGAAAGGGCACGCTATGAAAATCCGCATGCCTCTTGGTATCCGGATGGTTGCTGATGATCAGCGCAAAATCGCAGGCCAACTCCCCGCTGCGCTGCCGGTACAACAAATCCACCAGGCAATGGTCGTACTTGGATACAAAAATGGCCACGCGCGGACGGTAATCCCCCAGCCGCAAACACCAATTCATCCCGAATTTATGCGCAATTGGTCCAAACGCCCCGTCAAAATCCTCCAGATTCAGCCGAAACCCGCCCAGATCCCACTCCACGCGCGCCAGATAATAGCGTTCTTCACCCGCCTGGTGCTGCTCGAAATGCAAGATGTTCCCGTCGTATCGGTAGATAAACTCCGCAATCGTCGCATCCAGCCCTTTCCGATCGGGACACTGCACCAGCAAAATCGCGCTATGCTTCACAGCTCACCCCCACAAAGGACCGCCAACCTACGCATCGTACAGTTGTGCCGCCAAAAAGAAAAAGGCCGGCGAGGTAAGTTCCTCGCCGGCCAATCCCTCAATCAATCGGCTTACAGCTTTTCGAAGAAGTGCGCTACTTTCTTGCCGCCCTTTTCCGTGTAATAGACGGTGACCTTGCCGGTCTTGTCCACGCCTTTTGCGGTATCCTTGCCGGCCACGTCGAAGGTGTGTTCGGTGCCGTCGCTGGCTTTCACCACCACGGTCTTCCCATCTGCCCCAACCTTCTCGACGGTGCCATCCACGTAGTGCAATCCGTCTTTGCCAACTTTGTCGACTTCGATGGCGCTTTTCTCCCCGCCCTTCTCGCTGTAGCGCACCACCACTTCCGATCCTTCCGCCACGCCCTTCACCGTATCTTTCGCCCCGGCCGCGGTTTTGTCTGCTCCCCACACCGCGGTCTTGTCGGTGTAATGGATGGTGTGTTCCGTGCCGTCCTTGGTCTTCACCACCATGGTTTTTGTCGAAGAATCGATTTTCGTAACTGTGCCATGCACCGCCGTTGCTACATCATCGGCGGCGGTCACCGCAAACACCAAAAGCGCCGCTACCGCAAGAAATCGCAACACGTTTTTCATTCCTGAAACCCTCCTCCAATTTCAAATTTCCACACTTAGATGAAACGTTCCCAGACTTAGATGAAAAAGGTTAAACCAACGCTACCCCAATTCCTAGCGAAAACCACCAACCCCGCCTCAACAGTTGGCGCAAAAAATCCCTCGGCGAGGCTCCCGTTTTTCGTCAGGGCACGACTTCAGTCGTGCCGTAACTAGCTCAGAATCCGTGCGGCTTCAGCCGCTGAGGGCCTGTTTACGAGTTCACCCAACTCGTCAGTTTTACGTGACTTCCCGTAGCAAACCGCTGCTCACATCGTACACGAACCCGCGCGTTGCCACCGTTTGCGGTACCCACGGATGGCTTCGCAGCTTTTGCAACTGGTGGCGCACATTCTCTTCAATGTTTTGGAACGCGTAGAAAAATGCCGGCGCGATCGCCGCCGTGCCGGTGCGATTCTGGATCCGCGTCCGTAAATCCTGCTCGGTCGCGTGCATCAATCCGCAATCCGTGTGGTTGATGATCATGAACTCTTCGGTGCCCAGCAGGTAATGCGAAACCAACAGCGAGCGCAGCGTATCGTCGGTCACGATGCCGCCGGCATTTCGGATAATGTGCGCGTCCGCCGCCTTCAACCCCAGCGTCACGATGGAAAGACGCGTATCCATGCACGTCAGCACCGCCAGCTTGCGCTCTGGCCGCGGCGTCAGCCGCTTCAGTTCATGCGTCTCGGCATACTTTCGGTTCGCTTCCACCACTTCATCGATTACGCTCATAGCCGCAACAGTGTACCGTAGCTTCCTTCCGATGGCACCTCGCTCTGTCCAGACTCACAGCCACCAAGCTACATAGCACGATCTTCAGTTTTCGAACCTCCAACGCAATGCTGGGCATTTTGGCCTCCAGGCGAACTCAAAACAATCCACCCTCTTTCGCTAACTTAAACGCCTCGATTGCCGCGCCTCGCGCTCCCGCGGTATCGCCATTCGGAATGATGTGAATCGGGATGCCCACTTGCTCTTCCCGCTGGTTCGGCATGCCCGCGCGAATCTGTTCGATAAACCAGCGCTGAAATTCCGGGCTAGCCTCAATCGCTCCTCCCCCCACAATCAGCGCATCCGGGTCGAAGGTATTGATCATCTCGTCGAAAAAGAGTCCCAGGGCATGCGCCTGCACGCGGAACACTTCGCGGCTCAGCGCATCGCCCTTATCGGCCAACCCGCGCACGAGTTTCGCGGCCTGATGCGCGTCCAATTTTCCCAATTCGTGTCCCGGATAGCGCGGCAAAAAATACGGCAGAATATTCTTCTCAATCGCGGTGAGCGAACACAGCGACTCCAAATCCCCGGTTCGCCCGCAATTGCATTTCGCGGAAATCCCGCCGGTCCCCGCGATGCTTTGATACGGAATCAGCACGTGTCCCAATTCGCCGCCAAAACCATTCTTCCCTTTCACCACGTTGCCATCCAGAATGATGCCCCCGCCGTTGCCCGTGCCAATGATGATCGAAATCGAAGTCTCTTTGCTGTTCGCGCCAAAAATCGCGTAATGCCCCCAAAGCGCTGCGGCATTCGCATCATTCAAGTAGCACACCGGCTTGCCCAGTTTGCGCGCCAACCCTTCGCGAATGTCGTACGACGCCCAGTTCGCGTGCACAAAGTTCGTCGAACCTCGCGCGCTGAACTGCCCCCCGGCGCTGGCCGGCCCGGGCGTATCCAACCCCACCGCAACCACGTCCACCAGATCGATTCCCACGCGATCCGCGGCGATCTTCAACCCATCGGCGATTTGCTGCAGGCAAACCTCCGGACCTTGCTTCGAAAGCGCGGGATACTCGCACAATCCCTCAATCAAAAACTTTTCCTGCTGATCCAGGAAGGTGTAGTTCACCGCGGTCCCGCCCAGGTCTACTCCAGCTACAACGCTCACGCGCGTCCTCCTGTATTCGCCGTATCGTACCGAGCCAAGCCTAGCAGAATCGCCCCCACCTGACGCGAAAATCCGCGCATCTCCGCCAACGTCAAGCCGCCCGAAAACATCCGTCAGCCCAGCAACAAACTCAGCTTGTCATCCTGAGCGAAGCGAAGGATCTCAACCTCCACTCCATGCACCAAGTGTTGTTTGTCGCGGAGTGCTACAATCTAACCGAGGTGAATCATGAGCAAAGCAAACCTGGTTGCCTTCGCTTTCACTTCCCTGTTCGTCCTCGGCATCGTCGCCTATCGCTTGCTATGGATGGCCTCCGGCACCGCCAGCGCCGCCGGGCTTGGCCGTCTCCCGAAACTCCCCGAAGGCCTACGCCGCTTCCTCTACGGCGAAAAGAAAATCACTCATCCCTGATCGCGCCGGGTGCGCCACCCTGGGTTCACCAGGTGGGTCTTGGGCTTCCGATTTTCTATTTCTAATTTCCCTCTCGCCCTTTCCTTCTCTGTGTCCTCTGCGTCTCTGCGTTAAGCTTTTGCCTTTTCTAGCCACGCGCCACTGCCTCACTTTTTTTCGTGTCTTCACTGTTTCACGTTTACACTCTTTAACTCTTGCACTCTTCTCTAGCCACTCGCCACTAACCACTAGCCGCTGCCTCAATTGACCCTCGCCCACGCCTAACTTATAATTTTTATGCAGGTTATGCCGCAATAGCCCGCCGGATTACCACAGGGTGATTCCTGAAATTTCTCCAAACGGTGCGGGGTAAACACTGCAATTCGTGCATTTCGCGTGATGGCCGCGCTCGTCCGGCTTTCACTGACTTTGCAATCTGATGAATTAAGGGAGAACTCGCCATGGCCGAAGCAACCTGCCGCAAGGAATTAGACCTCGAGATTCCGGCCGAGGAAGTGAGCAAAGCCACCGAAAAAGTCGCCAAGGATTTCGCCAAGATTGCGCGCGTCCCTGGATTCCGGCCCGGCAAAGCCCCCATTGCGCTGATCAAAAAGCGTTTTGCCAGCGACATTAAGGGCGAAGTCCTGCAAACCCTCGTTCCCGAGCACGTCGAAAAGGCCGTCGCCGAACAAAAGCTCACTCCGGTCTCCCAGCCGCAGGTGGACAAGCTCGAATACAACGAAGGGCAGCCCCTGAAGTTCCGCGCCTCGTTCGAAGTTCTGCCGGAATTTAGTCTCGGCAATTATAAAAACCTCGAAATCGAAATGCCCGAAATGACCATTACCGACGAGAGCGTCAACAACACCCTCGCGGATATGCAGCAGCGCGCCGCTACTTTTGCTCCCGTCGAAGGCCGCTCCGTGCAGAACGAGGATTTCGTCCAGGTCAAACTGCTCGGCACTCCCGAAGGCGGCGGTGATCCTCTCAACGCTGAGAGCGTCCTCTGCCATGTCGGCGCCGAAGAAACCATGGAGCCTTTCAACGAGAATCTGCGCGGCGCCAATGTCGGCGACCATAAGACTTTCGACGTGGATTATCCTGCCGACTATCCCGACGCCAAGCTTGCCGGCAAGAAGTTCCACTACACCGTCGACGTCCTCGGCATCAAGACCAAAAAGCTTCCCGAACTCAACGACGAATTCGCCAAGGACGTGAGCGACGCCACCTCCCTCGACGAACTCAAGAAAAAGGTCCGTGACGGCTTGGAACACGAGCGCGATCATCGCCAGAAAGAACTCCAGCGCGAAAAAATCATCGCCGAACTGGTGAAGCTGCATGATTTTCCGGTACCCGAGTCTCTGGTCGAGCATCAGATGGATGTCCGCCTGGAACGGGTGGTGCGCTCGCTGGCGCAACAGGGCGTCGATCCCCGCGCCGTCAACGTCGATTGGGTCAGCTTGCGCAAGCGCCAGGAAGACCGCGCCAAGGATGATGTGAAGGCCGAACTGGTCATCGACCGCATTGCCAGCGAAGAAAAGATCGACGTTACCGAGGAGGAGCTGCAGCACGAGCTGGAACATCTGGCCAGCCACAGTGGCGAATCGGCCGAAGCAATTCGCGCCCGTTTGACAAAGCAAGGGGCCCTCGATAGGATTAAAGCGAAGCTTCGCAGTGACAAAACCGTGGATTGGCTGGCGCAAAATGCGCATGTCAAAACTGTCGCGGCGAGCGCCAAGTGATTCCAACCCCGGCTTTACAGGCTAACTCTCTCACATGAAAAACTTCGAAGATCCGCAATATCGCGCCACAACTCTGGTTCCCATGGTCGTCGAACAGACCAGCCGCGGCGAGCGCGCCTACGACATCTATTCGCGCCTCCTCAAGGAACACATCATTTTCATTGGCACTCCCATCGACGACCACGTCGCCAACCTCGCCACCGCTCAGATGCTTTTCCTTCAGGCCGAAGATCCCGAAAAGGACATCCAGCTGTACATCAATTCTCCAGGCGGCTCGATCACGGCCGGTTTCGCCATTTACGACACCATGCAGTTCGTCAAGCCTGACGTCGTCACCACCTGCGTCGGCCAGGCCGCTTCTATCGCTGCCGTGCTGCTGGTCGGCGGTGCTCCCAAAAAGCGTTTCTCCCTCCCCAATTCCCGCATCCTTATCCATCAACCCTGGATGAGCGGATTGGGCGGACAAGCCACCGACATCGACCTTCACGCCAAAGAAATTTTGCGCATGCGTTCCACCATCAACGCTCTGCTCGCAAAACATACCGGTCAGCCCGTCGAGCGCATCGAAAAGGATGTTGAACGCGACTACATCATGAACCCGGAACAGGCCAAAGATTACGGGATGATCGACGAGATCATCTTTAAACATCGTTAGGAGTTTGCGAACGCCGACACATTTTGTAGCAGCGGCTTTACGCCGCTGGATGGCGGGATAGACCCGTCGCTACATGCGCTGAGGTTGCTCGAGACAAACTTTCCACAGCGAGTTCCTGATTGATGGCAATTGCTCGATATTCTATTTCACAGGAGAAAGTTTCGGCCTACAATGACTTATCATGGCTTCAAGGGGATCGACCTTGAGGAGAGGCCTGCTCAAACGTGAAAAAATATAGCCCAGACGAACCGCTTCGCTGTTCCTTCTGCCATAAGACCCAGGAACAGGTAGAAAAGCTGATCAGTTCGCCTTCCGACTATCCGCGCGCCTATATCTGCAACGAGTGCGTGGGCGTTTGCCAGACCATCCTGGAAGATGAGAAGCGCGAACAAGCGACTGCGCCCGCTCGCCGCCTGCCCCGGCCTCCCGAAATCAAGCAATTCCTGGATAGCTACGTGATCGGCCAGGATCGCACCAAGAAAAAACTGGCTGTGGCCGTCTATAACCACTACAAACGCATCTTCTTGAATAAGCAGCCCGGCGAAGTCGAACTCAGCAAGTCCAACATTCTTCTGATCGGTCCTACCGGCACGGGCAAGACTCTTCTTGCGCAGACTCTTTCGCGCATGCTCGATGTTCCCTTCGCCATCGTCGATGCCACCACCCTTACCGAGGCCGGGTACGTCGGCGAGGACGTCGAAAACATCATTTTGAAGCTTCTGCAAGCTGCCGATGGCGACGTCCAGAAAACCCAGCAGGGCATCATTTATATCGATGAGATCGACAAGATCGCCAAGAAGGACGAAAATCCCTCGATCACCCGCGATGTGAGCGGCGAAGGTGTCCAGCAGGCTCTCCTGAAGATTCTGGAAGGCACCGTCGCCAATGTGCCTCCGCAAGGCGGCCGCAAGCACCCCCACCAGGAATTCACCCCGGTCGACACCACCAACATCTTATTTATTTGCGGTGGCGCTTTCGTCGGCCTGGAGAAGATCATCGAGCGCCGCGTCGGCCACCGCTCCCTCGGTTTCCACACCGACACGCCGCCCAGCACCGCGCAGCGCCGTAACACCGACTTGCTCGAACAGGTGCAGCCCACTGATCTGATCAAGTACGGGCTGATACCCGAATTTGTCGGCCGCTTGCCCGTTGCCGGCGTGATGAGCGACCTCGACAAGGGCGCGCTCATGAAGATTTTGACGGAGCCAAAGAACGCCTTGCTCAAGCAGTATCAGCGTCTCTTTGAGTTTGAAAATGTTCGCTTGCGCTTTACCGACGACGCCTTAGAGACGGTGGCGGAGTTGGCACTTCAGCGCAAAGTTGGTGCGCGCGGCTTGCGTATGATCCTCGAAGACCTCATGCTGGAGTTGATGTATCACCTGCCCATGCAGAAGCGTGTGCGCGATTTCGTGGTGACTGCCGATATGGTGAAAGGCCGCGAAATCAATTGGTCTTTGCTCGAAAAGGCTGGATGACGGCTGCTTCGCGCAACTGAGGGGAGTTTCAGGGGCCTGCATGTTTAATCGTGAAAAACAGGAAATCAAGCGCGTGCCTATGATGCCGGTGCGCGATATGGTCATCTTCCCGCAGCAGATGACTCCGTTCATTGTTGGCCGCGAAGCCAGCGTTCGAGCGCTCGAAGAAGCTTTGGCTGGGGACAAAAAGATTTTCCTCTCCACGCAACACGACGCTTCCATCGACGATCCCAAGCCCGAAGAGATCTACGCGGTCGGCACGCTTGCCAACATCGTCCAGAGCGTCAAGCTGCCCGATGGCAACATCAAGGTGCTTGTCGAAGGCGTGGAGCGCGCTCGCGCCCTTTCTATCGCCACGGAAGAGGGCTTCTTCCGCGCCAACCTTCGCTTGCTCGCCGCGCGCATTGAAATTACTCCGCAGGTCGAACAACTCGTTCAGAAAGTCACCAACCTCTACGAGCAGTTCATCAAGCTCTCGCAAAGCCTGAATTACGACACCATGATCGCTGCCGCCCGCGTCGACGATCCCGCGCGTCTCTCGGACACCATCGCCGCCAACCTGCAACTCCCGGTCGACGAGAAACAGGATCTACTGGAAACCGGCGATCCCCTCGAGCGCCTCAATCGCGTGGCCGACATTCTGGAAATCGAACTGGAAAAGCTGAACGTCGACCGCAACATCAATACCCGCGTCAAGCGCCAGATGGAACGCGCCCAGAAAGAGTACTACCTCAACGAAAAGCTGAAAGCCATTCAGAAGGAACTCGGCCGCGGCGAGGCGAACGAAATCGAGCAGTTGAAAAAGAAGATCGAAACCTCCGGCATGCCCGAAGGGCCTCAGGAAAAGGCCATGCAAGAGCTGAAGCGGCTCGAAATGATGCCGCCCATGTCCGCCGAGTCCACCGTTTCGCGCAACTATCTCGATTGGCTCCTTGCTGTACCGTGGAAGAAGCGCTCCAAGGAAATTCGCGACATCCAACGCGCCGAAGAAATCCTGTCACAGGATCACTACGGCCTCGAAAAGATCAAGGACCGCATTCTCGAATACCTCGCGGTTCGCCAGCTCGTAAAGAACCCCAAAGGCTCGATTCTCTGCTTCCTCGGGCCTCCGGGCGTCGGCAAGACCTCCCTGGCGATGTCTATCGGCCGCGCCACGGGGCGCAAATTCGTGCGCGTC
>DATKPS010000058.1:0-18667 GCA_035524015.1 Candidatus Sulfotelmatobacter sp.
ATGCCCTGCAACATTTGCCGGGTTGTGGCATCGTCATCGGTGACCAGGATATTCGCCATCTATACGCTCCGGGGGGTTGGGCCTGCTCCGGTGTTCCAGATGTAATCCTATGGGCGCTTCCGCTTTGGCTTGGAACTCCGCCGCTGAGACTTCGGACTCGCTCCCGGGCCGCGAGAGCGTTTCTGTCCCGCGTATCCTCTCAGATTTTCTTCCAGATGCGCAATCTCTTCCTTTAGCCGGCTATACAGTCGCGCGGAACCGCTAAAGTGATTGGCACGACCTAGGTCTTGCAGCTTTTCGGCACATTCGCGCGCGGCGTTTGCATCGAAGATGCTCACCGAGCCCTTCAGCGCGTGCGCGAATGAGGCTAGACGCGCGCCATTCTTCTTCGTCAGAGCCTTTTCTATCCCAGCCATCCGAGGGGGAGTATCTCGCAGGAAAGTCGCCACCATCTTGCCCGCAAGCTTTTCGTCACCGGCGACTCGATCCAGCAGATTCTCCCAGGGTGATTTTGCCGAAACCGCAGGCACAGGGTTCGCCGGCGCCGCAGCGGATTCTGCCGCACCTTGGAGCAATGCTTCCAAGGCGTCGAGACGAAATGGCTTGCCGATTACGGAATCAAAACCAGCACCCAGCAGACGTTGGCGGTCTGGCTCACTGTTGTAGCCCGTCAGGGCAATTACCACTAGCGCCCCGAGTTCCTGCTGACGTTCGCGAATCGTCTTCAAAGTTTGTAGACCGGTGAGCACCGGCATGTCTTCATCGAGCAGCACGACATCAAACGATTCTTTCTGCAGCGCTTCCAATGCTTCCTGTCCATTGGCCACCGCAACCACGTGGTGGCCATTGCGCTCCAGTTGGTGCGCGGTCAAAATGCGGATTTCGTTTTGATCGTCCGCTAAAAGAACTCGCATAGGGCTTTTCTTTACCAGTGGCACTTTGTTTGGCGCCCGTTTCGGTTGCGCCGGTTGTGCTGGCGCCTCCGCCGCAACCGAAACTCTCGGCAGCTGAAACCAGAATCGGGAACCTCGCATGGGTCGCGACTCACAGCTGATTATGCCGCCCCAGCGCTCGACCGTCAGCCGGCAAAAGTACAGTCCAAGCCCGGCCTTGCCGCCGCCCTCCTTGCCCTTGGAAAAGAGCGCGAAAATCTGGCCTGGCGTCATGTCTGCGGGAAGGCCGGGACCTTCGTCGTCGACGTATGCTTTGAGAAATTCGCCGTCTTCCTCGAATCCGATCGTAACCGTGGAACCGGGTGGCGAGTAGCGCAACGCATTTTCGAGCAAGTTCGAGAAAATCCGTTGGAGCCGGGTCGACTCCCCTCGGACCCGCCATTCCGCGCGCTGCTTCGCCGAATCATTGATCCGAAGCTGCACGCCTTTGGCGGCGTAGACGGGCACAAATGCATTGAGGACCGACGACGCGCAGGCCAGCAGGTCGGGTGCGGAGCCCGGCTTGCTCTGAGCATCCAAAGAAGCTTGCAGGTCCGCTGCGAATACCTGAAGAATGTCGCGAATCATCAGAGACTGCTGATCGCTGGCTTTCCGCCCCAATTCCAACAGGTCCTTGCTACGATTGCTGATGGGCTCGCCGGTCATGCAGTCGAAGGCCACGCTCATTACGCTGAGCGGCTGCGACAGATCATGAATGATGCAGTGCAGCAGAATTTCTTTTTTTTGGATTTCGCGCTGCAGCTTCTCGTGGTCCAGGAGCGAGTTGCGCGCCGTTTGCAGAAGTTGCTGCCGCTCGTGGTACTGCGATTCGGGGCTATGAAGAGCCAAGAGCCGCTTCCCTTCCGACTGCAGGGCAATGGCCGCCAGAGGAATCTCCACGCCGGAAGCGGATTTCTCAATCCATATTTCCGATTGACAGAGGTGGCTCTTGCCCGATTGCCACAGCGCGTCAGCTTCGAACAGAAAGTTCTCCAGGAACGGAGATTTTTCCGCGATAGGTATTTCCCCGCCGTTGGCGTCGTTAGCTCCCCAAAGTTCCTGAAACCAAGGCGGGGCGGGCGAGAGCAGCGCAAACCGTCCATGCTCCTTGTGTTGTAAGAGCACAAAACCCAGTTCGCTCAGGAATTGCAGCGCCAGTGCCGGCATGTTCAGATCAACATCTTTCGGGTCAGTTCCGTAAACGCTTCTTCGACCCCTTCCCCAGTTTTGGCGCTGGAGCGCAGCACCGTCCAGTTCTTCGCCTTTAACTGCGAGTCGGCCGCTGCGTCGAGTTCCCAATCTTTCAGCAAATCACTCTTATTGATTACGAAAACGAATGGAACCGTTCCGATTTCCTGCCGCACGCGCTCTTCGAGCAGCACCGCCTTTTCTAGCGTGCCGCGACGGGTGCCGTCAGCCACCAGAAGATACCCAGACGCGCCTTGAAAATAGGACCAGCGAATTTTCTGGAAATCGTCGTCGCCGTAAAGATCCCACAGAACGAGATCGACCTCGGTTACATTCACATGCACAGTCTTCTTATCGATTTTCACGCCCACCGTGGTGTGATACGCCTCGGAAAAAATGCTCTCCACGAAACGCCGCACCAGGCTGGTCTTGCCGACAGCAAACGCTCCCAGCATGCAAATTTTCTTTTGAATCATGGCTGGACAGACGGAACCGCAAGGATACGGAACGTGGCACTGCGATTGTATTGCCGGTTTTCTTCGCTGTTTTCCGGGCGCACCGGTTGGCTAGTCGCAACGCCCTGGGTGTGCAAGCTGGCGTTGGGAATGCCCCACTGCGCCAGTTGAGCGGCAACCCGGTCGGCGCGTCGCTGGCTCAGATTCTGATTGGTTGCTTCCGCACCCGTAGTATCACTGTGGCCGATGACGTCGATGGTGACGTTTTCGTGCAGAGCCGCTCGCGCCTCGAGCAGTTCTCTGAGCAGTGGCATCAGGGAGCGGAGGCTGGCCATTTCTGCCGCAGAAAGGGATGCGTTTGCGACCGGGAACCGCACAATTGCTCCTTGAATCTTGGTCTTCGCTTCATCGAAGGCCACTTGCTCTGGGGTAAAACGGCCGAAGTCCAGGGAACGGATACCCGGAATAAGCAGGGCCCGCGAACGCACGTCATTGAGCCACTTGGCGGGAGGCTGCCCTTCCAAATGCAATACCCCATCTGTGACCGACAGAGAAACGCCCGCGGGAGGCGTAAGCGCAGCGGTCGCGCGCTTCTGCACCAGTGAGTCATCCAGCGCATAGTAAGCGCCCCAACGAAATTCGGCTTGCGCGGAATCGAGCCCCGCGTCCCGAACGAACTGCAGGGGATCCGGCGCGAGCGGATCGCGCAGTCCACGAATCACGAAACGCCCTCCCTCGTGACCAAAACCCGTGATCACCAAGCCGGGCTGGCTGCTCAAATGCTCCACCATTTTGTTCCAGCGCTGGTATTGCCACCAGCGCCAACCCGACCACCCACCCAGCAGTGCGAGGAGCAGCAAGCCGGCAGCCAAGGCATACCCATATCCTCGCGTTTGGGACTGCTCTTCCTTAAACTTGGACTCCAGGCAGCGGGAAAGCTGCTGGCTCACCTTCGCAAACGGCGCGGTATCCCCGTCAAAACTTTGCAGCTGTGCGGCATATTCGGCGTGAATCTTCTCCAGGGTCTCGGCCATGAGATCGTGCAGGGAGTGCGGCGCGACGCCACGAATCACCGCGGCAAGAATCGCGTACGGGCCAATCTCCACCCATACGTCCAGATCGCCAACGCTCATGCGGTTCAGACCCTGATTGTGCTCGGTGTGAAACGAATCGCGCACAAAGTCCTGAATCGCCGAGAGCATCCCGGACACCAGGCTGGGATCTTGTGTGGCGACCGCCGGAGCCACCGCATGGCCGATGGGTAGGCCGGTTTTCTTGTGAATCAGGAAAACTTGCTCCACCCGGAACACCAAGCTGTGCAGCAGCGCCACGTCCGTGAAAGACCGCCCCGTCCGCATCGCCTCGAACCGCCACTTCAGACCCTGCCAGGAAAGGCTCTGGTCCAGCACTTGATTGAACGATTCCAGGAAAGAGCGCAGCGTCTCCAGGATCGACCGCCGAATCGCCGGGCCCATTACCGGGAACAACGCGTCCGCCAAGGTCGACGGATCCTTGCGCACCGACTCGCGCAACGCGGTTTCAATGGTGGGACTGAGCGCTTCGCTCAAGGCATCGCTGCCGCCCTGCTCTCGACGCAACTGAATCGCTTCAGCGACTACTCCGCTAACGTCTTCTGTGCGCGAGTCGGGATTCGCGATGCGCTCATGCAAACGATCGAGCGCTTCCTGCTCCGGCGCAAGAATCAAGTGCCGCAACTCTTCCAGCGAACCGGAACCGTCAGGCGATGAGTTGTCTCCGGGCGTGCTTGCAGATGGACCTTTTCGCGTATCGGCCATGGAAGCGCCTGTGCCGGATGAATCCGGAGACGGTTGTGCGGCGGAACCCATATCGTGGCAATCCGGCTATTTCTCCGGGAGTTCCAGCTCATCCTTCAAACGAAGGGCCAGTTCGGTGAACAGATCGGCCAACGCAGCGCGATCCGTCTTGTCATTGCGCAGCGTTGCCGCCTCGCTCTCCAACGCGCCTTCCAGCTCTTCTTTGGATTTTTGAATCTGATTGCTGAGGGTTTTCGACTGTTCGAGCAGACGCGAGCGCAAATCGGCTTGGGCGCTGGAAAGCGCATCCTCGAGTTGCGAGAGCTTCTTCTCGAGGGCTTTCGAAGACTCGCGCGTTTCCCGCGTCAGTTCCTTCAGGGCATCGTTGCGCTCGGCCTTCTCATTTTTCAGCCGCTGCCCCAGAGACTCAATCTCTTCGCGCACATACGATTCCAGCGTGTCGAAGCGCTTCTTCAAATCTTCGCGCAGCGCATCCGACGATTTCGTCAAGCGCTCTTCCAGACGCGCGAAGCGCTTCTCGTATTCGCGCATATTGGAACCAAACAAGATGTCGCGGATTTTGTCTACGTTTGCGCCTTCGCGGGCCTCGCCGTTTGCGGCGTTCTTTTCCTCATGATCGGCTGGCATGGCTTTACGTTCCCCCTTCTTGCGTCGATGCGGCTGATTCGCCATCCGGGGACAGTACTACGGCCCACCAACCTTCGCAACAAGCTCTTTGCGCGGGACTGGTGGTAAAAAGGCGCTAGGAATACTGGGCTGCGCCCCGCTAGCTCATTGCGACCTTGCCAGTAGCTAAGTCATAAACAGCGGCCTGAATTTTGAGGCTTCCCTCTTCGACCGCGCCTTTAATTACCGTGGAGGAGGCACGCAGTAGATTCGCTTGGTAATCAGCGTTCAGTTTAATGGCTTTATCCACGTCCCCACCGGATTGCGCCACGGCGGGTTGGATGTGCTGGTACAGCGCGCTGATCTGGCCAGGCACTTTGTCCGCCTTCATTGCCGCCTTAACGGCCCCGCAATTGGCATGACCCAGCACCAGCAGCACCTTAATTCCCAGCACCGCAACCCCATATTCGAGGCTAGCCATAATTTCGGGGGTCACGAAGTTGCCAGCAATGCGCGCCACGAAGACATGCCCGATAGTCTGATCGAATATGAGTTCGACGGGCACACGCGAATCCGCACAGGCCAGCACCGCAGCAAATGGTTCTTGTTTGGCAACCGTGCGGTCCTTCAACATGTCGAGATCATGCTGGACCGACGTCAGCTGATTAACACTGAATCGCTGGTTGCCGGCGATGAGCTCTTGCAGAGCCGATTCGGGAGTTAGGGTTGTTTGGGCATTCAGAATTCGGGGCGATGCCATTTCGAGCGCACTTTGCGCGACCGCACCAACAGCGGCAGTCGACAGCACATTGCGCAGAAATTCTCGTCGGGGAACATTTGCGTGACTGGTCGATTCGTGACTCAGCATGTGTGTGCCTCCCTGTGTAAATTTGGGCCTCACGAGTTAACGACATTCGTTCCGCAGATGCAAACAGAAAAAGCGACCCCTAAGTGTGGCAAGATTGACATCAGAGATCACCAACGATGACATCGAGAAAAGCTAGGATGCTGACTGGCTCCACGGGAGAGCTCTGCGAACTGCTCGCCGCGAATCGCCGCGGAAAGGGTCGGGGCATTTACTCAATTTGCTCCGCGAACCGCTTCGTGCTGGAAGCCGGAATGTTGCAGGCGCAACGAGATGGAAGTCTGCTGCTCATCGAATCGACCTCAAACCAGGTGAATCAATTCGGCGGGTACACCGGCCAAACGCCAGAGCAGTTCGCGAAATTTGTAGAGAATGTGGCCTCCGAGATGCACTTCCCCAAAAAAAGAATCCTTTTGGGTGGCGATCACCTGGGCCCTCATGTTTGGCGTAAGGAATCGTCATCGGAGGCCATGGAGAAGGCTAAACAGATGGTAGCCGCCTATGTGCAAGCGGGCTTCCGCAAGATTCACCTCGATACCAGCATGCCCTGCGCCGACGACAGCGTTGCACAGGGGCAGTCGCTCGCGGAAGAACTCGTTGCCGCTCGCGCTGCGGAATTGTGCCGGGCCGCGGAGGATTCCTACGGCGGATTGACAGGTTCCACACCGGCGCCTATGTATGTCATTGGCACGGAGGTGCCGATTCCTGGCGGCGAACAACTTGGATCGCAGGCGCCCGAGGTGACACAGCCCAAAAATCTGGCCATCACCCTAAACGTCTCGAAAAAGGCCTTTCTAAAGCGCCGGCTGGACACCGCTTGGGAACGAGTGATCGCGGTGGTCGTGCAACCCGGCGTTGAATTCGGTGATTCGAATGTTTTTCCGTATGAAACCAAGAAGGCGAAAGCCCTTTCCCGATTCCTTAGCGGCCATTGGACCGGCATCTACGAAGCGCACTCCACGGATTACCAAACGCGCGAAGCATTACGGCAGATGGTTCTGGATCACTTCGCGATTCTGAAAGTGGGGCCGTGGCTCACCTTTGCGCTACGCGAAGCGGTATTTGCCTTGGCGGCAATCGAAAAAGAAATGTTGAGCGGCAAAGCCGGGATCACGCTGTCCGGATTGCCAGAGGTTCTGGACGCGGCAATGCTCGAACATCCTGCAAACTGGAAGAATTACTACCACGGCGACGAGAGTGCCCTGCACATCGCGCGAAAGTACAGCTACAGTGATCGAATACGCTATTACTGGCCCCAGCCAGCGGTCAGCGCCGCATTGCAGCAACTGCTCCATAATTTGACCACCAATCCCGCTCCGCACTCGCTGCTCAGTCAGTATCTCCCACGGCAAGCCAGCGCCGTGCGCTTCGGATTTTTGCTCAATCAGCCGGGCGCCTTGATCCGCGACAAAATCCTCGAAGTCCTGGAACAGTATTCCCACGCGTGCGGCTATGCTACCAATCACTGACCGGCGTTCCATGTGCCCGGCGAAAAAGGAGAGCAGCCCTTGGCCACGTTTGATGTGAGTGTCATCGGTGAATTAAATCTGGATCTGATTCTCGCTGGGTTGCCCTGGGAACTGACGCTGGAACGCGAGCATCTCGCCAGCGATCTGAATCTCACCCTGGGTAGTTCGTCGGCGATTTTTGCGCACAATCTCGCGTCGATTGGCAACAAAGTGGGATTCAGTTCCTCGATCGGCAGCGACCCGTTGGGAGAAATTTGCCTGAAGCGCCTGGGCGCAAGTGGCGTGGACCTCTCGCGCGTTCGTCATATGAGTGGTAAGAAGACGGGCTTAACGGTGATCCTGCCCCAGGGAAAACAGCGCTACATTCTGACCTATCCCGGAACCATGTTCGAGATGACCGAGAAGGATCTGGACCTCGAGTACGTCTTCGATGCCAAACACCTGCATGTATCCTCTTATTTCCTGCAAAAAGGCTTGCAAGCGGCGTTGCCGGAAATTTTTCGCAAGGCCAAACAAGCAGGCTTGAGCACATCCTTGGACACCAATGATGATCCCGAAGATTGCTGGGATTCGCAGATCGATTCGCTGCTCAAATACACCGATCTGCTGCTGCCCAACGCGCGGGAAGCCTGCAAGCTGGCGCGTGTGGATGATGTCGAACGAGCTGTAGAACTGTTGTCGCATAAAGTGGCGGTGGTGGTGGTAAAGCGAGGCTCGGGGGGAGCGGTGGCTAAAAGGGGCGCGGAACAGTTCGAAGCGCGGCCTCCGTCGGTGGCTTCGATCGACCATGTCGGAGCAGGCGACAGTTTCGATGCCGGTTTCATCCACGAGTTTATTCGTGGCGGAACGCTCGAGGACTGCCTGAAGCTGGGGAATATTGTGGGCGCTCTCTCTGTTACTCGGTCGGGTGGAACAGAAGCTTTCCGTGACCCGCAACACCGCGAAGACTTTCTTCGCGCGCATGGCGCGCAATTGCGCGAAAGTCCGGCAACGCCCGCCAAGCGCTAGCCTGGTCCTGCCGCCTGTTACTGCATAGGAATGGCTTCCAGCGTCAGAACCTCAAACGGTTGCAACGAAAATGTGTGCGATTCACCGGCAGCCAGATCGACCGCTGCTGTTTGTTGATCGCCCTTCCACGGAGAATGCGCGCGGAATTTGTGTGCGGCGCCGGCAGGCAACTCAAACGCCTGACTGATATCGATGGAAATGGTTTGGGGATGGCCGCTGGGATTTCGCAGCGTAATAATTCCCTTCTCTGGCGACCATGCGGCCCAACCATACACTTGCAGCTTGCCTGGATCCCCGCCCACCCAATGGGTGTCCGCCAGGATGGCGGCATTCGCGCGAGACCAGTTGGCCGCCTCGGCCAAAATGTCCCAGTCCGCATCCGACAACAGCGCGTGGCTAATATACATCTCTTGCAATTGCGTACCGCCGCCAAAGTAGTCGTGAACTTCATGCGTAAATGCATGAGCGGGGTCGTCGCTCAAGTGTTCGGCCTGGCGCGCATAGATGATCCCGTGCAACATAAGCGAGTTCAGCGGGAATAATGGCCCTTTTTTGACGGTGCCCGCGTAGGTGGCGGCGTCCCGGTAGGTGATCCATTTTTCGCGCCAGGGACCGACACCGGCGAAGTCATCATCTTCGCCCCCACGCCAGATCGAGTCGGCATAGCGCAGCCAGAAAGGCGAGGGATACGTCCCCGTGGTGAGGTTCACGAAAATATCGGGTTTCACGGCGCGCCATTCTTCGATCAGGCTAATCGCCGCGTGAAAATCGCTGTCGAATTGACTCCCGGGAAAAACGCTATTCACGTTGCCCGTCCCATCAATTTTGAATTGGTTGATTCCGTATTTCAGGATGAATTGAATGGTCACATCGTGAAAGCGCGTGAAATACTTCGGGCCGGAAAGCGCGAAGCCTCCTTTATTCATCTCGAAGCCTTGTTGCGCGCCGTACTTGAGTCGCTGTTCTTTGGCTTCTTCATAGCCACCCCACGGAGAAAGCCAAATCCCCGGAGCCGCTCCATATTTTGCGACGGCCGCTTTAATCGGCGTGAAGCCATCCGGAAAGCCGGAATTGAAGCTCCATAGCGAACGCGGGTCGTCCCAACCGTCATCGAAAAGAAACGAATCGAGTTTCACTCCACGTTTGACGTGAAGCTCTTCGCCAAGCGCCTGAATCGCGTCGAACGCCGCCGCCTGATCGTAAGGCTTGCCGAAGCCGATATCGAACCACGAGTTGTAATGCAGGAAAGGCCGGTAAGGATGCGCGCGTTCGCGTTCCACGTAGTTCAAAAATCCACGGCGCATCTGCCCAGCCGGCGAAACTCCTATCACCGACGAATAGCGAATCGTTTGGCCCGCCTTGAGCGGCAATTTGCGATCGATGGAGCACAGCACCTGCGTTCCCTTCACAATGCAACGGCTCAACGGATCTTCGAAGCCAAGGAAGAGATTGCCCGCAGTTACAGGCGAACCGTTGACCGTGCCAATGAGCTTCGCGGATGGAAGATTAAAGTCAAAGAGACGGACTTCCCGCAGCGGTACATCCGATGGCGAGGAAATCTCGATTTGTTGGCGAATATAGTTATCGTCCTCGCGCAGTTCCGCCGACCACAGCACACTGAGTCGCGATTTGGGGTCTTGCAGCCGCACCACGACGCGTTTGCCCGTGAAACGGTCCGCGAGCCGCGCAGATTGCGCTGTGGCCTCAAGGTCTTCGAGACGGGCTGGCTCGCTGATGCGCATCGAGGATGCGCCGAGAGTTTTGCCGTCCGTAAACACCAGTGTGAAGGCATTCTGCGGCAGACGAATGGGCTTCGGAGCGGCATGGTCTGCAAAGGACACGCCACGCAGTTTCTCTTTCGCAATCGACCATGTCGCGGTCAACATGCCATTTTTCAAAATCACCAGGTTGTCGCGGAAACTCACCTCGGGTTCGCCCGGCTGGACGCTATAAAGGTAGCTGTGCTGGGCAAGCGTCGGCGGGGCAAAGTTGCAAAGCAGCAGGCTCAACAATGCGGACGCGAAAACGAACTTTATCGGTTTCATCAGTTTCTCTCGAATCGTTGGAGCCGTTACGCGAAGCACCTGGAAAGCTCGAAGTTGCCGCAAGCAGGGCGCGGTGTCTGACCTTCGCATGGAGCGATACAGGGATTGTACTGGAAGCACGGCGAAAAGAATGCCCGATTTGCTAGTATGACGATTGCCTTGCTGAGGAGCAGAGATGAGCGATTCGCCAACGAACAAAGATCCCTTTGTGGCCATGGTCACGGCGCGCGCGGAAGTAAATCTGAAGCTGAGCGATTTCCATCCGCGCTCCATGCTGGCCGCACCTCAACACGAAGTGCGCCTGCCGAAATTCCCGGTGATTGATTATCACAATCATCTGGACGCGCAAGAGCCCCGCGAAGTGCTGCGCATCATGGACGAATGCGGAATCGAGCGCGTCGTCAACATCACCATGCATACCGGGGACCTGGCCCTGGAAATGATTCGCAAGTTCCATAGTGTGGCGCCGGATCGCTTTGCCACCTACGGGTGGATGGATTGGAGCGATGTGCAGTCGCCTGGATTCTACCAGCGCAGCGTGGAACGCCTCGAAAGATTGGTCGAACACGGTGCGTGCGGACTAAAGATCTGGAAAGACCTGGGAACCACCGTGAGAGATACGGACGGCAGTTTATTGCGCATTGATGACGAGCGCCTCGATCCGATTTACGTGAAGGCGGCGGAATTGGGCGTGCCGATCATGTATCACATCGCCGATCCCGACGCGTTTTTCTTGCCCATCGATGCCGCCAACGAGCGCTACGAGGAATTGGCCGCGCATCCGGAGTGGAGCTATCACGGCTCTCACTACGGAAAGTTGGAATTGCTCGAGCAGCGCGATCGCGTGATTGCCCGCCACCCAAAAACAACCTTTGTCGGGGCCCACGTGGCCGAGCATCCTGAGGATTTAGCCTATGTGACGCGCCTGCTGGGGAAGAATCCAAACCTTCACGTCGATATTGGCGCTCGCTGTGCCGAACTGGGCCGCCAGCCGTACACCGCCCGGGAATTCTTCCTGAAATTCGCCGACCGCATCCTGTTTGGCACGGACTTGATTCCGGAAGTGACCATGTACCGGCTGCATTACCGCTTTTTGGAAACGCGCGACGAATATTTCGAATATCCCTCGCATGCTTCGCGGCAAGGCCGGTGGAACATTTATGGCCTGTTTTTGCCAGACGACGTGTTGCGCAAGGTCTATCGCGAGAACGCAGCTCGTCTCTTGAAAAGGACCAATTAGCGTGGACTGGATAGCACCGTCACTCCGTACTGCGGCAAGGTCACCGACCGCTTCGCTCCGCCTTCCAAAACGTCCGTCATTTCACTGGGCAGCGTGACAGTCTGCGACGCGCCGGAAAAATTGATCAGCACATAAACAGCCGAGTGCGCCCCATAGCGCGCCGACACCTCGACGCCTGCGGGCACTTCGCCGAACGCCGCCTTCACACCACTTCCATCGGTCATCCATTTCGCCGCTGCGGCCATTGTCTTTGCGTCAAGCCATGCACCGATATAAGTGATGCGCCCCTTGCCTACTTTGCGCGTAATTGCGGCGGGCTGGCCGTCCAACCATCCATTGCTCTTTCCATAACGCATCAGCACTTCCGTGCCACTATCCTTGGCGCTCAGCAGTTCGGCCCACAGCTGGCACTCCCCTGTTCCCCAATTTCCTTGGACCGGCACGGGGTTGAGCAACGCGTAGTATTGCTCCACGCGCCCACCCAGCAACGCAGACAGTGGTCCCGGCTGCCGTTCCATTTGCAGTGAGTTGTCGTCATCCTTCATGCCAGAACGCTGCCCCAAAACCAGACGCCCGCCGCCTTCGACGTACGAAGCCAGATTTTTCGCCGCGGCATCCGACAAAACATTTAGGCCCGGAGCCACGACCAGTTTGTACTGGCTAAGCGGCGCAGTGGCCGGAACAATGTCCACCGATTGCGCAATAGCTCGCAAAGGCCCGTAGTAAGCCAGGATTTCCTCCACAGGATCGTATTTATTGTTGTGCTTCTGCCATTGGATCGCCCAGCGGCTGTCGTAAGAGTTGACAATCGCCACTTCGGATTTTGGCGACGTGCCCGCCAGCGCCGGCCCAGCTTTCGCAAATTCCTTTCCGACTTGCGCCACCTCTTCGTACAACGGAACCGGCGTCCCATCTGGACCCACAAGCGTGCCGTGATATTGTTCCTGCCCATTCAGCGCGCTGCGCCATTGCCAGTAACTGACGGTATCGGCCCCATGCGCGACATCGTGCCAAGCCATCGCGCGCACTTCTCCTTTATCCAGGGAGTTGTTGATGTCCGCCCAATTTACTGAACCAGGCTGCGTCTCAATCACCCAGAAGTTCTTTTGTTTGAAGCCGCGCGTCAGGTCGTGCGTGGCTCCGTTGCGCACGGGGTCCAAGTGCCCTTGGCCAACGTAATCGTCCCAAGCGGCAAGATCCAGATCCTGCTCCACAGTGTAATGATCGAACCCGTCGAACCAGCCCATGGTGTTGGTAGTGATGAACTGACGGGAATCGCAGTTTGCACGAATCACCTCTAACTGATTCTTTTGGTAGCTCCGCCAAGTGTCACTAACAAAGCGCATCCAACTGAGCAGCAACCCAGGGTTGCCGTAGCCCACTTGAATCGGAATCTGGTCCCACGCCGTGTACGTTTCGCTCCAATACCCGGTGGTCCAGCGAGCATTCAGATTGTCCAAAGTGCCATAGCGCGCTTTCAGCCACTGCTGGAACTGCGTGCGCGTCTCCGGATCGAAAGACACTTCGGCGTATTCATTGTCAATCTGCCAACCAAGCACATAAGGGTTGTGCCCGAAGCGCTTAGCCATTTGCTCTGCGACTTTGCGAGCCATTTCGCGATATTTCGGATTGGCCCAATTGAATTGCTGGCGATTGCCGTGTTCCGCCCGCCGCCCGTCCTCCGCTACGCGCAGCGTCTCCGGATATTTCTGCGTAAGCCACGCTGGCGGAGCAGCGCTCGGCGTGCCAAGAACCGTGTAGATATCGTGCCTGGCCGCCGCCGCAACGGCACGGTCCAGCCAATCCAGGTCGTAGTGCCCTTCTTCCGGCTCCATGCGGCTCCAGGCAAACTCGCCCACCCGCACCATGTGAATGCCGGCTTGCTGCATCAGTGTCAGGTCCGCGTCCCAGCGCGATTCCGGCCATTGCTCGGGATACCACGCCGTCCCCAACAAAAGCGGAGGTGGTGCGGACTGCGCGAACAGTGCTCGCGTTTGCGCACAGCCTAGGCAAATCAGCACAACGAGAATGAGTCGAATTCTGTAGACAGGATTTAGATGGGTCATAAGGGCTCCGGGAACAGCGATTATAGCCACATCTCCACAGAACGGATGTGTCGCGTTCACCTCCGGTGGTTGTACCAGCGCACGAGCACGCTCAAACCACTCGGATGTGGCAATTGTCCGTGCCTTGCTATAGTCTGACGCCTCGTTCCCGTTTGCCGAAGGAATACGATGGAACTCACTCAGGTTGACCCTTCGCTCTATAACCCTGACCTCGCTCCGATTCCGCCCGAGAAGCGTTCGTGGAACACCTACAACTACGCTTCGTTGTGGGTGGCCATGAGCGTGTGCATTCCCACGTACATGCTGGCCTCCGGCTTGATTGCCGGGGGAATGGACTGGATCGAGGCGGTGGGCACGATTCTGCTGGGAAATTTGATTGTGCTCATTCCTATGCTGTTGAACGCGCATGCCGGAACCAAGTACGGCATACCCTTTCCGGTATTTGTGCGCGCCTCTTTCGGCGTGCGGGGTGCCAACATTCCTGCTGTGTTGCGCGCGCTGGTCGCTTGCGGTTGGTTCGGCATCCAATCCTGGATTGGCGGGCAAGCCATTTACTCCATGTTGAAAATCGTGTGGCCCGGCGCCGCAAACATTGCGGGTAGCCATTGGATTTGCTTTTTCTGCTTTTGGGCCATCAACATGTTCGTCATTTGGCGCGGCATCGAGACCATCAAGTTTCTCGAAGGCATCGGCGCGCCATTTATGTTGCTTGTCGGCTTACTGCTCCTGCTGTGGATCACGCGCAAAGCCGGCGGGCTGGGGCCGGTGCTCCACACACCTAGCAAGTTTCACAGCACTTCCGAATTTCTGCGGTTTTTTGTTCCGTCGCTCACCGGCATGGTGGGCTTCTGGGCTACCGTGGCATTGAATATTCCGGATTTTACCCGCTACGCAACTTCCCAACGAGCGCAGATCATGGGACAAGCGTTAGGATTGCCTACGGCCATGACCCTGTACTCCTTTATCGGCGTCGCGGTCACCTCCGCCTCTGCGGTGATTTTTGGCGAAGCGATCTGGGATCCGGTGGTTCTTCTGGAGCGCTTCAATCAACCGATGATCGCCATGATTGCGCTGGTCGCCCTGCTCGTCGCCACCTTAAACACCAACGTTGCCGCCAACGTGGTTTCTCCCTCGAATGATTTTTCCAATCTGCGCCCGAGCCTGATCTCCTTTCGCACCGGAGGTCTGATCACCGGCGTCATCGGCATTGCCATGATGCCTTGGAAGCTGCTGAGCACCTTCAGTTCGTATATTTTCGGATGGCTGGTGGGTTGTTCCGCGCTGTTGGGACCCATCGCCGGAATCATGATTTTCGATTACTACGTGGTCCGAAACCGCCAACTGGCCGTGCAGGATCTGTATCGGCAAGGCGGCGCCTACGAATACCGCAAAGGCTTCAATTTGACCGCCATGGTCGCGCTGGCCGCGGGCATTGCCGTGGCGCTGGTTGGCCTGGTGGTGCCGGAGCTACATTGGCTTTACGATTATGCGTGGTTTGTGGGCTTCTTCGTTTCGGGTGGTGTGTACGTTGGGGTCATGCGTGGTCGTGTGCCGGTGGTGAATGCTCCGCCAGAGAGTGCCTATTGAAACATGGCGCGTTCGCTTTTAACCTCATTGAACAAATGCGTGCAACAGCATCGTGGGGCGGGAGGACGTGTTGACGGAGACGCTAGCTGGCTCGGCGAACTACAATCCGTTGGGCGAGTTGTTACCCCCGCTGACGCCCCACGAAGCGGCAGTGGAAGCGGCCCGCTGTTTGATGTGCTACGACGCGCCCTGCACGCAGGCCTGCCCGACCCATATCGACATACCAAAATTCATCAAGAAAATCAGCACGCATAATCTGCGCGGATCAGCACGCACCATTCTGGAGTCGAACCTGCTCGGTGCTACTTGCGCCCGAGTGTGCCCGGTGCAGGAGTTGTGCGAAGGCGCTTGCGTTCTTGGCGCCGAGCATAAACCCATCGCCATCGGCCGATTACAGCGTTACGCCATGGACTACGCCTATGGCCAAGCAACGCCGTTCTTTTCGCCGGCTCCCGCCACCGGCAAGAAAGTGGCGGTGATTGGCACGGGACCGGCCGGGTTGTCTTGCGCCGGGGAGTTGGCAAAACGCGGACACAGCGTGACTCTCTTCGAAAAGCGCGCGCTCGGCGGCGGACTTTCGACCTACGGCATTATCGGCCTGCGTGAGCCGGTGGAAGTGGCGTTGGCCGAAGTCGAAATGCTCTCCAAACTTGGCATTACCGTCGAAGCCGGTCGGGAGTTGGGGAAAAACCTGAATCTGCCCGATCTGCAGTCTGCTTTTGCCGCAGTATTTCTCGGAGTTGGACTGGGCGCCACAACCACCTTGGGCATTCCCGGTGAAGAATACATTCTCGATGGGCTGGAATATATCGAGGTGAGCAAGATGGACCGCCAGAAGCTTGTCGTCGGACGCAACGTGTTAGTGATTGGCGCGGGGAACACCGCCATCGATTGCGCCACCATTGCCAAGCGGCTCGGCGCGCTGCACGTCACCATGATTTACCGGCGCTCCGAAAAAGAAATGACCGCCTACCCACACGAGTACGACTTCATCAAGAGAGAGGGCGTGGCATTTTCGTTCCTAACGCAACCTGTGGGTGTACGCACAGACAATGCATCCGTAAAAGCGCTGGAATGTGTGCGCATGCGTTTGGGTGCTGCCGACGCTTCCGGCCGGCCGGCACCTGAACCCGTGCCCGGCTCGAAGTTTTCTCTTGCCGCGGATCAGATTGTCAAGGCCACCGGGCAAGAAAAACCATCGCTGGCTACCCTGCTCAAACTAAAAACCAACAAAGGGTACATCCAGGTGAGCGACGCCTTCGAAACGAGTTTGCCGGGCGTATACGCCGGAGGGGATTGTGTTCGCGCACATGGCGCTGCTTCGACCGTTATGGCCGTTCAGGATGGGAAGCTGGCGGCCCAGGCGATTCACGAAAGGCTGGTGGCGCATGGCTGATCTTCGCGTCAATTTTGCGGGCATTCGTGCGCCCAACCCATTCTGGCTGGCCTCTGCCCCGCCCACGAATTCCGGCCTGCAGGTACACCGCGCGTTTGAAGCAGGATGGGGAGGCGCGGTCTGGAAGACCATCGGTGCGCCGGTGCTGAATGTCTCCAATCGCTACGGCGCATGGCACTATGGCGGTCAGAAAATGCTGGCGATCAACAACGTAGAACTGATCTCCGATCGTCCGTTGGAAGTAAATCTCCGCGAAATTCGCGAAGTAAAACGCGCTTGGCCCGATCGCGCGGTTATCGTGTCGGCGATGGTGGAGTCTAAGCCAGAAGCGTGGCACGACATCATCCGCCGAATCCAGGACACCGGTGCCGACGGAATTGAGCTGAATTATGGCTGTCCGCACGGCATGAGCGAACGCGGCATGGGCAGTGCCGTGGGGCAAGTGCCCGAATATTGCGAGCAGATCACCCGCTGGGTCATGGAAGTGGCCAAGATTCCCGTAATCGTGAAACTCACGCCAAACATATCCGACATCGTCATGCCTGCGCGTGCCGCAGTGGCAGCCGGAGCAAACGCGATTTCGTTGATCAACACCATTAATTCCATCATGGGCGTCGATCTTGACACGCTGCAGATCAAGCCAAATATCGGCGGCAAGGGGGGACATGGCGGGTACGCCGGGCCCGCGGTGAAGCCCATCGCACTAAACATGTTGGCGGCATTGGGGCGAGACGCCACAGTCAGCAGTTCCAAGCTTCCCATCTCAGGAATGGGCGGCATCTCCACATGGAGCGATGCTGCGGAATTTTTGTTGCTGGGTGCCAGCAGTCTGCAAGTCTGCACGGCGGTGATGCACTATGGCTTCCGCATTGTGGAAGATTTGTGCGACGGCTTGTCCAATTGGATGGACGAAAAGGGCTTCGCCACGATTTCCGACGTGGTTGGGCAAAGCCTGCATCGCGTGTCCGACTTTAATCATTTCGACCTCTCGTTTCGGGCGGTCGCGCGCATTGATCAAAACAAGTGCATCCGCTGCAATCTCTGCTATGTGGCCTGCAACGATACCGCGCACCAGTGCATTGACCTGATCGCCAAAGATGGAAGTGTGGTGCAACCGTATTCCTATGACGTTCACATGAGCGGCAAGGAACAGGCGGTATCCACGCGGCCAAGCGTCCAGGTCCGCGAAGAAGATTGTGTCGGTTGCCGGCTTTGCTATAACGTTTGTCCCGTCGACGGATGTATCGCCATGGTAGAGGAACCGTCGGGGCGGCCACCGGTAACTTGGAAGGAAATTTCGGACTCTCAAAAGGAAGTCACCGAGGATTGGGAAAAGATGAAGCAGTACCGCGATAAAATGGGAATCCATATTCACTAGAAGCTGGGGGGCACCGGGGGGTCGGAGGTTTGGCTCCGACATAAAAAGCACAGAAGAACTGGGCTTTAGCCCCCGAGGAACTGGCTTTGCACCGCCCCTGCAGGTTCTAGAGCAAATGCCGCATGGTGGGAGTGAAAGATGTCGTTGCTGATTCGGAATGGCGAAATTGTGAACGTAGGCTCGCGGGGAAAAGGTGACATTTTTGTCGAAAACGAAACCATAACGCAGATCGGCCAGAACCTGGAAGTGCCACGTGGCGCGGAAGTCGTCGACGCCACCGGCAAGCTCGTTTTCCCCGGCTTCATTGATCCCCACGTGCATATTTATCTGCCCTTCATGGCCACCTTCGCGAAGGATACCCACGAAACCGCAAGTATTGCTGCTCTCGTTGGCGGCACCACCACCTATATCGAAATGTGCTGTCCTAATCGCAACGATGACGCGCTGGAAGGCTATCAGCTGTGGAAGTCGAAGGCCGAGGGAAAAAGCGCCTGCGATTACGCGTTTCATATGTCGGTGACCAAGTTTGTAAACGAAACAGAGTCCCAGTTGCGCGAAATCGTCGCCGACGGCACCGCTTCCTTCAAAATTTTCCTCGCTTACAAGAATTTCTTCGGCGTAGACGACGGCGAGATG
>DATKPS010000059.1:0-23856 GCA_035524015.1 Candidatus Sulfotelmatobacter sp.
TCACGGTGACGTGGGCGCCCACTACGGCGGCGCCAGACTTGTCCATGACGGTTCCGCTGATGTAGCCGGTGTCCTGAGCAGAAACAAAGAGTGGGAAGAGCAGCAAAAGGGCAAGAGCGCTGAACGTAAACAGGACTCGAGTCAGTGAGCTAGAAGACAGGGCGGCAGTTAGCCTCACGGTATACCTCCATTTAATGACCGTCTTTAGACGGAGATGTACACACGAGTGTCTGCTAGCCGGACACACCCATCCGGCAGGGAAAGAAGAGAAAAACCACTCGCTAGGACATCTCCGGTCCTCGACCAATACACCAAATTGTTCAGCCGGAAAATCCCTTGTTAAATCGAGTTAATATTGCAAAGACGCGTTCGTGTCAAGAACTAAGTGAGGCGCGAGATGCTGTGTCGGGCGAGAATTCCTTCTCGGTTCACACCACTCGACGAGCCGTGCCCCTTGGAAACGATTGAACATAAAGGGCAAAGTGTTGGGAGACGACCGACGGAAAAAATGAGGAGATTCCGACTATTGCGGGAAATTTTGGCCAACCTGACGCTGGCCGCGCGGGTGTTGGGATCCGTTGCGCTGCTGAGCGTTGTGGTCGCAGGTGCGAGTCCAGCGCAACAACGAATGGGCACAGGCGGGCCAGAGGCCTGGTTTCACAAGGGGCAAGCGGCTCTCAATGCCGGCGACTTGGATACTGCGGAAGCAGCGTTTCGGCGTGTGCTCGAGCTGGATCCACAATCAGGCGCGGCATACGCCAATCTCGGCGTCGTGGCCATGCGACGCAAAAACTGGGATGACGCGCTGAAGAAACTGCGCAAGGCGGAACGCTTGGAGCCAAAGATGGCGGGCATCCGCTTGAATATCGGCTTGGTGGAATTCCGCCGGCAAGATTATGCGGAGGCGATCGCTCCGCTGCAGAGCGTGATGCGCGATGAGCCGGCTTCCGCGCAGGCGCGATACTTGCTGGGACTTTGCCAGTTGTTTACGGAGCAATACGCTGCCGCCGCCCAAACGCTCGAGCCCTTGTGGAGCGACATGTCCGGCGATGTGATGTATCTGTACGTGTTGGGCATCGCGGCCAACAGTTCGGGCGAGAAAGCGCTGGACGAAAAGGCCATGAAGCAGTTGCTTCGGGTCGGAGGAGACTCGCCGGAACTCCATCTGATCCTCGGGAAGGCCTACCTGCAGCATCAGGAGTATGATGCAGCCATTGCTGAATTAGAGAAAGCGCTCGCTGCTCGGCCGGATTTGCCCTTCGTGCACTTCAATCTCGGCGTCGCCTATATGCATTTGGGTCGCGACGAAAAGGCTGAGGCGGAGTTCCGCAAGGACATTGCGCTCGAGCCGGATTTGGCGGACAACTACGAGCAATTAGCGCTGTTGTATAACCGCGCGCGGCGCGATGACCAGGCGGAGCAAGCTTGCCACGAAGCCTTGAAGCTGAATCCGCGCTCCGGTAATGCCTGGTTTGTGCTGGCGAAAGTTTATCAGCGCAAAGAAAACTACCCCGAAGCGCTGCAGGCCGCGGATGCGGCGGTAAAGGTGGCGCCTTCGAACCAAAGCGTGCTTTTCCTGCGCGGACAGATTTTACAGAGGCTGGGACGCCATGCCGAAGCCGAAGCCGATTTTGCCAGGGCGAAAAGCATCATGGCCGCCAGCGAAAAGAAGGAGCAGGAAGCCTTGGACGAGAAGATCGTGCCTAGTCCGGAGTTGAAGGCAGGGCCGGAATAGCCGCGAGCCACGGCTGCACAAATCGGCAGTAAACGCAAAATCGTCTTTACGGATGGAGTCCGCGGAGTAGGAATCTCTCTTCGATTTTGTCGGGTATACCGCTAGAGTTCTGGATGCTTCCATGGGCCGCGGGCTTGTTCCAGGGATTCGGCGACGGCCAGCAGCAGTTCTTCTTCATGCGGCCGGCCGATCAGCTGCACATTGATGGGCAGGCCTTCGGGGGAGCGGCCAAACGGAAGCGAAAGCCCGGGGAAGCCGGCAAGATTCAGCCATTGGCAAAAGCGCATGGTATTGCGGTAATTGTGCGGGTCGCCCGCGCGATAATTGCCCGCACCATGACGGAACGCCGGAGCCGTGGAAACCGGCGAAAGCAAAATGGGGATATCGCGAAGTTGGCGAAGCAAATCGGCACGCAGCGTATCGCGTTCCGCACAATTGTGCAGGAAAGACTCCAGGGTGATCTTTGGCTCCGCGTCGCAAACCGCCAAATAGCCTTGGAGCATCGGACTGAGGAGATCCTCCTGCCCTTTCGCACCCTTGTGAATTGAATCGGCAATCACCGGACCGAAGAAATACCACCACAGGTCCAGAGCACGATCCAAATGCGATAATGTGAGCGGCTCGACGCGATAGTCGAGGTCGCACAGGTGCTGCGCCGCGCGGCGAATGGTAGAAAGCGTTTCCGGAGTGGCGCGACCGAGTTCCGGGTTTTCCAGAATGCCGATGCGCAGCCCGCGCAGCTCGTCGCCCGCGATTTGACGCACAGGAACGGGAGCGGAGAGCGCGTCGCCGGGATCCGGCCCGGCCATCACTTCGAACAATAGCCGCAAATCCCTAACCGTCCTGGCCATCGGGCCCACCACGCCGATCCAACCAAACGCGCCGGCGCCCGAAGGGAAGTGGCCCGCAGCGGGAATGCGTCCGGGCGTGGGTTTCAGCCCGCAGACACCCGAAAAATGTGCCGGAGTGCGAATCGAGCCACCGCCGTCGCTGCCGACTCCGCCCATCGAGCAGCCAGACGCGATGGCCGCCGCTTCGCCTCCACTGGAGCCGCCTGCGGAATACGCGACATTCCAGGGATTGCAGGTTTTTCCGCTGACCCGATTATCTGTTTCATAGGCCATCAGAAATTCGGGCGTGTTTGTGTTGCCCAGCAGAATCGCACCCGCCGATTCCAAGCGAGCCACCAACGGCGCGTCGCTGGTGGGCACGTAATCCTTGCGAAGAAGCGAACCGGCGGGGCAGGGCCAACCGGCAACATCGATGCACGACTTCACGGTGAGGGGAATGCCCGTAAGTGGTTTCAGCGCCTCTCCTTGCAACAGGGCCGATTCCGCGGCACGCGCGCGCGCCAGCGCCGATTCCGCATCCAGATGAACGAATGCCTTCAATCTCGGCTGTAAACGCTCATTGCGCTCCAGATGCGCGGTGACAAATTCCACCGGTGAGATTTGTTTTTTTCGATAGCTTTCCGATATCTCCGCGATGCGGCCGTAAACGGGCAAGGTCATTGAACTATTTTAGAGGGACAGGGTGGCTTTCGCGCAACGCGAAGTCCGCGTCAATCCAGGCCCGCTTTGAACACTTGGCGCGCCTGATTATCGGTAAGCTCGGAATACCAGATCGACGTGCCGTTTGCTGAGGCCGCCAGCCAAAACGAAGCTTGCTCCAGCGTGGCCAGCGAATGAACGCTGCGTGTCGCAAAATCGAAGTACTGTAGCTCCGAAGATTGCCCGCGATATTCGCTCAACAGCAAAATCCCTTTGCCGGTAACCGCCCAACTGGCCCACGTGCTGGGATGCAACAGCGAAACGCGCGATTCGCTGCCGCCCTTCACCGGCACCTCCCAAATTTCCGGATGGGCGTCGCGAGATTTGGCGTAGTAAAGCGTGGTTCCATCCATCGATTCGAACGCCGAGAAGCCACCCTGCTGCGTAACCTGTGTCTGCGGCCCGCCTGCGGCAGGCACTTTCCATACTTGATTCTTCTCCCAGCCGTAGCCGCGAGTGGAAGCGAAGTAAATATATTCTCCGTCGCGCGACCAACTTGGCACCGAGTTGTTGTACTCGTCTTCCACTACTGCACGGATCGGCCCGCCTTCCGCGGAAACCACATAAATACCCGCGCGTCCGGTTCTTCCATCGGAATCGAACGCGATCCACCGCCCGTCGGGTGACCAGCGCGGCGTTCCGGTTCTTCCGGTGTACGTAAGCTGTTTTAGCGCCGAGCCGTCAGCACGGCACACCCAGATATCCATCATGTCCGTGCTGCCGGCCATGAACACGAGTTTTGTCCCGTCGGGCGAGGGTTGCGGCCCGGCAATGGCCCGGTGTCCGGCAACGACCGGTGTAACCGAACGGAACTCGCCTCCGTTGGTCAAGTCGAGATGCAGAATGGCGGGCTCGTCGGAAATCGGGCGCTCCCGGAAAAAGCGCATATTCCCACCATAGCGAGCGAGTTGCAGCAGCGCGGAATCGTCGAGCGGGTCCGTTGCCGGACTCTTCCTCGGCGCATACGTGGCAGCGGCCCTAGGCGTCGCGTGTCCGGAATGTGCCGTTAGCGGTTGTACGGGCGACTCTACGTGAACGGGTAACGCTTCGGGCGTCGCCGCGTCCTGCTCGCGCGACGATTCTCGCTCCTCCGCCTCGGCGAATTGCTTTTCGACATTTTCTTTCTGGCGCAGTTCGTTTTCACGCAGCGACGCTTGCGACGCGCTCCAGCGCCACCAAAGACCAGTAACCACAAAAGCCAGCAACACCAGCGCTGCCGCGAGGACTGCAACCTGAATGAGCGTCTGGCGCTTCACCGGAACTGTGGATTCCCACTCTTCCTCCGTCCAGGAACCTTTCCAGACCGTATCCGCGCGCCACACCTGCTTCGTCGACGCAAGCTCGCCGGACACCGCAACGATTTCCTCGATGCGTTCCACCGCTGCGATGAATCGGTAACCGCGACGTGGCAGCGTTTCAACGTACCGGGGGTCGTCCGCGGAATCGCACAGCGCATCTCGCAACTTGTTCACCGCGGCGTTCAGTCCGTGGCCAAAATCCACGTAGGTGTCTTCTGGCCAGATGCGTTTGCACAGCTCTTCCCGGGTGACCAGCTGGCCGGGGCGTTCCAGCAGCGCCGCCAGAATCTGAAACGGTTGCCCGGAAATTTTTACGCGGACGCCGGACTTGCTGAGTTCGCTGGTGCCCAGGTCGACAACGTAGGGGCCGAATCGGACGCGTGATTTGGCGAGGTCGGTCATTTCAAGTCATCGAGGAAAAGGATTCTGTCATATAGACGCACTTTGGGCCTATTTTGTTTGGGGATTTTCGGGGCAGAGCGGATTTTGGCGTTAATTTGGTGCATCCCTAGCCCTTCTACGTGTCCCTACTCTAAACCACCATACCTAGAAGTGCAAAGGGTTAACGTGGCCCCCCCGCAGGTGACATCCCATCGCGGCCCCGAGCCCCAGGTAATCCCCTTTTTCTTCAGTGGCTTGCACAATGACACACAAATGACCGGCAGGGCATTGAGGTAGCAACCCTTGCATCGCATTTTGAGGCGACCTGCGGGGCCAGTTGGACCGCAGAGATTCCCAATGTGAGGGCGTTATGAGCGGCCACGGAATCATCGCAACTGGAATCACCCTTTGTTCCTTGCTTGTTACTGCTTTTTGCTTGCCGACTGTTCGGGCGGCGCATGCACAGCAGTTCCTCAACCCGAATACCGCTGCGACTGTCGTGTGCTCCTCATCCCCGGGGCCGAACGGCCAAGTGGCGGGGTGCGATCCGCGTGCTGTCGAGGAATTGGCGCGAAACGGCCAAGCCTTCGCCGAAAAACAGATGGGCATGGAATCCGCCTTGGTGGTCGCGCCCGGGCACACCCTTCGCGACGCGCGCCGGTGGTTTGAAAAGGCTGCCCGGCAGGGCGATCCGTCAGCCCAAGTGAACCTGGCAGTGCTGTATCTAAACGGTTGGGGCGTGGAGAAAAATTACGGCACGGCACTCTACTGGTTGAATGCCGCTGCGCATCAAGACAATCCCCGTGCGCATACCAATCTCGGCATTCTCTACATGAACGGCTTGGGCGTCCGACAAGACTATGCGGAAGCGATGCGCCATTTTCAATTTGCCGCCGGTCGCGGAGAGACTGGAGCGATGGTCGATCTCGGTTACCTCTACGACAGTGGGCTGGGAACGCCAAAGAACCAGGCGGAAGCTGCGAACTGGTATCGCTGGGCCGCGGAACAAGGCGACGCGCTTGGGCAGAACAATCTCGCCGACTTGTACTTGCGTGGAGAAGGTGTGGCCCAGAGCGACGCCCTGGCGCTGCAATGGTTCCAGAAGGCGGCCCAGCAGGGCAATACCGGAGCGCGCATCAAGTTGGGATACCTGTATGCCAGCGGGCGCGCCGGTCGCGTGGATCGCGAAGCTGCGTATGCCTGGATTTGCGCGGCCCAATTGGCGGGAGACCGGCGCGGCGAGCAATATTTAGTTCCGCTCGAAAAGCAGTTGACCGCGGAGCAATTGGCGCACGCGAAGCAACACGCTCAGGAATTGTTGGCCACACCGGCACACGGCAAAGTCGAATTGGCTTTCGTACGCTAAGCCTGAAATATCCCGTTCGCAATTCATCTTAGGGGCATCCTCTGGCCGCCGGATCACCCGCCAATCTATAGGACGCGAGCCTCCACAGCGCAATACAATAACGGTTGACGATGAGGCAGGCAGCGCTGAGAATCGTTAAGACGATTCTTATGATTGTCGTGTAGTTGTGCGTCCAGAGAGAGCTTCCCTGAATGGTATCCATGAGAAAAAAACCGCGTCCGTGGTTTTCTGTGGTTGGTGGTTCACTTTTGTTGGTGCTCGCGGTTCTTCTTGTGTCCGCACTCCGTTCCCGCGCCACGCAATCTTCACCGGCTCCACAAACGATCGCACCGCAAGCGTTGCGCCTCAACACTCTCGGCGTCGCGCACATGAATCAGGGCAAATCCGCCGAAGCCCAAAAGAATTTTGAGCAGGCCCTGGCCGCCGATCCCAATTTCGCGCAGGCCCGTATGAATCTGGGAATTTCCCTGCTCGCGCAACAGAAACTGGAGCAATCCCGGGCCGCGCTCGAGGAAGCCGCCAACAAACTGCCCGACGATCCCTTCGCCTGGTACAACCTCGGTTTGGCTTACAAGGATGGCGGCCAGCCGGAAAAGGCCATCACTGCGTTTCAGCAGGTGGAGAAAATCGCGCCGGACGAGCCGGACGCCTTCTATTTCGAAGGATTTTTGTATTCGCAGCTGCAGAAATACGACGAAGCTATCGCTGCCTTCAAGAAAGCACTGGCGATTTCCCCGTATCATGCTTCGGCGCAATTTGGCCTGGCGCGCGCGTATCAGCGAAAAGGCGATACCGATGCCGCCCGCGATGGCATGAAAAGCTTTCAGAAGATCACTGCGCAGCATTTGGGCACACCCTTTGGCGCGGGGTATGGCGATCAGGGAAAATTCTCGCTGGCGGAATTTGTGCACGGCGCAGGCACCTCCGCGCCACCGGCGATTGCCGTAAACTACTCCGCTAAGCCACTGGCGGAATTGGCTGGTCCGAGCACGGGAGTCTGCGTGTTTGATTACGACGGCGACGGCAAGCCCGACTTGTTTTTCGTCGGGGCCACGGCAGGCAAGAGCCGTCTGCTGCGCAATTTGGGCGACGGAAAATTTGAAGACGCCACCGCGAAAGCCGGGCTTTCGGGCCTGGGAGGCGGGGCAGGATGCGCCGTGGGCGATTTCGATAACGATGGCGCGACGGACTTGGCGGTCTGCGAAGCCGATGGCGTTCGCCTGTTTCGCAATCAGGGCAACGGGAAATTTGCGGACGTAACCGGCAAAGTCGGCATCGTGCCCGAGAAGGGCTGCGTCGGCTTGACCTTTGTCGATTATGACCACGATGGCGATCTGGATTTGTATGTGACCATGCAACCAACCCAGCCTACGAACACGCGCAAAAACAAATTGTGGCGCAATAACGGCAATTCCACGTTCACGGATGTCTCTGCCGAAACCGCTTTAGGCGTAGATGCTACCGGCGCGGATGTGGCCGTCACCGATTTCAACAATGATCGCGCTATCGACTTTGTGGTGGCAGGTGGCGCGCCGGGTGCGGCGATCTACCTGAATCCCCGCGAGGGAAAGTTTGCGGCATTTCCAGCGATTGATTTTGCCAAAGAAAAATTGCCTCCTGCAGTAGGCGTCGCAGTTTTTGATTTCAACAAAGATGGCTGGATGGACATCGCTTTTACCCATGCCGGCGCGCCGGGAATCACTTTGTGGCGCAACGCCGACGGCAAACAGCTGCAGCGCGTGCCCTTGCCCGATTTTGCCTGGAAACAAGGGTGGGGCGTGACCTCCATCGATTACGACAACGATGGCTGGCTCGATCTGGTTGCGCTTGGCGAAGGAGCGAATGGCGCGGAGCTCCGCGTGTTGCGCAATCTGGGCGATGCGGGTTGGTCCGATGTCACCAAAAATCTGCAACTCGACAAACTGAAGCTGAACGAGCCACGCGCTTTGGCGGTCGCCGACTTCAAGGGAGATGGCAGCCCGGATGTCGTCGTTACCCAGGCCTCTGGCGCGCCCCTGCTCTTAGAAAATATTGGCGCCAACAAGAATCACTGGATGCAGGTGGATCTGAAGGCCCTCAACGACAATAAGAGCGGCATCGGCACCAAGATTGAAATTTTTGCCGGTGCGCTCTATCAAAAATTCGAAGCGGGCGGCAGTTCGGGCTATCTCGGGCGAAATTCCGGATCGCTGTTGGTTGGGCTGGGCTCGGAAAAAGTTACGGATGCGGTGCGGTTGCTGTGGCCCACGGGCGTGCCACAAGACGAAATCGATTTGGCCGCAAACAAAGTGCAAACTATTGGCGAACTGGACCGCCGCGGAAGTTCGTGCCCGATCCTCTTTTCGTGGAATGGCAAAGAGTACGAATTCATCGCGGACATGATCGGGCCCGGTGTCGTGGGTCACTGGATCGCACCCGGCGAGCGCGATGTGCCGGACCCGGATGAATACTTGAAAGTTCCGGCAAAAGCCGTCAGCGCGAAAGGTGGACTATTGAGCTTCCGGTTTATGGAGCCGATGGAAGAAACCGTGTATCTCGATCAGGTGCGCTTGGTGGCCGTCGATCATCCGCCGAACCTGGAAGTGAATCCCAACGAACGTTTCGCCAGTAATCCGCCGTTCCCGGAATTTCGCGTAATCGCCACGGAAAATGCGCGCATTCCCGTGGGCGCGTTGGATGATCATGGCCACGATGTGTTGCCCTTGCTGGCGAAACACGACCGGAAATATGTGACCGATTTCGAAGGGCTGCCGTTTGCCGGATTTGCCAAGCTGCATTGGATCGAGCTTGATCTCGGCAGTTGGGATCCCGCGAAACCACTGCGCTTGCTGCTCGATGGATACACCGATTACTTCACGGCCACTTCGATGTACGCTGCGGACCAGGCGGGTATCAAGGTGATTGCGCCCTATGTCGAAGCGCAGAACGCGCAGGGGCAGTGGGTACGCGTGGTCGACGACATGGGTTTCCCCGCGGGACTGGCGCGCTTGATGGTGACCGACCTCACCGGAAAGATTCCTGCGGGCACCCGGCGCATTCGCATCGTATCGAATCTGAAGATTTACTGGGACCGCATCCGCATCGATCAGACCCCGCAGCAAAAGGACGTGCGCGTCAGCGAAGTGCCCTTGGCTGCCGCGGAACTCGCGTTCCTCGGCTATCCCAAGGAAATTCGCCTGCATCCCGCAAGCGACACGGTTTACTCCTATACCCATCGCAGCGCGACTGGGCCGTATGCGCGCGCGGCAGGGAACTACACGCGTTACGGCGACGTCAAGAATCTCCTGAGCCGCTCGGACGACAAGTTCACCGTCTTCAGTTCCGGCGAAGGCGTGAAACTGGAATTCGATCCAACCAGCTTGCCGCCGCTTCCCGCAGGCTGGATGCGCGATTACTTCTTCTACGCCGATGGATTCGAAAAGGACCTCGACTTCTACGCGGCCAATGCCTTCACCGTGGAACCTTTGCCACGGCACGGATTAATTGCTTATCCCTATCCCACGGGCCAGGAATACCCGATGGACCCGGACCATCTGAAGTACCAGTTGGATTACAACACGCGGCAACGTTCGGATCGCATGCCGGGGAATTTGCGCTACGAATATCCCGCTGCAAATTGAGGAACGCTCATGCGCAGAAATGGCGCCTCTACCATACGAGATGTGGCCCGCGAAAGCGGGTATTCGGCGTCGACCGTTTCCATTGTTTTAAATAACGCGCCGCTTTCCCGCTACATTCCCGAGGAAACGAAAGGAAGAATCCAGACGGCGGCGCGCCGGTTGGGCTACCGCCCTAATCCGTTGGCGCGTTCGTTGCGCAGTCAACGCTCGAACATCGTCGGGGTGATGGTGTTCGATATCACCGATCCGTTCTGCACTCCCATTTTGCGCGGCTTAGAAAATGCCCTGTACCAGGCGAATTATCTTTCGCTGCTGGCGGATGCGCATAACGAACTGCATCGCTTTGAACGCTATTTAGAAATGCTGCTCGACCGCCGCGTGGAAGGCCTGATCGTCGTGGCCAACTGGCTGGTCACCGACATCAAGTTGCTGGCAGACCTGACGGAGAAACAGGTGCCCACGGTGATTGCCTGCCGCGCCTTCGAAATCGAAAACGTCAGCACCGTTTCCGTGGACAACGAGAGCGGGGCCGCCCTGGCCCTGGAGCATCTGTACCGGCTGGGGCATCGCGACATCGCCTTTCTGCGCGGACCAAAAAATCTGGCGAGCAGCGGCCAGCGCTGGAAGGGAATCCGCAATTTTGCGCAGTCGGCCGGATTGCGTCTGGATGCCAAGCGCATCGCGGAGCTGCCGGAATTGCAAGCGCCCAATTCCAGTTTTGAGGCCGGCGCACACCTCACCACCGAACTACTGCGCAGCGGAAAATCATTTACCGCGCTGCTGGCCTACGACGATATGACCGCACTCGGGGCCTTGCGGGCGCTCAAACTGAAAGGGCTACGCGTGCCGGAGGACTGCAGCGTCGTGGGCTTCGACGATGTGGCCCAAGCGAGTCTATCGGTCCCTTCGCTAACCACCGTTCGCCAACCAATGGAAGCGATGGGCTCGATGAGCGTGGGCATGGTGCTCGACGCCATCAATGCCGTCGAACAGAATAAGCAAATTCCAGTGATGCGGCGCAAAATTCCAGCGGAGTTGGTAGTCCGCGAATCCACCCGCGCCCTGTAGCACACGCTTGACAGCTTGCGGAAAAACTTCTGTGGCACAGACACTCTTGTCTGTGCACGCGAGCCAAATGCAGCAAAATCAGCACAGGCAAGAGTGCCTGTGCCACGAAATTCGCCTCTAGCCGACTTTTTCCGCAAGCTGTTGAGCCTGTGTCTGCCCCGCAACGCATCGCGCTGTCATCCTGAGCTGTTGCGCGAAGGTCAAACGGTCGCTCCCAATTTTCCAATGTGTTCACACGCTATGTTTGGATCTTTCAGCGTTTCTCGCCAGGGCTGTGGACAAACCGCCATCACCGCCTGGAACCTGTCATCCTGAGCGTAGCGAAGGATCTCAACCGATCCACTGCGCTCGCCGCGGACCCGAGCAAATACGGTACGGTGAGGTCCTTCGCCCGCAAACTACGCGGACTCAGGGTGACAACTCAAGCATCCACAATCTGAGCAAATCAGGCGCCCACGCTGACCCACGCTTTTTCCTGCGCGCTTTGCGAAATGGCTTCACAGAGCATCAGTTCCTCGTGGCCGGTTTCGAAGGTCGGAAACGTGCGCGGCGCCCGGAAATCACCCGCGGCAATGTATGCGTAGACGTCCTTGAAGAGCTGCACGAACGTGTCGGGATAGCCTTCGGGATGCCCGCCGGGATAAGCCGCGTAACCTCGCGAATGCGGCGATTGCAGTGCCGGATCCTTTGGAAGCAGTTCGCTGGCGCGCTCGCGCCGCCCAATCCACAAATGATTCGGTGATTCGGAATCGAATGCCAGCGAACCTTCCGACCCGTCGATTTCGAACCACAAACGGGCCTTGCGCCCCGGGCTTACCTGCGACACCGTCATCACGCCCCGTGCTTCGTTTTCAAAATGCAGCAGCACCGAGCCGTAATCATCCGTAGTGATCATCACTTCTTCGGTTTCGCTTGCAGCGGCCTTCTGGAAGGATTCCACGCGGCCTTTGGGGCGATGCCGCGTCGGCAGCACCGTGGCCAAGTCAGCGCACAGTTCGGAAACCTTGCTGTCGGTCAGCCAGGTGACCAGATCCAACCAGTGCGTGCCGATGTCCGAAACCGCGCGAAGTTCCCCTCCTAGCTTTGCTTCCAGCCGCCAGTTCCAATCCGTGGGGAACAATAACCAATCTTGCAAAAAGCTGCCGTGTACCAGCTTGACCTGCCCGATCACGCCTTCGCGAATCAGCACCCGCGCTTCCTGGCAAAGCGGGTAGTAGCGCAGATTGTAAGCAATCGCGCCCACCAGTCCCGTTTCTTTCAGCAACGAAACCAATGTGGCGGATTCCCGCGAATCCAACGCCAACGGTTTCTCGCACAACACGTGTTTACCCGCTCGCAGCAATTGACTCGATTCCTGAAAGTGCAAATGGTTCGGCGTGCACAAATGCACCACTTGCACGGACGGATCCGACGCCAGTTCGTCCAGCGAATCGTACGCGCGGGGCAGATGCAGTGCGTCGGCCGCCGCTTTCGAACGCTCCGGCGTGCTGCCAAGGGCACCCTGCACCGAAATACCCTGGCGGCGCAAAGCTTCCAGATGCGCGCGGCCTACAAATCCCAGGCCAACAATGGCGGCGTTGAGTTGCATGGGGAATCCTTTTTCGCGTGGAGTTGCAGCGAGGTTATTTTAGCTTGAAATGCGCGCGCAGAGCTTTAACGACTAGCCGGGCAGAATTTATGGTGTGCCTGCTGCTTGGAAAGCCTCGATCGGATCCAAATAGCTTTGCTTCCAGAAGCCGTCGTGGGTCAGAGAGCCATCCAGCACTTTCTGAATATCACCCAACGTTGCGGCGGCGATTCCACCATCGGCAGCATCGAAAATCACCATTACTCCTTCCATTTTGCCGCTCACCGTCGCCGATTCTTTCAGCCCTTTTTGAAACAGCGCCAGCGCATATTCCAAACGCACCGACGGTCCCGTTTCTTTGGCATTCTGGGAAACCGGCTGGACCGTGTAGATCTTCACCGTCTTGCCTTTCAGACCAGGCCAGTCGGCTGGGAAATTGCTCATTTCATCGTGTTCGATGCGGAAACCCGTAAATCTTTCTTCGGGTCCATGTTCTTCCTTGGCGATTCTTGCGGCGATCAATTCCGGAAGCAGCACAGCACTTTGCTGAACATACCCGCGAGAATCGCCGGAAATTTGGATATGGACCCAGCCGTGGTCGCTGTCAATAAACTCAAACTCATCGTTGGCGGAAGCCTGGAACAGAACGCGCGAATCTGGCGAGGCCTTGGCGTAGATCGGCGTGCCCGATTTTTCCACGGACACCAGATCTTGCGGATGCGCCTGATTTTTCTGAATCTCTTGCAAGTTCTCCAACTGCGTGGTGAGTTGCTGCACTCGCCGTTCTTCCACCACGCGTTGACCGCGCAGCGCCGCCACTTCGTCGGGAGTCTTGACAATCGCAGAAGGCTGCGAAGGAAGCGCTGCACCGGGTACCCCAGACAGGTCCAGCTTCGGTTTCGGGGCCTGCACATCGGAAGGGGCGCTTGCGGGCGCGGCTACGGGTTTGCCACCCAGTTTCTCGTTCAGCCGATCAAGAAAATCCAACTCGAGGCGGCCATTCGAGGGCAGCACGTCATAACCCGATTTACTCACGTCGCGATCCGCGTACCACGCAGTGATTTTTGCGGAGAGGCGCACAATCGTTGCGCCATTGCCGCCGGGAAGTAGTTCAATCGTGAATTGGTAGAACCCACGTTCGTAGCGATCCAACGGCTTGCTGACCGGTCCGACAAAGCCATCCAGGATCGGCAGTTTTTGGCCGGTGTACGCTTGCAAATCCTTTAGTGCTTGCTCCACTTCCGGTTTCGGCTTGGCAAAGCTGCGGGCGTACGGAGTGCTCTGTGCGTGAGCCGCCGCCGTGGCCAGCGTCAGTGCCGCTACCACAGAAATGCAGCGGATTGTGCGGCAAAGCGAGAAGCTCACGGCAAGGGCTCCAGTTCTTCCATGGGAAGCCAACCGCGTTGGCCTTCGGGAGTTTCCACGCCTAGCCAGTGCGGAGTGATAATCAGCACCACTACTTCCGAGTGCGCAGGCAGGCTCTTCAAATTCGCCGCGGCTTGAAACGGAGCGCCCTTCAAGTCCGCTCCGGGTGCCTTGACGCGCCGCTCCAGTTCACGGCGCAACGATTCGATCTTTTCTTCCAGGTCTTTTGCGCTCGTCTGGGCATTGGTCACCCGCGTGGACTCTTCTTCCCGCTGGCGCGCGTAACTTTGTCGCACCAATTCCGCGCTCAACGCTCGGCGCCGCGCGTCCGCCGCCTGCATAGCCGCTTCTTGCAGGGAATCCAGCGCGTCCTTTACTTCGTTCATTTCGAATTTCTCGACGTTGCCATCCGACGGATGCACCCGGTTGTGTGCGACCTCCAGATAAACCGCGTCGATTTTCACGCGCGTGCGATCCGCGTTCACGGGAATGAGCACGTAACGCACGCCGATGGTGCCCATGTCTCCGGTGTCCAGAAAATGCCGTGGCGCGATGGCCTTCTCGCGAATCTTGTAATAAACCTCGCCGGGGCCGGTCCAGGGATCGAACAGCGGCGTTGAGTTAACCGCCTCCGCGCCATTTAAAATGGGTTCCTTGTCGAAAACCAGGGTGCCGTGAATGATGTTGTCCCTTTGCACCGAAATTACCGCTTGCCGCACGTCGTCCACAGGCGCCAAAAATTCGCGAACAATCCCTGGGGTGGTCAGTTCTGCCGGGGATAGCGGTGGGAGCGTCAGAAATGACGCCAGGCTGACCAGAATCAAGCGAGGGGCCAGTTTCTGCGCGCGGCACAATAACGATTTGGTGATTTTCCCCTGAACCATAATCCTGTGTTTGTGAGTACCCTTGTTAGCGCGATCCGGGTTTTCTGTCAAATTCGTCTCAATTTGTGTCCGCAAGCGGCCTTCCACCTCTCGTACCAGAACGCCAGCGTTGGAAATCCTGAACAAATTTTTCAATCGTTGCAAGAAAACTCTTGCATTCGGGATTGAAGTCGGAGTAGCATCCGCCCCGGTTCAGGGGCTCAACGTTTTGACCGTGCTCTTTTGACGGAGAGCCGGCAAGACCTTCGGTGAGCGGGGTCGGTGGTTCGCGTGCTTAGGGGTGAGCGGCGAGCGGCTTGCTTTGCTTAGTGTCGACAGGTTACACACTCCCTTAAAAATTGAATCGAACGAGACCCTAGTTGTCTGCTCAACGTAGTCGCCCACGTTTGGAGGAGGCAGTATGGAATCTTTGCGCTCAAAGGGTTCGCGGAGTGCGTTAGTCCACAGGGGTAAGCCGTGGCTTTATTGCGTCATTTTCCTGGCGATTTTTCTGATCAACTGTAGTCCGGCAAATGCGATCCCGGCCTTTGCGCGGAAATATGGGCTTCCCTGTTCTTCTTGCCACGAAGGCTGGCCGAAACTCAGCTATTTTGGCCAACAGTTCAAGGACAACGGCTATCAACTCGGGAATGACCGTGACGCTCCCATCTTCCAGCAGGCGGCCTATTGGCCAGTTACGTTCCGCATCACTCCTTTCTGGTCGCGAGAGAGCTCGAGCCAGGTGGCAGTCGACCAAGGCAATGGTCAGGCCAAGGTCACTACGGACGGATTCAACTGGACCGGCTTGGATTTCCACACCGGCGGCACACTAGCCAAGAACATCTCGTTCTACGTTCTGCCGTCTTCCGACGAGTTCGGCAGCTTCCACTTCGAGTCCGTCTGGGCGAGAATGGACAACGTAGCCGGCACTCCTTGGCTCAACTTTAAGATGGGCAAGTTCGAGCTGGATAACTTGCTCTCTGAAAAACGCATCCTCACGCTGAGTTCCGTCGGCGGCCAATATTGGAATTATCACTTCCAGCCCTTGTCGTCGCCGGGGACCCCCGAAACTTACACCTTCGGCATCGGTGACAACCAGGTCGGTTTCGAATGGATGGGCCACTCTGCCGACGACCGCACGCGCGTGTCCGCTTCCATCCTCACCTCCAGTGATGGAAATCCAGACGTGCCCTACTCCAGTTCTTACGACATGTTCTTTGCGGCCAGTCGCGCCTTCCAGGTTGGGAATTTAGGCGTGCAGAGGATTGGCGGCTTTGCTTACATTGGCCAAGCGCCGACGTATTACCAGTACACTTCGACCTCGACCACCGTAGTCGGCGTGGACAGCGTGACCGGCGCAGCGGTGAATTCGAGCACAATCACGCCCGTTGCGGGAACCGGCACCGGAAACAAATGGTTCGAGCGCTACGGCATTATCGGTGAGATGTACATCAAGAAATACAACCTGACCGCCATTTACTTCCGCGGCCACGACAGCCCGTGGTTGGGCACCAACACCCCCGCCGTGCCTGGCGCGGTTTTGCCAGCCGGAGCGCAGGCGCCGACATGGAATGGCGCGCTCTTTGAAAGCAACTACGATTGGGGACCGCGGCTGGTGCTCATCAACCGCTATGAACTGGTACGCATGTCGCAACAGGCGTTCACCAGTAACCCGGGCAACTTGGGTAACCTCGACACTCTAACGTTTGGCGCCCGCTACTATCCCTTTATCAGCAGCCGCGCGGGATTCGCATACCACGCCGAATACGGCATCATCTGGCAGAAGGGCGCGTCGCCGGTCACCAACGGCAACCTAACCACCAGTAGTTTGCTGTTCGGCTTTGACTTCGACTTCTAAAGGGAGCTGACGACCATGCGCAAACTGAATTACTCGCTCGTTATCGCAAGTTCCGTCGTGCTTTCCTGTGCAGCTTTTCTTTACTCCACCCCGGCGGCGGCTCAGGATTCCGGGCAAGCCGCATCCGCGCAGGCCGCTCCCGCCGAAGCGCCTCCCGGCAGTGTGCCAGCTACCCGGCCACCGATTCCTCCGGGCGAGCGTTATCCCGAAGGAACCTCGCATATCGGCAATCTTACCGGACATGCGAACGGACAAGATGCCGGCGGCGACCTCTACTACCGCTACTGTTGGGGTTGCCACGGAGCCCGCGGCGATGGCAACGGTGAAAATGCTCCGTACGTGACACCGACGCCGCGCAACTTCGTAGCCGCCGTGTTCAAGTGCCGCTCCACGCCCACTGGCTATTTGCCCACGGAGGAAGATATCTTCGACACGTTAAAGCGCGGCATCATCACCTCTAACATGCCCTCTTGGGCCACGCTAAGCGACCAGAACCGCGCTGATTTGGTGGCCTTCATCAAGACCTTTTCCACACGCTGGGAAACCGAAAAGCCCGGTACTCCCATCTCGATTCCACCCGAACCAAAAGTCACACTAGAAAGCATCAAGCATGGCAAAGTGCTATTCACTAAACTGGAATGCTGGAAGTGCCACGGTCCGCAAGGCCGCGGCGACGGTCCTTCCGCCAGCACCCTCACGGACAGCAACGACCAGCCCATTCGCCCTTACAACTTCTACACCGGTTACCGCTTCAAGTGCGGTTCCACCAACCGCGATCTCTACAAAATCTTCATGACCGGCGTCGATGGAACCCCGATGCCGTCCTTCGCCGATGTCATCAAGCCGGAAGAGGCTTGGGATCTGGTGCACTATCTGCGTACTCTTCAGATCTGGCATAAGAGTCCGGAACTCGCTCTTTGGGAGAGCACGCCCGAAGGCAAGGCCTACGTTCAATCGGAAAAGGTCATGAACGTCGAAACTGGCTCAGGTATTCATCCGTAAGCATTCTTTCGGTTTGTTTTTTCCAAGGAGGAAGTCGCATGAAGCCGTTATTGATGGCAGGAGTGGCCACGCTGGCGTTTTCGGCGCTGGCCGTTGCTGGGCCGACGCCCGCCGGGGGCACCGTGAGTGGCAAGGTGACCTACGAGGGCACGCCGGCCAAGATGAAGCCCATCGACATGTCCAAGGAGCCGTCGTGCGCCAAGATGTACAGCACGCCGGTTTTGGCGGAGACGGTGGTTACCGGTTCGGGCAACAGCCTGGAGAATGTCGTGGTTTACGTTTCCGCTGGGGCACCTGACGATCCGGCTCCGTCAACCGCCGCGGTGTTCAACCAGAAGGGTTGCCGTTACATCCCGCACGTGCTCGCGTTTCAGGTGAACCAGGAACTAAAAATCGTCAACGAGGACCAAACCTCGCACAACATTCACCCGTTGCCGAAACTCAACCGCGAATGGAACAAGTCGCAACCGCCGGGAACTCCGCCAATCAGCGAAAAGTATGACAAGGCAGAAATCTTCCCAGTGAAGTGCAATGTCCATCCCTGGATGCACGGCAACTTCGCGGTGTTGAAGAACTCGCACTACGCGGTTACCGGCGATGGTGGTTCTTTCACCTTGCCGAACCTGCCTCCGGGCAAGTACACCATCACCGCATGGCACGAATCCTATGGCGAACAGACGCAGGACGTCACCATCTCGGGTTCGGAAACCAAGACCGTCAACTTCGTCTTCAAGGCCAAACCCTATTAAGAGGGCTTGGCAGTTCCGTTTGGTTCAGAGCGTTCATAGGTAACTGCAATCACAACAACCAACATCGCCCCCGTATTTGGGGCGGAGGCGAGGAGCAATGGGGAAGCTGTTAGCGGTTGTATTGGTCATTATTGCCATAGCGTCTGCCTACCCGATCGTGACGCACATGTTTCCGCTGCCCGTGGACATCTCCACGCACGGACATGCCATCGATGAGCAATTGAACGACACGATGTGGGAAGCGGGGACTTCGTTTGTTGCGGCCCAGTTAGTGCTCGCCTTCTTTGTTTGGTCCTTCACCGGGCGCAAAGAAGGCGCTCCACTGAAGAATTTTCCCGGTGGCGCGCGCGTCTTGATAATCGCGGCGTTTCTGCTGGTCGGCACAGAAATTCTGGCGCTCGGCGTCTTGGGGCAGAAGGCCTGGGCGAATGTCTATTTCACACCGCCCCAGGCCGATGCCATCCAAATCCAGGCGCAGGCCGAACAGTTCGCGTTCTATTTTCGCTATCCCGGACCCGACGGCAAATTCGGCGGCCTTCATCCCGACAAAATCGACGAAGGCAACCAGAACTACTTCGGGCTGGACCCGGAAAATGACGTGGCTGCTCGCGACGACATTGTGTCGGGTGAGTTGGTCATACCGGTCAACCGCCAGGTGCATCTCCTGATGCATGCCAAAGACGTAGGCCACTCCTTTTACGTGCGCGAGTTGCGCATTCAGCAGGATTTCGTGCCCGGCTTGGATCTGTCGCTGCATTTTACCGCCACCAAAATCGGCAAATACGAAATTGTGTGCACCCAGTTGTGTGGCTTGGGGCACTACAACATGAAGGCTTATCTCAACGTGATGTCAGAACCCGACTACGAAAATTGGTTGAAGCAGCAGGCGGGGCAGTAAATGCAAATTTTCAGCGCTGCTGCGACGCGCAAACGCGGCAAGCGCAGCTCTCTTCGAGCGAGGTGATTTGATGACAGACGGTTCCGTTCAACAGGCGCACGTACACGCACCGCCGCAAGGCTTTATCCGGAAGTACATTTTCAGCCTGGACCACAAAATAATCGGAAAACAGTATTACGGTTTGGCCTTGATCGCCGTTTTCACCGGCATGGTTCTTTCCTGGCTCATGCGCATCCACATGGTGTGGCCTACGGCAAAGATTCCTTTGCTGGAGCACCTCTCCAGCGCCGGCGCTCCGGGCGGCATCATCACTCCGGAATACTATCTTTCGCTCATGACCATGCACGGAACACTGATGGTCTTTTTCGTGCTCACCAATGCGCCCTTTGCTGCCTTCGGCAATTACTTCCTCCCGATTCAAATTGGCGCCGAAGACATGGCCTTTCCGCGCTTCAACATGATGTCTTTCTGGACCACCTTCCTCGCCTGGGCCGTCTTGATGCTTGCTTTCTTTATTCCCGATGGACCGCCCATCGCCGGATGGACCAGCTATGCGCCTCTCAGTGCCGTGGGTAAAGATGCCGGACCCGGTATGGAGTGGGGCATGAGCTTGTGGGGCCTGTCGATCGCCATCTTCTGCATTGCTTCGCTGCTAGGCGCGCTGAACTTCATCGCCACTACGTTGGATTTACGCGCCAAGGGCATGACCCTGATGCGCATGCCGCTGTGCACTTGGGCGTGGTTCATCACTTCGTGCATCGCGCTCTTGGCCTTCGCCGTGCTTCTGCCCGCCTGCATTCTGTTGATTCTCGACCGTCATTTCGGCACCAGCTTCTATATTCCTGCTGGATTGGTGGTCAGCGATCGCTTGCAGCCACATTCCGGCGGTTCACCGCTGTTGTGGCAACACTTGTTCTGGTTCTTCGGTCACCCGGAAGTGTATATCGCCATCCTGCCGTCGATGGGTATCGTTTCGCATGTGTTGATGAACAGCCTGCGCAAGCCGTTGCTCAGCGCCAAGGTGGTCATCTACTCGATGATGTCCATTGGCTTCTTGAGCTACATGGTTTGGGGGCACCACATGTTCCTCAGTGGTATGAACCCGATGTCGGCGTTGGCATTCTCCTTCCCGACACTAACCATCACCATTCCCGCCACCGTGCTGACGCTGATCTGGTTGGGCAGTTTGTATGGTTCCAACCTCCAGATCAACTCTGCGTCGTTGTTTGCTCTAGGATTCATCTCCATGTTTGTGGCCGGCGGGGTCAGCGGTTTTTTCCTGGCGCAGCCTTCGATTGACATCTACTTGCACGCCACCTACTTCGTCGTCGGGCACTTCCATATGGTGATGGGTGTGGCCTCGCTCTTTGGCGTTTTCGCCGGGACCTACTTCTGGTTCCCGAAAATGACCGGGCGCATGATGAACGAGACTCTTGGCAAACTACACTTCTGGATCACGTTTGTCGGTGCGTATTGCATCTTCATGCCGTTCCACTACTTGGGATTGATCGGCAACGTCCGCCGCTATCAGTCTTTCGTCGACGACTACATGCAGCCATATCTTCCTGTTCACAAATTCATGACCATCGCCGCGCTGATCACGGGGGCAGCGCAATTTATCTTCTTGTATAACCTGATTTATAGCCGCTTCAAGGGCAAGGTCGCTCCCATCAATCCGTGGAATGCCACGTCGCTGGAGTGGTCCATCCCGTCGCCCCCGCCTTGGAATAACTTTGGCGATAAGCACCCGGTTGTGTACCACGATCCTTATCAGTATGGAGTGAAGGGCTCACAGGGCGACTTCGTCATGCAGGACTCTCCCGAGCAAGTCGTACCTGCGAGTGGTGATTAGCAACGGGGGGCGCGGCGCGGGGTCAGCCATGTCCTCCGCGCCGCGAGACTTGAGTAAGGAATAGGAGATTATGTCTTCTACGATTGCCACAGTGAACACGCAAGCGAATGCACTCCGTCCGCCACAGCGCGCTTCCGCCCAAGCTGCGCTGCTCTACGCCGCACACGAGCGCGCATCGACAAGCGGAATCTGGGTCGGGCTGTTCGCGATTACCATGAGCTTCGCGGCGTTTACCAGTGCCTTGTTTGTGCGCGAGGGAACCGCCGACTGGACCCACCTGGCTCTGCCCTCGATTCTGTACCTCAATACTCTGGTGCTTCTGGCCAGCAGCATCACGCTGGAGTGCGCGCGCCGGGCGCTCTACGGAAATGCCATCACGCAGGACGGCGAGACCACAAACAAAGCCGGCACGTGGGTGCTGGTCACCCTGCTGCTCGGCCTGGGCTTTTGCGCCGGACAATTCCGCGCGTGGCTAGAACTGCGTGCCGAAGGAATTTACCTGGCCACCAACCCGAACAGCTCCTTCTTTTATCTACTCACTTTTTTGCATGCTCTACACGTTCTGGTAGGCATCCTCGTGCTCGTCTACCTGGCCGGACGACTGATGGCCAGTCATCGCACCTTGCGCCGGAGCCTCTTCCAGAACACCGCGATCTACTGGCATTTCATGGCTGTGCTTTGGGTCTATCTGTTTTTGCTGTGCCGCACCAAGCTCTAAGCGACGGTCGGGGGGAGATACAAGTGAGCGAAACGGACGTGGCAGCACACGGGCACGAAGCCTTAATGGAGGAATCGCCCTATGCGATCCCTTCGCGCAAGTTCACCATGTGGTTGTTCATCATCTCGGACGCCGTCACCTTTAGTGCGTTTCTGATGTCCTACGGGTATCTCCGCGTGGCCACGCCAAACTGGATCCGTCCGTTCGAGACCGGCAGCGTGCTTAACGTGGTCATCATGACCATCGTGCTGATCACCAGCAGCTTGACCATGCTCGGAGCCGTCGATGCCGCGAAAGCCGGCGACAAGGCCAAAGCCATGCGCTTTTTGTACTCAACCATGGCCCTCGGTGCGCTCTTCGCCTTCCTGCATCTCCGCGAATGGTCCGAATTGATCCACAAAGGCACCACCATTAGCTCCGGACTATTCGGCGAGACCTTCTTCACCATTACCGGATTGCACTTGTTGCACGTCATTAGCGGCGTAATCGCGCTGTTGGTCGTGGCCCTGAAGTTTTCCCGCGGGCGTTTGACCCCGAGTCACGTGGAAACTACCGGCTTGTACTGGCATTTCGTCGACCTGGTTTGGATGTTCGTGGTGCCGTTGGTCTATCTGACCAACATCGCGCGCTGAGTTTGCGACACTAGGAGAACACATGAGCGCTGCCTCTGCTTCGGGAAATGTCTTGCGAAAATATCTTCCGGTGTATTTCGTGCTGATCGCCATCTTCCTGGTGGAATTGTTTCTCGCGTTCCGCATTGCCTCCACCAGTACTTTGGTAATCCTGCTCTTGCTCTTGGCGGTGTGCAGCGCCACTCTCGGCTTGATGTATTTCATGCATCTCGGCGAGGAGCGGCGCGGTCTATTCCTAACTCTGATTCCTGTGACCATCTTCGTGCTCTTGATGATGAACATGTGGTGGTCCGATAGCGTCCGGCTCTTGCACATGCACCCCGGAGCGCAGTAGGCTGTTACGCATTCTCGGCAGCCTTGGAGGAAAGCAATGGCCAGACTGCGGCGTATTTCCCGCTGGATCGCTTTTGGCGTCGCGTTGGCGACACCGGCGCTGACCTTCGCCCAGAGTTGCGCCCTCTGCTATACCCAGGCGGCAGGCTCGGGTTCGCGCATGATTGCGGCCCTGCGCAGTGGCATCCTGATTCTGGCTGTGCCTCCCACATTGATTTGCGCGGGAATCACCTGGATGGCTTACAAAAAGCGTAATCAGTTCAACGACGCAAGCACCGACGAATTTGAGCAATCTAAAGAGTAGCTAACGCAGCGAGCTCATTTGTCGCTGGGTGTTTGTGTAGCGGCCGGTCTTTAGACCGGTCTTTCTAAGCAAGGCCTGAATTCGCACGAACCTCACCCGAAACCCTGTCATCCTGAGCGCAGCGAAGGATCTCAACCGATCCACACACGGCGCCTGCCGCGAACATCGAGAAACAAAGCGGGCTCACGGTCCAATGGTCATCCATGACCAGCAATGAGGATCAACTAGCGCATATGCAGGCGAGAACTGCGTTCCGGCGGGAACAGGATGGCCCGGCGCCCCCCTCTCGAGCGCGCCGGGCCGTAGTTACCTTCTTACAAAGCCCGGCCGATCATGGCCGAATACGAGATCCAACTCATCACAATCGCCCCCAGTGAACCAAAAATCAGGAATAAGGCGAGTGCTTTCCGGCTGACGTGCTCCGTGCCCAGGTCAGGCATAGTTACGCTCCAAAGTGTGATTTGCGCCGCAGGTACCCCAAACGTGCTGGATTATACATGGAGAATCGCGTTAGGCAAGCGTTTATGGAACTACAAGCTCTCATAAATGGGGGCATCGGGGGTCGGAGCTTTAGAGTCCGTGTGACAACTTCTGTTTGTCGTCAGGGCACGACTTCAGTCGTGCCGTAACCAGCGCAGAATCATTGCGGCTTCAGCCGCTGAGGGCCTGCTTACGAGTTCTCACACAGACTCTTTAG
>DATKPS010000060.1:0-34514 GCA_035524015.1 Candidatus Sulfotelmatobacter sp.
TACGTCCCGGATTCTATCGTTCTCGGCGGCAGCGTGATGAACAGCGCCGATCTCTTCCTCGACACCATTCACAAAACCATCGCCGCCAGTTGCCATTTTGTTCCCTACGAACGCGCGGAAATCGCCCTGGCTTCGCTCGGAGAAGATGCCAACCTGATTGGCGCCGCGCGCGTCTGGTATCACAAATTCGCTCCCAGCGGAGAGCCTCATGCCAGTTGATCTTGATCTATCCATGGTGGAAGGCGACTACTTTCGCGATTTGCTGAATCAGCCCGACGCACTGCGCGACACGTCGGAGCGGCTCACTGACTCGAAAGACTTGCGCGTCCTGGCTTCTCGCCTGCGCAATCGGAAATTCAAATCCGTAGTGCTTACCGGCATGGGTTCCTCGTTTCACGGTTTGAATCCCCTGCTTCTGCAGCTTACCAACGCCGGTCATTCCGTCATTCTTACGGAAACCTCCGAATTGGTGTATTACCGCCAGCGCCTGCTTAATCCCAATACTCTGTTGATCGCGGTGTCGCAATCCGGCCGCAGCGCGGAGTTAATTCGTCTTTTGCACGATAATCGGAGCCGCGCGCCCATCATCACCATCACCAACACCCCCGATAGTCCCCTGGCGCGTCGCAGCACTGCCGTCATCTTCACACACGCTGGCCAGGAATTCTCGGTATCGTGCAAAACCTACGTCTGCGCGCTGCTGGCCATCAAGTTTTTGGGAGATTATTTGTGCGCAATTCCCACACAGCACACGCGCAAGGAATTGGCCACCGTGCTGCGTCCGGTCACGCATTACCTGGCCCGCTGGAAGGACCACGTGTCCGGCATCGTGCCGAAACTGCAAGGCATTCGCCAGATGTTTCTCGTTGGCCGGGGTTCCTCTTTGGCCGCCGTCGGTACCGGCGCATTGATCTTGAAGGAATCCACACAATTTCCCACCGAAGGCTTGTCGAGCGCAGGTTTCCGTCACGGTCCCTTCGAAATGGTGGGCCCGGAAACGTTCGTTCTGGTTTTTTCTGGCGAAGCCAGGACCCGCGAGTTGAACAAGCGTCTTCTCAACGACATTCGCGCGAATGGCGGTTGTGCCGAGATGGTGTCCCAAGAGCAGGCAGATTGTGCGTATAGCTTGCCCAAGGTGCCCTCGAGCCTCTTGCCCGTGCTGGAAATTCTGCCCGTTCAGATGCTGACGCTCGCTCTGGCCGCCAGGAACGGCCGCCAGCCGGGAAAGTTCCGTTTGGCGAGCAAAGTCACCACCACGGAGTAAACCGAGTGCTGTCTCCAACACGCAAGCCCTTATTTCCAACGGAGTCTGCAGAACATGGTTCGTAGCCGCTATATCGTTGGCTTGATCTTGCTGATCTTCTTCGTCATGTCGTTCCTGACGAATATTCCCGGCGCCATCATTCCAGACATCATCACGGGCTTCCATGTCAGTCTCACCGTAGTAGCGCTTCTGCCATTTTTCTTTTTTAGCGCATACGGGGTGATGTCTATTCCTGCGGGCTTTTTGGTGGAGCGTTACACCGAAAAGCCGGTGATGATCGCTTCCTTCGCCGCCGGCCTCGCGGGCTCTCTCGGCATTGCGTTCCGGCCTTCGTTCCTGATGGTGATTGTCGCTTCCTTTGTTATTGGCGCAGGCATGGCTTCCCTGCAAGTAGCCATTAACCCGCTCCTTCGCGTGGCCGGAGGCGAGGAACATTTCGCGTTTAACTCCGCCTTTGCGCAACTGGTGTTTGGCGCTGCCTCATTTCTGAGTCCGCGCGTTTATTCCTACATTGTCGAGCACCGCGGCAACCCAACCGATGCCGGGCCGGCGGCCTTGCAGATTCTCGATCGTCTTACGCCCGCGAACCTTTCGTGGGTTGCGATTTACTGGATTTTTGCCGCAGCTTCCTTGGCCATGATGGTGATCCTGTTTCTTTCGCGCGTCCCGCGCGTCGAACGCAAAGCTGACGAACAGGCTGGAACGCTCAGTATGTACCGCGATCTTTTGCGCAAACGTGTGGTCTGGCTGTTTTTCGGCTGTGTGTTTGCCTATGTCGCCTCAGAGCAGGGCACGGCCAACTGGATCTCCCAATTCCTGGCCACCTATCACCACGCAAATCCCGATACCATCGGCGCGAATGCGGTGTCCTGGTTCTGGGGCTTGCTCACACTCGGCTGCTTGCTGGGCATGTTCCTTCTGAAACTATTTGATAGCCGCCACGTGTTGATCGGCTTCAGCACTGCCACGCTGATCTGCCTCACGGTTGCGCTCTTTGGCCCAGTCAGTGTGTCCATTGTGGCATTTCCGGTCGTGGGCTTCTTCGCTTCCATCATGTGGCCGGTGGTTTCTTCCCTCGCGCTAAACTCCGTCGCCGAACACCACGGTTCCTTTGCCGGAATTTTGTGTACCGGCATCGTTGGCGGGGCCTTCGGTCCCATCATTATCGGGCGACTAGGAGATGTGTTCGGATTGCGCGCGGGCATGTGTTTTCTGTATCTGACTTTCGGCTGTGTTCTGAGCGTCGGCTTCTGGGCCAAACCGCTCATTACCAACGCCACCATTCTTCAGAAAAAGGAGACTGCCATTGTCTAAGCTGCGTTGTGTTTGCTTCGGAATTCTAGTTGCCACATTCGCCGTCGTCGCGCCTGCCGCCCTCGCTCAGCAGAAGCCTTCTAGCCCGATTCAGTATCTGAACCTCACCAAACCACAACTGGCGCTCCCCGACGCGCAAACCTGGGAAGGCAAGGAATTCCCGCATACCATGAGCGTGCTGGAATTAAATCGCGACGGCTTCCGTTACTGGGGTTGGTATGGCTTGAATGAAGGGCGGGGAATTGGCTTGGCTCGCAGCAACGACCTGGTGCACTGGACCAAATTCGAGCAGAATCCTCTCTGGACCAACGCCCGCTGGCCCAGCGTCCTCGAAAAGGCCGATCCCGAAGATCCCGGCCTGCTCTATTTCGCAATCACGCGGGACTACGACACCCCCAGCAGTTATGTCGTCCTCGCCGCCTCACACGATGGCATTCACCTCACGCAGCAGAAAGTGCTGGTTGCCCCCGTTCCGAACCAGCGTAACCAGAATCCCAATCTCTTCCGCGATCCGGTTTCGGGACGCTTCTTTCTCACCTTCTACCGCGGCAACGACAACGATCACTTCGAGATCATCAGCAAAAGTGCCGCGTCTGTGCCAGCTTTGGATATGGCCCCTGAGAAAGTGCTGATACGGTCCTCGGAGACAGTTGCTGCCCCCACGCTCCTTTACCTTAAGAGCAAGAACGCGAACAAAGGCATGTATTACATGGCGACGGAGATTTATCCGCATCGCTATAGCGACAACCCCGAAGGCGAGTGGCAGGTGAAAGTATTTGCGGCCACCGCCCCGGATGGCGATTTTCAGCCTGTCGAGGGCAATCCCATCATGCGCGGCCAGCGTGCCTGTTTGTTCCAGCACATCTTCAACGACCGCTTCTACGGCTACGATTGCCACATGGAAGGCAACGACACGTGGGTGTTGGAAGAGGTCGAAGCGCCGTTGCCCTAGAATATCGATTCGGCGGAATCATACGGATGGAACTGCAACCCGAGTTCAAATTTGCCCGTCTCCATCTCGTAAACGACCAATAAAAATGACGTAAAAACTACTGGACGCCAAAACTGTAACTATTGACAGTTCCTTTGTAAATCGATTCGTCTCTATACTTCCTTCTGTCACGGTAGAACAGGATTTGCTCTGGTGTCGCCGTGATATGGGATTGCACTGCGGTTCCGATTTTTGGCCCACTTTCGTGCAATCCTGCGTAGAAGCTTTACACTTCTGTTGCTACAACGGTTTTGATGCATGACAGAAGGTAAGGCCTCCGGGATCTCTTGGGCGGAGATATCCTGGGCTACGCAGGATTGTCCGGCAGTGGGCCTTTTTATTGCATTACGATTTACAGTATTGAATCGCGAGTTAAGCTTCTTCTGCTTCCTGCGTCACGATATGCACGTCTACCGGCGGGGACTCCCGCAAAAACCGATGCACCACCGACAAGTACAAATACTTGCGCCAGTCGCGGATCGGCGCGCGCCCAAAGATCACCTGGGTCACGTGTTTATTGCGGACAAACTCCGCGATCGAATCGGCCACACTCTTTCCTTTTAGCCTTACCACCTGCGCTCCCAGATTTTCCGCGAACCGCAGATTCGTCTCCAAAACTTTCGGATTTTCCGGTCTGGGCGCAAACTCGCGCTGTACGTGGATAACGTACAACTCCGCATCCATCCTGCGCGCCATTCTTGCGGATCGCGCGATAAGGTATTGTCCCGAGGGGCTGCCCGAGATGCACACCGCAATCCGCTCGCGCACGCCCCAGTTCTGCCGAATTTCCTTGGCATCCATGTACGATTCCAGGCTGCGGTCCACTTGTTCCGCCACCTGACGCAGCGCCAGTTCGCGCAGGGCGATCAGGTTTCCTCGCCGGAAGAAGTTCTTCAGCGATTGCTCCACCTTTTCATGGCTGTACACGTCGCCGCGTCTCATGCGGTTTTGCAACGCTTCCGGCGTCAGGTCCACCATCAGTGTTTCCGACGCCGACAGCGGCACCCAATCGGGCACCGTTTCGCGAACGGTGATACCGGTAATGGCCCTCACGGTGGGCGCCAGGCTTTCAATGTGTTGAATATTGAGTGTAGAGATTACGTCGATTTTTGCCGCCAGCAGTTCCTGAACATCTTCATACCGCTTCCGGTGCTTGCTCCCAGGAATATTGGTATGCGCCAGTTCATCCACCAACACCACTTCTGGCTTGCGTTCGAGAATGGCATCCACGTCCATCTCTTCGAACAACGTGCCCTTGTAGTCCAGCTGTTTCCGCTTTACGGCCTCCAGCTGACTGGCCAGTTCTTGGACCCCTTTGCGCCCGTGGGTCTCCACGATGCCGATGACCACGTCTTCGCCACGACCTTTGCGCCGCAACGCCTCGCTCAGCATGCTATAGGTTTTGCCGACACCTGGCGCATACCCCAGGAACAGCTTGAAAATTCCTCGGGCTCTCGGCGTCGGTGATACGACTTCGAGCCACTCCTCCGGCTTCTTTGGCAAGTCTGCTTTCTCTCCCCAGTCAATTTTGCTGCTGAGTTACAATATCTGCATGTCGCGCTTGGTCGCCGGGCGCGGGATCGGCTTTGTTGTCGCAGCCATCCTGCTAGCCTGTATCACCTTCAGCTACAGTAAGCTCATCCACGTCAACCAGACCACGGTGGCGCTTTCGTTTCTCCTCGCGATTTTAGCAGTTTCCGCGGTCTGGGGCATGGTCGTCTCCGTGTTCATGTCCATCACCGCCATGCTGCTCTTCAACTATTTCTTCCTGCCTCCCATCGGCACCTTCACCATCACCGACCCGCAAAACTGGGTGGCTCTCTTTGCTTTTCTCCTCACTTCCATTATGGGCAGCCAGCTTTCCGCGCGCATCCGCAAGGAGGCCGATGCTGCCAACAATCGCCGCCGCGAAGTGGAACGGCTGTACGCGTTCAGCCAGAAATTGCTCGGGGAAGGCAACGTCATTCAATTGATGAATGCCATTCCCAATTTCCTTGTCGACTGTTTCGAAGCCGGTGCCGCCGAGCTCTTTCTGCCGCAAAAGGAAAAATACTATCGCTCGGGCTACGGCGCTGCGCAGGTTGACGAAGAACAGATGAAGACCGCGTTTCTTCGGGACGAAATTATGTCCGATAACGTCCAGGCTCTCTACTTCCTGCCCGTGCGACTCGGCGTGAAGCCCATCGGCAGCCTGGGTATTTCCGGGGCGCGGCTTACTCGCCAGACTCTCGAGGCCATCAGTTCGCTGGTGGCCATTGCCATTGAGCGCGCTCGAGCCATCGAACAGATCGGCGAAACCGAAGCCGAGCGCCAGGGGGAGCGCCTCAAATCCGCTCTTCTCGATTCCATTGCCCACGATTTCCGCACTCCGCTCACCGCCATTAAGGCCGCTGCCACGGACCTGCTCAGTTCCACTGCCCCAGAGTCAAAGCAGCAACACGAACTGCTCACCATCGTCAACGAAGAGTGCGATCGCCTGAACCGCCTCGTGGAAGAAGCTGCGGAGATGGCCCGTTTGGAAGCCGGGGAGATTCAGCTGCAGTTGGAGCCAATTCCTGCCGTCACGGTCATTCAAGAAGCCTTGCAACGCATGAAAAAGTCACTCGGCGAACGCAAAGTCATCGTAAACGTGGCCGAGGATGTTCCGCCCGTCCGCGCCGATCGCCAGCGCACCGAAGACATCCTGGTCCAACTGATCGACAACGCCCACCTCTATTCGCCCAAGGACCAGCCCATCGCTATTTCCGCCGAATGGACTGGTGATTTTGTCACTTTTAGCGTCGCGGATCAGGGGCCCGGCATCGATTCCTTCGAACAAGGATTGATTTTCGACAAGTTTTATCGTGGCCGCGACCAGCGCTACCAGGTCCGCGGCACTGGCATGGGCTTGCCCATCGCCAAGGCTATCGTTTCCGCCCACGGCGGTACCATTGCCGTCACCAGTCAGCTCGGCAGAGGTTCGGTATTCTCTTTTACCCTTCCCGTCGCGCTGGTTGGGAGCGAGGTGCGATGAACTCCGCCAACATCCTCGTGGTCGACGACGAGCCCCAGATTCGCCGCGTGTTGCGTTCCACTCTTTCTTTTCGCGGCTACACCATCACCGAAGTCTCCAGCGGCGAGGAAGCCGTAGAGCAGTCCTCCAAGATCAAGCCGGACTTGATCCTCTTGGACGTCAACCTGCCCGGCATGAGCGGCATCGAAACCTGCCGCGAAATCCGCCGTTCCTCGGATGCTCCCATCATTATGCTCACCGTGCGCAGCGCTGAGCGGGACAAGGTCATCGCTCTCGATGCTGGTGCCGATGATTACGTCACCAAGCCCTTCGGCATCGAAGAGCTTCTCGCCCGCATTCGTGCTTCCCTCCGTAGGCATCCTTCCGCCGACGCCCTCCCTCCGTTCACCTCGAAAGAGCTAACGGTTGACTTCGAATCGCGTCGCGTGACCGTCCACGGCGAGGAGGTACATCTGGCCCCCAAGGAGTTTGAGGTTTTACGCCACCTGATCGCCAATCTTGGCAAACCGGTGACGCACCGCCGTCTTCTGCAGATTGTGTGGGGTCCCGAATATGGCGAGGAAACAGAGAATCTGCGCGTCGTGATCAACCAACTGCGCAAGAAAATCGAGAAGGATCCGTCCCAGCCCAAATACATCCTCACCGAACCTTGGGTTGGCTACCGTTTCCAGCCGCCCAAACCGCCCGCCGCTAAGGCATCTTCGAAGTCTGCGCGTTAATCAAACACCGCTACTCGCGCGGCGACCTTCTAACAACAGGGAGGCTCGGATGAGTCTGTATATGGTGATTGAGAATTTTCGCAACGGCGACGCTGTGCCGGTCTACCGGCGATTCCGTGATCGCGGGCGCCTCGCCCCAGACGGGATTACTTATGTCTCGAGTTGGGTGCACGAATCGCTGGATCGCTGTTATCAGTTGATGGAAACGGAGGATCGCGCGCTACTCGAAGAATGGATGGCGCACTGGAACGACATCGTTGATTTCGAGGTATATCCCGTCATCACCTCGAAAGAAGCAGCAGAGAAGATAGCGCCCCGGCTGTAGTCCGTATTTTTCAGCACACCCGTGGACAAACCCTAACGCAGAAAGAATAACTGTCATTCCGAACGACGTCTGCGCAGTGAGGTACGGTTTTCCATCGCAAGCGAAGAGAGATTCATGGCAGTAATGCGCATGTCATCCTGAGCGTCAGCGAAGGATCTCAACCGCCGCACACTGCGCTTGTCGCAGGCGCCGAGCAAAAACTGTACGGGGGATCCTTCGCCCGCAAAAAACGCGGACTCAGCATGACACTTTCTAGTCAAAGGTTACAGATAGTGAGAAGTGCGGGCTAGTTTCGTTTACTTCACGGGCGCGGTTGCGTCCAGATCCAGATTCAGTTCCAGCACGTTCACGCGGGGCTCTCCAAAAATCCCAAACTGCCGGGGTTCGGTATGTTTGGCTACCATCTGCCGCAGTTGGTCCACGCTCATTCCACGCGCCTTCGCCACTCGCGGCAGCTGAAACTCGGCGTTCGCCGGCGAAATGTCCGGATCCAAACCCGATCCGGAGGAAGTTACCATGTCCGCCGGAATCGGCGTTCCCGGATTCTCCTGCTGCCACTTGGCTACGTCTTGAGCCACGCGCGTAACCAGCGCCTGATTCGTCGGAGCGAGATTGGACCCGCCCGACGCGGTCGGATCGTAGCCGTTCCCCGCATTCGAAGGCCGCGAACGAAAATACTTATCTTCGGTAAACGCCTGGCCGATCAGGCGCGATCCTATCACTTGCCCATTCTTCACGATCAAGCTGCCGTTTGCCTGTTTGGGGAACATCCACTGGCTCAGCGCAGTCACCAGCAACGGGTAACCTAGCCCGAACACAATCGTTGTTATCACCGTGAACCGAATCGCGATCATTAAATTCTTGTTCATCTCGTCCTCTACGCCAGGTGCATCCACGCAATCAGTATGTCGATCACCTTGATTCCAAGGAATGGCGCAATCACTCCGCCTAATCCGTAAATAAACATGTTCCGCCGCAACAGCGCCGCCGCGCCCAAGGGCCGGTACTTTACGCCTCGCAATGCCAGCGGAATCAGCGCGATGATGATCAGCGCGTTGAAAATCACCGCGGACAGAATCGCCGATTCCGGCGTGCGCAACTTCATCACGTTAAGCACGTTGAGCAGCGGAAACGTTCCCGCAAACATCGCGGGAATAATCGCGAAGTATTTCGCCACGTCATTCGCTACGGAAAAGGTCGTCAGCGATCCTCGTGTGATCAGCAACTGTTTGCCGATTTCTACGATTTCGATCAGTTTGGTTGGGTTCGAGTCCAGGTCCACCATGTTGCCCGCTTCTTTTGCGGCCTGCGTCCCCGTATTCATGGCTACGCCCACGTCGGCCTGCGCCAGAGCCGGAGCATCATTCGTTCCGTCGCCGGTCATCGCCACGAGCTTGCCCTTGGCTTGTTCGCTGCGGATCAAAGCCATCTTGTCTTCGGGCTTGGCTTCCGCCAGAAAATCGTCAACGCCCGCTTGCCGCGAGATCGCTGCAGCGGTCAGCGGGTTGTCCCCGGTAATCATCATCGTGCGGATGCCCATGGCACGCAGATGATCAAAGCGTTCGCGTATCCCGCCCTTCACGATGTCGGTCAACTCAATCGTTCCATAGATCCGATGATTCAGCGCCACCAGCAGCGGCGTTCCACCGGAATTGGCAATGCGTTCTACGCTCTCCTTGATCTCCGCAGGCACCACCTGTCCTTTTTCCGTCACGTAGCGGCCGATCGCCTCCGGCGCGCCCTTCCGAATTTCGGTGCTGTCCAGATCCACGCCCGACATGCGCGTTTGCGCGGTGAAGGGAATAAACACGGGATTGTGCGGCGCCAGTTCGCGGCCACGCAGTCCATATTTTTCCTTTGCCAGCACAACGATTGACCGACCTTCCGGGGTTTCGTCTGCAAACGATGCCAACTGCGCCGCACTGGCCAGTTCTCCTTCCGTCACTCCCGGTGCTGGATGGAAAGCCGTTGCTTCGCGATTGCCCAGGGTGATCGTTCCGGTCTTATCCAGCAGCAGCACATCCACGTCGCCGGCCGCCTCCACCGCGCGCCCTGACATGGCGATCACATTTCGTTGAATCAATCGATCCATTCCAGCGATGCCGATCGCGGACAGCAATCCGCCGATAGTTGTGGGGATCAAGCAGACCAGCAAGGACACTAGTGCAAATATGCTCTGCGGCGCTCCCGAATAAATCGCGAACGGCTGCAGCGTGACCACCGCAAGCAAAAAGATAATGGTCAGTCCTGCCAGCAGGATGTTCAGCGCAATCTCGTTGGGCGTTTTCTGTCGCGACGCGCCTTCAACCAGGCCAATCATCCGGTCTAAAAAAGTCTCACCGGGATTCGACGTAATCCGCACCTTGATTTCGTCGGAGAGCACCTTGGTTCCACCCGTCACGGCGGAACGGTCGCCGCCCGATTCACGGATCACCGGCGCGGATTCTCCGGTAATCGCCGATTCGTCGACCGACGCGACTCCCTCGATCACTTCGCCGTCACCCGGGATGAATTCGCAGGCCGACACCAGCACAATGTCACCGGAACGCAGTTTCGAGCTGGCCACAATTTCCGTTTTACCGTCGGATAGCAACCTGCGCGCGTCGGTCTCAGCTCGCGCCTTCCGCAAGGTTTCTGCCTGCGCCTTGCCGCGTCCTTCCGCCATGGCTTCCGCAAAATTTGCAAACAACACCGTGAACCACAGCCATAAGGTGATTTGCAATCCAAACCAGTAGCCGCCCGTGTGCCGAATCACGTTGGAGATCAGCACCACCAGGGTAATCACCGCGCCCACTTCCACCACGAACATCACCGGGTTCTTGTACAGAATCCGCGGATCCAGCTTCCAGAATGATTCGACGATCGCCGTCCTCAAGATCTTGCGGTCTGCCAACGATGCGCTTTTTGCCTGTCCCGTCGTCATCTTGTCCTCAAAACGCCTTTCCCGCATTCATAAGCAGATGCTCAAGAATCGGCCCCAGGCTCAGGGCAGGGAAGAAAGTCAATGCTCCCACAATCAAAACCACGCAGATCAGCAACACGGTGAAGAGCGGCCCGGTTACCGGAAAAGTCCCCAGTGATTCCGGAACGTGTTTTTTCGCCGCCAGGCTTCCCGCAATTGCCAGGATCGGGATGACCATAAAGAATCGGCCTAGCAGCATGGCCGTGGCTAACGTTGAGTTGTACCAAAGCGTGTTGGTATTCAGGCCGCCGAACGCCGAACCATTGTTCCCGACCGAGGAAGTGTAAGCGTACAGAATTTGCGATAGTCCATGCGCTCCCGGATTGCTGATACTGGAAGTTCCGAACTTGCTCACCGCGGAAATCGCCGAAAAAATCAGGATAGTCATCGAGGTAATCAAAATCGCCAGCACCGCCATCTTGACGTCGAACGACTCAATCTTTTTCCCCAGATACTCGGGGGTCCGGCCCACCATTAGTCCCGCGATGAACACAGACAGAATCACGAAGACCAAGATTCCATACATCCCCGCGCCCACTCCCCCAAAAATCACTTCTCCCAGCATGATGTTGATCAGCGGCACCATGCCAGCCAGGGGCGTCAGCGAATCGTGTTGGTTGTTGACCGCTCCGCAACTCGCGTCGGTCGTTATGGTTGTGAACAGAGCCGAGTTCGCAATTCCAAACCGCACTTCTTTCCCTTCCATGTTGCCGCCCGGCTGCGAATCCGTGGTTTGCGTGTCGATGCCCTTCAATAACGGATTGCCCCGTGCCTCAAAGGCATACACCACTACTACGCCCGCCAGGAACATCGCCGCCATAGCGCTCCACACCGCCCAGCCGTGTCGCCGCGACCCGGTCATCCGCCCCAACGTGTAAGTCAACCCCGCCGGAATCGCGAAGATCAGCAGCATTTCCAGGAAGTTCGTCAACGGTGTGGGATTCTCAAACGGATGCGTGCTATTGGCTCCGAAAAAGCCTCCGCCATTCGTGCCATACATCTTGATCGCTTCTTGCGACGCCACTGGCCCCTGCGCAATTACCTGCGTGGTCACCGTGTCTTTTTTCACTGTGCCGTCAGCGGCTTTGGTCTCCACCACCTGCGGTTCCACTAGGTTGGCCGTGGTGTACGGTTTCAAATTCTGAATCATCCCCTGCGATACGAATACCAGCGCCACCACCAGGCTGATCGGCAGAAGCGCCCATAACAGCGAGCGCGTCGTGTCCACCCAGAAATTCCCAATGGTCTTCGATTCCCGCCGGGCTACTCCTCGTATCACCGCGATCGCCAGCGCGATACCTACCGCCGCGGAAATGAAGTTGTGATAAGCCAGTCCGGCCATCTGCGTCAGATAGCTCATCGTCGATTCGCCCGTATACGATTGCCAGTTGGTATTTGTGGTGAAAGATACCGCGGTATTCCAAGCCAAATCGGGTGCAACGTTGGTAAACTTCTGCGGATTCCACGGCAACCACACTTGCAACCGCTCGATCAGGTACAGAACGACCAAGGATGCGCCGCTGAAAAGCAGCATGGCCGCGCCATACTCTTTCCAGTTCATCTCCTTGTTCTCGTCGATCCCACCCGTGCGGTAAAGCGCCTTTTCGATCGGCCTCAGAATAAAATCCAGAAAGGTCCCCTTGCGCTCAAATACCCGGTACAGGTACACGCCCATCGGTTTCGTGATTAGCAACACCGCCGCGAAGTACAAAAAGATCTGGAGCCACCCATTTCCCGTCATCACTAGAATTTCTCCGGCCTCAACAGCGCGTACAGCAGATAACCACACAACAAGATCGAAATCACAATTAACAGGATATTTCCTAACATGGTGGCAACCTTTTACTTCAGGCGTTCACAGGCTTTCAGATACAAAATTCCCACGGCGAAAAACACAATCGTGCCCGCAACAAAAATCACGTCGCTCATTTCTACGGCTCCTGGACCATTCTCTATACTACTCTTCTGCTCTAAGAAAACGGTGAGCAGCACATTAAGGAACCATAAGTGCCTGTTCTCCAGCTATCTGCAGGCAACCGGAGAGTTTGTCGACGCCCATCCTGCGGCTTGTCGCTGCCTTCTGCTTATGACAAACTCGCTTCTCAATGGCCGCAACCCAGATCGTAGCGCCCGCTCCTTCCAGTACCCTGCGCGAATGGGTCATCCTTCACCTGAGTTTTGTTCTCATCGGCATCATCACCACCTTGTTAGGGCCTATTCTTCCTTACTTCTCCCATACCTGGTCACTTACCGATGCGCAGGCCGGGTTCTTCTTTACCTCGCAATACTTTTTCAGCACGGTGGGCGTCCTGCTCACCAGCTTGCTGTTGCCTCGATTCGGTTTTTCGCGCGTTTGCGCCGCCGGTTTTGCCGCGTTTACTCTCGGCTTTTTGTTTCTGGGTCTAGGCCCGTGGATCTGCTCGGTTTTGATGGTGGGCATGAACGGCTTCGGTTACGGGCTCACCAATCCTTCGATCAATCTACGCGCCACGCAACTGCCATCGAAAAACACTGCGGCCGCGGTGACTTTCCTGAATTTTTCCTGGAGTGTCGGAGCCGTGCTCTGCCCTTTTTTGGTCGCGGGCTTGGTTCCCCGGGTGCATCTGCGCGGATTCTCGCTGCTCATTACGGTATGCGCCGCGCTCCTAGTGGCCGCGCACTTGTCGTTGCGCAAAGCTACACTAACTGCGCATCCGGCGCACGCTACCCATCCGCTGGGGGAGTGGATTATGCGTCTCCGTGTCCCGCAGGCAATCCCGCTGCTTTGGCTCTTTCTGCTTTATGTGGGAGTGGAAGTTGCTCTCGGCGGCTGGGTAGCCAGTTTTGAAAAACGGCTGCCCGGCATGAGCGCGGCCACCCTGGTGATCGCTCCCTCGGTTTATTACGGAGCATTGCTTTTCGGGCGCGGCATCGCGCCCCTGGCGCTTCGTCACTTCACCCAGTTGGCCATATCCGTCTCCGGGTTGCTGATTGCTAGCAGTGGCGCCTCCGTGATCGCCATTTCCCACTCCGCTCAGATGTTGTATCTGGGCTCAGCAATCGCCGGTTTTGGCCTGGCGCCCCAATATCCCATTTTCGTCACTTGGCTTGCTGCCATATTCCACAAAGACGCCAATTGGATTGGCGCGCTATTCTTTGCGGTTTCGGGCATAGGCGGTGGGGCGATTCCGTGGCTGGTTGGCGTCGTTTCGGCCACCACGCACTCCCTGCGCGCCGGCCTGTTCATTCCTCTGACGGTAAGTTTTCTCATGATTTTTCTAGTGCTGCGCGCTCGCCCCGGCTCTCCGTCTGCGCGCTTGAGCCCCGTGTAGCCGCAGTCTGCATTAGCTAAACACCCTGCGCTTGGCACCGGGGGTCGGAGGTTTAGCTCCGACATAAAGCTCGGCGGTCAATTGGGCTGTAGCCCTTGAGGAATTGCCTTTCGACTTTTTCGCAAGCACTAGAACGGCTCTTTGCTCAACCGCATCCCCACCAGTACAATTTCCCGCATGATGCCCGAAGCTCGCGTTGCTGCGCCTGTCACCTCCGCGGATGCTTCGCGCATCGCGCTCGATCTTTATGGCCTAAACGCCACCGCCCATCCTCTCCCCGGCGAGTACGACGACAATTTTCATCTCCGCACCTCCGATTCCCAGGGCTATGTGCTTAAAATCATGCACCCGGCGCGCGAAGAATCGTTTCTCGATATGCAGTGCCGTGCGCTTCTGCACCTCACCGAACGCGCTCCCCACTTGGCTTTTCCGCGGGTGGCTCCCGCCCGCACCGGCGAGTTGTTCTCACGCTACCCGATGGAATCCCACGGTCCTAGGCTGGTATGGCTGCTCACCTATTTGCCGGGCACGACTCTCGCGCAAGCCAATCCGCGCTCACCCGAACTTCTCGCTTCGCTTGGCACTCTTTTAGCACATATGGATTCGGCGCTTTTGGATTTTTCCCACCCTGCCACGCAACGCGAACTCAAATGGGACGCTTCCCGATCGCTCTGGGCGCGCGAGTATCTTCACCATATCCGCGATGCCGAGCACCGCAATTTGGCCGAGCAATTTCTCAATCTCTTCGAAGCCGAGGCCGTGCCCCGTTTTCCGCACCTGCGCCGCAGCGTGATTTATGGTGACGCTAACGATCACAACGTTTTGGTCTCTCCGCCATGGCCTCCGCCTCGCCGAGTCGTCGGCGTGATTGATTTTGGTGACATGCACCATGGCTACACCGTCGCAGAGCCGGCGGTTGCTGCGGCCTACGCCATTTTGGGCCAGGAAAACCCCCTTGCCGTCGCTGCCGCCTTGCTCACTGCGTATCACAGAGTATTTCCGCTGAACGAGCACGAAATTGCTGCGTTTTACCCGTGTTTGTGCGCACGTCTTGCTGTCAGCGTTGTCAATTCGACGCATCGCCAGCAACTCGTCCCCAACGATCTCTATGTTACGGTCACGGAAACGTCGGCTTGGCAGGCACTGGAACGCCTGGCGAAGATTCATCCTCGATTGGCGCATCATACGTTCCGCTCCGCCTGTGGATTTCCTCCAGTTCTGCAAGCCAAACAGGTCGGCGATTGGCTTGCGCAAAATACCAGTTCGGCGGCTCCACTGATTCCACAAAACCTCAGAGAAGGGAACTGTCTGGTGCTCGATCTCAGCGTCGCCAGCACCTTTCTCAGCAGCGATCCTGCGAATATGGCTGAACCGCAGGCCACTCCTGCGCTTCAAGCGTTAATGCGCGCAGCCAACGCCACCGTCGCTGTGGGCCGCTATGACGAACCGCGCCCCGTTTATATCTCTCCACTGTTCGCGGCAGGCCAGAATCCCACGGATGAGCGCCGCACGATTCATCTGGGCATCGATTTGTTCACCGACCCCGGCACGCCAGTGTCCTCTCCGTTTGCAGCGACCGTCCACGCTTTTGCCGATAATCGGGCTGCGCTCGATTACGGGCCGGTGATCATCTTGAAGCATGAAATCCCCGGTGGCTTGGAGTTTTTTACCCTTTATGGCCACCTGTCTCGGGAATCCCTCGCGCATTTGCACACCGGCGATCGCATTAGTGCTGGCCAAACCTTTGCCCGTATCGGCCGTGCCGCAGAAAATGGTGGCTGGCCTCCGCACCTGCACTTTCAGATCATTCTTGATCTTCTGGATCTTTCCACGGATTTTCCCGGCGTAGCCTATCCGTCGCGGCGCGCTGTCTTTACCAGCCTTTCGCCTGATCCCAATCTCATCCTGGGCATCCCCGAAAAATGCTTCCCCCCTCCAGCTGCTTCAGTCGATGCCACATTCGCTGCAAGAATCGAGTTTTTGGGGCGAAATCTCAGCGTTTCTTATTCACATCCACTCAAAATTGTTCGCGGTTGGCGCCAGTATTTGTATGACGACATGGGCCGTGCCTACTTGGACGTCTACAACAACGTTCCTCTTGTTGGTCACTCGCATCCACGTGTGGTCGGTGCCGTGCAACGCCAGGTTGCTCTTCTCAACACCAACACGCGCTATTTGCACGACAACATCCTTCGCTATGCGGAACAACTCACTGCCCTACTACCCGCTCCTCTCAAAGTTTGCTACTTCCTCAACTCCGGGAGCGAAGCCAACGAACTGGCCATTCGCTTGGCACGCACGCATACCCATCGCGAGGACGTGATCGTGCTTGAACACGCCTATCACGGCCACACTTCGACGCTCATCGATATCAGCCCCTACAAATTCAATGGACCTGGTGGCGGCGGCCAAAAGCCTTGGGTGCACATTGCTCCCATCCCGGATGACTATCGCGGAATGTACCGTCGCGGCGAGTCCGACCTCGGTAAAAAGTATGCTGCTCATGTTGCGATCCTTTTGCAGGAATCGCAAAAACAAAGCCAGCCAATCGCCGCCTACATCGGCGAAACATTGCCGAGTGTTGCCGGACAAATTGTGTTTCCTCAGGGCTATCTCGCTGAAGTCTACCAGCACGTACGTGCTGCCGGGGCCGTCTGCATCGCTGACGAAGTCCAAGTCGGATTCGGCCGTCTCGGCACGCACTTCTGGGGATTTGAAATGCAGGACGTGGTCCCCGACATCGTTGTCCTGGGAAAACCAATCGGCAATGCGTTCCCGCTCGCTGCGGTGGTCACCACTCCGGAAATCGCCGCCTCATTCAACAATGGCATGGAGTTCTTCAGCACGTTTGGTGGCAATCCCGTCGCTTGTGCCGCGGGCCTCGCCGTGCTCGACGTTCTGCACGAGGAGCGCCTGCAGCAAAACGCGCTCAGCGTTGGAACTCGATGGATCGAAATGCTTCGTCAGCTGCAGTCTGATCACGAATTCGTCGGGGATGTCCGTGGCTCTGGCTTATTCCTAGGGATTGACCTGGTCAACGATCGCTCCTCGCGCGCGCCCGCGACCGAGCAGGCCTCCTATGTGGTCAATCGCTTGCGCGAACGCGGCATTTTGGCGGGAACGGATGGCCCTTATCACAACGTGATCAAATTACGGCCGCCGTTGATTTTTTCGGATACCGATGCCGATCTCTTCACTCACACCCTGGCCCAAATTTTGCACGAAGATGCTGCGCAGCCTCGCCTCCCGTAGCCTGCCTCTCACCACGACCGATCTTTGACTAGAGCGTCATCCTGAGGAGCGCCTTCGGCCACAGCGCCGTTATTCTCGTGATCCTGCGGGTTCCGGCGTGTGTAGTGGCAGAGCTTTAGATCGGCCAGGCCAGTCTGCGAGCCTCCGGGCAGTGAGTTTTTCTTTTCTTAGTAGGGGCGCAGCACGCTGCGCCCCATGCCCGCACGATCCCTGCGTCTTCCCTCCGCCGTTGTAGGGCCCTCTTTCTGAAGCGGGCCGTTCGTTTTTCTCCCCGTCTTACCTCCCTCCCAACGAAATGCGCATGTCATCCTGAGCCCGCGCAGTTTGCGGGCGAAGGATCTCACCGTACAGTATTTGCTCGGGAGTCTGCGGCGAGCGCCGTGTGGATCGGTGGAGATCCTTCGCTAGCACAGGTTCAACGCAGTTATTGTGGATTGTCCGCAACCATCGCAAAGTTCCATGCCGCCACAGTTGCGTCGCCTCTATCGGTTCGGCGCAGTTGGTTTGCCCGATGTGGTGGAACTCATGGGCGCCACTTTGTGTTGCAGAACCAGCAAAACGTCCGCACGCACCGTTTCATAGCTGGGTTCGCCGTCTGGATAAAACTTGATGGTGCCATGCGTCTGTGTGTAGCTTTTCCCGTCGGCTGTAGGCGTCGGGGCCGTGTAGGAATCGAGCGAAAAGCTGCGCTGTCCGGCCTCCGCTTCCGTTGGGTGCGCTTTCGCGAAGCTAATCTGATCGATGTCGTCGGACTCGCAAAGGATCCAGAAATCCGGTTTGCCGTTCGGGGCAAAGTGCGCAATGTTGTACCGTGCCTTGAATCGCCCGTTCAATTCCGCGAAACTTCGCACGATGTAGCGTTCCGTGCCTACGTACAGAACGTCGATTACGTCCGCATCGCCATTCGAAAGTCCTGCCGCTCCGCTGGTCCGGGCCTTTTGGATTACCTCCCGTTCGCGGTCGAAATCCGCCCACTTTTCCTGCGCAGCATAGGCAATCACCAGGTTTTTATGGGCCGCCCACAAGGACGGCTGCAGCTTGATCGCGGCCAAGTAAGATTGCGCGGCGTCGTCATATTGCTTCAAACCGAGGGAGGCGTTTCCGGCCAGGTACCGCGCGTCGGCGTTATTGGGATTGTCCTTCACATAAGCCGTGATTAACCGCTGGGCAGTGCCGTAGTCGCCCTGACTGAGCGCTCGTTTCCCGGCCTCCAAGGGATCCGGCATTGCTGGCTGCGCAGCTGCGGGTGCGCGCTCTGTCGCCGGAGTTTGCGCGAGAGCCACCGCAGAAAGCGCTGCGATCCCTCCGGCCAGGCCAATAACGATAGCAAGAGCTAGCCTCAAGTTTTTCCCCCGAAGCCTACCTGAAATCTTGTTCGCTGTGCTGTGATGCAGTCGCAAGTCGAAGGGTTCGCTAACCCCACCGCTTGGCATTCCTGATAATCGCGGAACGGACCGGATTGTACTGTCCGGGCTGGTGTTATATACGTTTGAGATCCGCCGTAGGGGGCGGGCATCTTGCTTGGTTTTCGCATTGCGCCAACGTTTCGGACGCTGCTCACGCTCCTGGCAATATCCTTGCCCGCTGCGGCGCAAACCCCACCGCCCACCCACACCATCCGTTTCACCTTTAACTACGACTTCCGCGCTACGCCCAGCTGCTCCCCGAAAGTCAAAGTAGTTTGTGTCCAGCAGTTCAATTTCTACGACATTTCCCATGGAGCCGAGAAGCGCATCAAGTTGGGGTCGTTGCAGGCAAAGCCCGGCGCCAAGAATTTTGTGAAGAACATCACCGGCACAAGCGATCCTCAGGTCTTCAATCCCGGCAGGCATCGTGTTGCCGTTGCCGTACAGTTGTCCGACGGCCGGGAATCCGATGTGCGGCAATGCTCGGTGGTCGTGAACATTCCCTAATCCGTTTGTGCGCTTTATCTTAGAACCCTCGGCGATCGCCAGGGAAATGCAACATCTTACATAAAGTGGGCAATCTGCCGTCCCAATTTGTGTGTGCTCCCAACACAGCGTACTGCGCCTGCTCTCGTGATTTTCTGTATGTGTCGCTCGGCACTGTACTTACGCCTGTCCATCCCATCCCATTTTCCATGGCCGCGTGGCACGCCGCATGCTCGCTTGGTAGTTTGCGGGTTATCTGGCTGGCCGCCCACGCCCTGTAGCCTCCTGACAATTCCGAGGAAGTCTTGTTGGGACCAGCATGATAGCCCGCTCCAAATCGCTTATGATTCTTGACGAAAAGTCGCGACCCCTAGAACCAGACAAGCTTCGACCCGCCTGCCCCGTTTGCCATCGCGTGGTTTTACCCCTTCCGGGAACTTCTCCCATGCGTGCTTTGGAAGGCCATTTGGAGCTTGCTCATTGGTACGAAGGGAAACTGGCGCACGATACCGCTTGCGAAGCCATGGGTAACCACCCGCGCTAACGCCCGTTCGTTGCCAAGGTCCCCCAAGAACGCTTGAGACGCTAACTCTCTATTCTTAGTGCTTTTCGTCTACGGGTCTTTCTGCTCGCAATCTGCCTGGAACTACCGCTTTTTGCTGTTGCCTTTCATTAACCTTGTCCCCTCCACACAGGTGTACACTGGGCGCAATAACGGAGCGTGTGGTTCACGCAGGAACGGAGGAAACCACATGTCGCAAACACCAGCACGTAGTGTCGTTATTCTCGATGGTTGTGGTTCCAGTGACGAAAAGCTCTTTCCAATTCTGGATCTGTTGTCCGACGTATTCTGCGCACAAGGAGCAGCAATCCAGGTTTTCACCCTGCGCGAAACTAAGTTGGCGCACTGCTTGGGGTGTTTCGATTGCTGGCTGAAAACTCCGGGCGTATGCGTGGAAGCAGACGCGGGCCGCGACATTGCCAAAGCCATCATCCGCAGTGATGCGACCGTATTGTTTACTCCCGTGACTTTTGGTGGCTACTCCCCCGAATTAAAGAAGATGATGGATCGCTTCATTCAGCTGATCCCTCCCCTATTTCACTTGGACCACGGAGAGGTGCATCATCCGCCGCGCTATCCGCGCCGCCCGCGCCTGCTCATGGTGGGAGTTCAGCAGCACGCCAATGCTGCGGAGGCCCACATTTTCAAAACCCTGGCGGGGCGCAACGCCATCAACTTTCATCCACCTAGCTATGCCGTCGAGGTCGTGCTCGCCAGCGACGACCTCAGTGTGCTGCGCTGCCGTTTCGAATCCCTTTTGTTGCGATCTGACTCTTTGCCCTTCGGCGAGCCTGCCGCTTCCCTCATGCCTCCTGCGCTTTCTCCCTCTGCCGCCTCCTCGCCGGCCGAACGGCGGGCACTCCTCCTTGTCGGTAGTCCCAAGACTAAGGAACCCAGCACATCGGGAGCCTTAGCAGGCTTTCTTGCTCACCGGTTGGAAGAACAGGGTTGGGAGACGAATACCCTAACCTTGCGTGCGAGCGTCAATCGCCAAGAAGGTCAAACCGAATTGTTGTCAGCCGTGGCGCGCGCCGCTCTTGTACTCCTTGTTTTTCCGCTCTATGTCGATTCGTTGCCCTATCTCGTCACGAAGTCCTTGACGATTATTGCTCACGACCGAGCTAGTCAAGACTCGCCTCCTCTTCCGCGCTTCGCCGCCGTGGTCAACTCCGGTTTCCCCGAAAGCCATCAGAACGCGGTAGCACTCGCCATTTGTCAGGAGTTTGCGACCCAGGCTCACTTCCAGTGGGCTGGTGGCCTCGCGTTGGGTGGTGGGGCCATGATCGGCGGTCAACCCTTGGTCGAGGCAGCGCGCTCCGGCCCGCCTATCCGTCATGTGATCGCAGCCTTGGAACGTACCGCCGATTCTTTGGCGCAAGGCTTCCCGGTTCCGGCAGAGGCGATGAGCCTGGTCGCGAAAACGCCTGTTCCTGCCGCGGTCTGGAAGCGCTTTTACGTTTGGATGGGCTCGCGAAGTATGAAGCAACAGGCCGCCAAGAATGGCATCAACCAGGACCAACTCTTGGCACGGCCTTACGCGGCGTAATCGGTCGCTTTCTCCAGTCGGCACTTTGCCATTTCGTATGACTCTTCGATCCAGGCTCGCCCTCCGATTCGTGTTGGGCACGCTCTTCTTTGGAATCGTGCTGTTCCTTCCCGCCGGCACATTGCATTTCTGGCAGGCTTGGGCGTATCTCGCGATTTGGCTTATTCCGAGTTTGGGCGCGTTCGTCTACTTTTACAGGCACGATCCGCAAATGCTGGAACGAAGATCGCGGATGAGCGAGCAAGTCCGCGAACAGAAGTGGATTGTGGCTGTTTTGTATGTCCTATACCTGACCGGGATGGTGCTGCCGGGCTTGGATCATCGCTTCGGGTGGTCCCACGTCCCTTTGTGGCTGATCATTGCGTCGCAAGTCATCATCGTGGCTGGCTATGCTTTTACGCTGTGGGTGCTGAAGGTCAATACCTTCGCCGGTCGCACCATCCGTGTTGAAGCAGAGCAAAAAGTGATCTCCACTGGGCCTTATCGCCTGGTGCGTCATCCCATGTATTTGGGGGTGAGCTCTATGATGCTCTGCTCTCCCTTGGCTCTTGGTTCCTTTTTTGCTTTCCCGCTATTTGCCCTGGTGGTTGTGTGTGTCATCCTTCGTCTGTTGAACGAGGAAAAAATCCTGCTGGAGCAGCTGGCGGGATACTCCGACTATTGCCTGCACACCCGATTTCGTCTCGTTCCGCACGTCTGGTAAGAGGCGACCCCGGCAATTGCGAGCGTTGCTCTAGCCTGGAAATTGGGTTTTCGTGAAGAAGGCGTACAGCGTAAGGCTTTCCGTTGCGGTCACGGTGACTTACACGATGTGCAGATCTTGGCGATAGTTAAGCAAGATTGGCTGAACGCGCACACCAGGCCAACATCGACAGGCTAAGCAGCGCATTCTCCGATCCCGTCGTGCACTTTTCAGTTAGCGGCGCGTCACAAGAAAAGGTCGCCGGCGCTCCAGCAGATAATCCCACAAACGCTCGTCATCCGCGTCTTCTCGCAGTTGCGCGCTTTTCAGCAAAGCATGCCATCCGTAAGACGCGAATACGATGTAGGCGAGCGGTACCAATATGTGAATGAATTGCATTTTCTTGACCCCTTTTGGGCCCGTCGGGCGGCAAATTGATTCGTTCCGCTGCGAAAATCCCAGAAGGGCAAAAAACGTACTGCGAAGGATGGCCTGAGACAGCAGCTGGCTTCAAAATCAGCAATACTCTAGCTGGAATGCTTGCAGACATTTGTGACTTGACGCACAGCACTTTTGTGCACGAACCCTCGAAAAGTCCAGTGCGTACCAGTACGCTGCAAGGCAGGCACTTTTCTACGCCTTCGTCCGTTCCAACTAATCCTTTTGCTCGCCCTGCCGATGATTTCGCTGAGGCGTGGTGCGCACTCTTTTCTGGACATCAGCTCACGGTCCGAGTGCGGGTTTAGAACACCCTAATGGAAGTGAACATGCTACATGCGCCTGCGCTAGTTCCAGGCAATCGCATTCCCGGGCGGTCTATGGCGGCGGAAGTCCAGGCGAGCGAATTAGAAGCCTCTAATCCTGTCCAAGAGCGGCGCAAGCATCCCCGCCACAGGTACATCGAACGCCTCTACGTCGGCAAAGCCGATGGCACCTGGTTCACCGCCATGACTTACGAAATCAGCGCCGGCGGACTTTCGGCCGCTACCCCCACCATTCTGGCTGTGGGTGACAAAGTCAGCTTGTCTCCCGTTGTAGATAAGCGTGTGGAAGCCATCGTGCGGCGGAAGAATGGCGCGATGTACGGTTTTGAGTTTTTGGATTTGCCACCGCAAATTGAAGCAAAAATCGTGAAACTGTGTGCCACTCTGCCTCTGTTTCAAAGCCTCATCGACTCGTGATCCAACCTGGAACTCTCACTCAAAAAAATAAAGGGTGCTGAAGTTCGCGCCTTCAGCACCCTTGCAGAGCGGGGAAGTATTTAGCGTCGGCCTACATTTCCGTGGAAGCCGCCTCCGTAGTGCCCACCGCCCACGAACCCATGGGCCACTGGTCCACCATGGTAAATCGGCGCTGGATGATAGCCCCATCCCGGCCTATAGCCCCATCCCGGTCTGCCATACACCGGGCCGCCATAATGAGGGCCCCAATAGCCGTGGTACCACGGCCCTGCTCCAATGAACACTCCGTTTACGAACCAGCTCGCTCCGTAGTACCCATAGGGGGCACAAGCGTACGGATAATAGCTGTAGTAGCCATAAGCACAAACCGGCGGTGCGCCAACTGCCACGCCCACCGGCCCTACGCGCACGCCCACCGCAACTTGCGCGTGTGCCGTTCCTGCTACGGCAAAAACCAACAGTCCCAATAGCGCTGCATATTTCAGATAACGCATGACCGACCTCTCTTCCGCCCCGATTCCATCAGGAGAATGGCTGGAAACCTTGCCCATTCTCGGCCGGGATTCTTGATTCGTCTTACACACCATGAAACCCGGCGGGGCGAAAAGAGTTGCGACGGCCTGGACGGAGGAATAATTGCGCTGCGGGCGGAGCAGCCGGAGAGCACAAAAAGTACCGCGGGCGTTAGGAGGCCAGGACTTTCTTGAGCCTTTGTGTGGTTTTGGCCAGTTGTTTTTTCAACGCTTCCACGTGCTTGGAAATCTCTTCCAATTCTTCCTTGGTGACCTTGCTGGCCTCCGACAATTTGCGCGCATGCGCGTGTGCTTGTTTATCCGCTTTGCCCAGCGCCGTGCCGATGCGCCGGGAAACTTCGGTGAGTTTGTCTTTCTTGGCCATGATCGTTTCTCCTCCAACGTCCCCCATGCTACCAACCGCATCGTGCAATCGGAAAACGAATTTTCAGTCCGCCTGCGGTGGATGCGCCTCGCGTTCTTTCTGCTTTTCTTCTTTTTCTTTGTCTGATGGCGGATAACTCTCGAATCCTTTGCTCAATTCTTCGTCGGCTTTCTTCCATTCTTTGTCGGGCGTGGTGATTTTGTGAATTAGATATAGCCGCCAAACCAGCGTTTTCGACTTCGGATCGACCAGGTCAATCAGCAGCGCCCCTTCTTTCCGGCTGGTCGCGGATACTTCCTGGTAAGTCCGGGCCCAATAGGAGTCAATGTAAGGCCGATACGCTCCCCATTCCCCCATGGTCGCCACGTTGACGACCTGCGAAGAAGGATTGGTCCAAAAGCGCACCAGCAAATCGGGATTTTGATCCACTTGAACTTCGTGCAGGCCTTTTTGTGTCAGCTCTCGATTGACCGCGCGGTGGACACGTTCTCCCACCAGTCCGGGGTTCACCTCAAACAGCAGCAGGTTCTCGACGCCTCCGACGTAGGCGAATGTCTTGTACTTCGAGAAATTTGTCTTGGGATCGAAGTCAACGACAGTTTTGCCAAGTAAAGGATAGGCCGTCAGAACAATCGCAATAAGTAACCAAAACCAAGCTTTAAAACGCGGGCGGTTCAAGCACATTCCATTCATTCAACATGCGCTCCAAACTAAGATTGGAGTCCTCATCCAGTTTAGGCGATGCTCGCTACTTTGGCGAGCGCTCGATACGAGTATTAGGCAAGACCAAACGGGGATCGCACTTCGGTAAAACCCCTTTATTCGCTTTCCCGATCTAATGGCTCGTTATGAAAAAGACGCGCTAGCTCCGCGTGGCCCATCACCACCGAAGGGTCTCTTTGAATCGCGTCAAAATACTTCTTCTGGAAACCGTCTCCGGCCTCCGTGGGTGTAAAGATTTTTCGCGCCAGGGAAATGGCCACGTGCGCGTCCGTGTCGGTGACGCCTTCTTCGCTGGCCAGGTTCTCGTCAATGCGCACCACAAATTCCGAGATGTTGTGCAGCCAGGCAAATTGCGGATCGTCCACCACTAGGCGAAACAACTCGCCCGCCGTCACTTTGCCGTGTTCTTTTTCATAACCTCGCCGTTCCATTTCCAACAGCGATTTGTGTATGCGCAGGAGCGCCTCGCGCAGCGCCACCAATTTCTGCCGCGCTGGAGTATCTCGCGAGTCCCCATGATTCGCATACGGATCGTTCGATTGCACCACGCTGCTCTCCCCCGGGCCGGGCTTCTGCCCGGAACCGCTACATCCTATTGTGCCGTGCCTTCCTTGGCGCGCACTACCAGATTATTCCTTAAGCCTTGCAGGTTACTTACGCTGGCTGCCCGCGAACCCGCAAGGTTCTTGTCCGCTATGGAATCCACCGAACCTTCCAGCACCACCGCGCCGTTTTTCACGATGATATGCACCGGAGGAACATTTTCCGTCGCGTAATGCGCCAGCGTCGAATCCTCGTACAGCGCCCTGTAGATCGAGTTGCGCAGATCGTCGTCACTCAGCGATGCGGGCAGCACTTCGATTTGGTTCGTCACCGTCCCGACTCCCTCGATGGTGCGTATCGCGCCTTCGGCCTGCTCTCGCATCGAGCGCCGGAGCACCTGGCCACTCAGGGTCACGTTGTTTCCCCTCAAGCTGACACTGATGTAGTCGAATACCGAGTAAAACGGTAGTACCCCGAGTTGGTGATGGATTTCCCGCGAGAGAACCGTAGCCTGCTCGGTCGATGAACTCGAGGCACTCGCCTTCTTTGCCGGCGCGGTTTGTCCCACGACACTAGAACGGACCCCACTAGCCAATAGGGCCGTCAATGCCACGTGAATCGCGCAGCGTTTCATTGAATTTCCGTTTTGTTGCTTATTCGGCGCACCATTGTTGCCCGTTGCGATTATCCCCATCGTTCGCCTTAGCCAGCAACCGCGGATGCTGTACACTGTTAGCATACGACAGGGCTTCCCAGGCTCTCATCCGAATTCTAAGGGTCGGTTACCCCTGGAGAAAGTCAATCAAGTGCTAGCTATTGCCCATCGGGGCGCCTCTGGTTACGCCCCCGAAAATACTTTTGCGGCATTTCGCCGGGCCGTTGCGCAAGGCGTTTCCTTTATCGAGACCGATTTGCACTTAACCCGCGACGCGCACTTCGTCGCTATTCATGACGAAACCGTCGACCGCACCACCAACGGACGCGGTTCCATTCATGAGATGACCCTGGTCGAAGTGCGCCGCCTCGACGCCGGTTCGTGGTTCGCCAGCGAGTTCATGGGCGAACGCATTCCCACACTCGAAGAAATCCTGGAATTCACCAAAAAGAACGATGTGGTCTTCTACCTGGAGTTGAAACCCAGCGGCTTTTGGGGCGGGGAACATGCCATGATCAGCGCGTTGCGCGATTCCGGCGAAATTCAGCGCAGCGTCATTATTTCGTTCGATCCGGCCATTCTCGCCGCTCTCCATAACATTGAGCCCACGCTCATGACCGGTCTTTTGCATGACGGCAAGATCGATAATCCCTTCGACAAAGCCCTGGAGATAGGCGCCCGCCAGTTGGCCGTCCGTGGCGACCTGCTCACACCGAACTTCCTTCAGGAGGCTCGCAAACGTGATTTACAGGTCGTCTGTTGGACCGTCAATTCCCCCGCGCACATGCGCATGCTTGCCTCCGCCGGGGTCGACGGAATTATGACGGATTATCCCGACCGCTTGCTGGCCATACTGAAGAAATAGCACGGTAAAACGCTGCGAACTGCGTCACCGGCAGCTGTTCCGCCCGCGCATCCGCTCGCAATTTCATTCCCGCCAGAATCTCCCGGACTTCCTCCGGGGCACAGCGCGCCCGCAGATTGTTCGCCAGGGTCTTTCGTTTTTGCGCGAAGCACATCTTCACAAACTCCAGAAACTTCTCAGGGTTTTCAATCTGCGCGTTTGCCGATTCCCCTGGGAATTTCAGCGTGACCAATGCCGAAGCCACCTCCGGTGGAGGTCGAAACGCCGCCGGAGGCAAGCGCAACGCAAACGTCGGCTTCGCATAAAATTGCGTGGCCACCGAAAGATATCCGTACTGCTTGCCGCCGGGCCGCGCCGTCAGCCGCGCCGCCACTTCCAGTTGAATCACGATATGCGCTTCGTCGATTTGCTCCGCGTATTGAAAGAAATGATGAAGAATTGGCGAAGTGATGTAATACGGCAAATTCCCGTAAATGCGCATCCGTCTCCCTGCGGCCAGTTTCGCCAGATCGGTTTCCAGCACATCGCCGGCAACCACCGTAAGATTCTTATGCTTTTCCGCCAACCGCTCCAAGCTGCCGATCAGCGGAGCATCCAACTCCACGGCAATCACCGGCGCACCGCCTTTCAGCAGGTGCTGCGTCATTTCCCCGTGGCCCGCGCCAATTTCAATCCAGCAAAAGTTATCCTGCGCGGTTGTCCCGCCGGCGATCCCGTGCGGCGACACGCGGATGGCACGCGCGATTTTTTCCCGCCAACCGGGATCGCTGAGGAAGTGTTGACCGAGTCGCTGTCTCGCCATGGATACCTGAGAGTGTACCGCACGCCGCCGCGCATCCTCCTTCTGCCGCAATCGTCAGGCTCGGCCGTCGCGTGATAGCATCGAACGGTTTTGGAGGACTGCTATGGCTAAGGGTTACTGGATTGCCTTTTATCGCTCGATCAAGAACGTCGCAGCTTTGGCGGAATACGGAAAAGTGGCCGGGCCGGCCATCGAGGCTGGCGGCGGAAAATTTCTCGCCCGCGGCGTCCCGGTGGAAGCCTACGAAGCGGGACTGCGCGAGCGCACCGTGGTCATTGAGTTCGAGAGCGCCGCTCAAGCCATGGCCACCTACAAGAGCGAGCGCTACCAAGCCGCTGCGAAAAAGCTCGTTGGAGCCGTGGAACGCGACATCCGCATCATCGAGGGAGTCTAAGGCCAACCCAAAGCAGCTACTGGGGCCCGCTAAGCTCCTCCATTACCGCCACTTAGGCTCACCGAACGTTACTACTAGAGAGACCCCAGGCGACAATCTGCAAGCTTCTGGCTCGGCCACGTTCTAAAATCGGAAACACAGACCCGGAATGCGAGCATTCGTCAGGCCCAAGCGAAATGTCGCCCATGACTCAGTTCCTCATCCTCTACGCCCTGTTTGCCCTGGCTACACCCATTTTGGTCATTGTGCTGTACGTCCGCTACAGCAACCTCCGCCTGCGCTTAACCAGGGCAGAAGAAGAAACCGCCAAGCAGGCGGCAGCGCTGCGCCACGAAATTGCTGATTTGCGCAAGCAACTAGCCGCGTTGAAAGCCCCTGTAAGTTCTGCATCTCCGGTGGACATGCGACCAGCGCCAGCGACCGTTCACGAAACGCCGACACCACCGGCCGAAGCGGCAAAACCGGAAGCACATCCTTTCATTCCACCCTTGCCCGTTGTGGTATCGCCGCCCAGCGCACCAGTTGTGCCACCTCCTGCGCAACCAGCACCACCAGCGCAAAAGGAAGTATCGAAGGTTCCCGCTGCGCCGCTGCATCCTGCGCCACCGCCGCCACCGCCCGCTGCACCTCCCATGCCACCAAGAACCATGGCTCCCACGCCAGCCAAGCCGCAAATGCTATCGGTGCCACCGCCCCAAGGCCCAGCGATCGAGATGCCCGCAGCCGCGTCTTCGAGTCCGTCGCACAGAGAACAAACCACCGCCGCCTCGGCGCGCGTAGTTTCTGCTCCTTCCGCGTATTCCCCTCTGCGCATCCCCGCGGCGAAGCCTTCTCTGCAAGACCGCATGAAAAAAGTCTCGGCATTCGAGGAGGCCCTCGGAACAAACTGGCTGCAAAAACTTGGCATCGTTTTGCTGGTATTGGGCGTCGCCTCGTTCGGCATCTACGAACTCGCCGCGCTGGGCAGTTTCGGAAAAGTCCTCGTGTTGTATCTGGCGGCCGCGACGCTCTTGGCCGGCGGCATCTATTTGGAAAAGCGCGAGCGCTACCAACTCCTGGGCCGCACCGGAATCGGCGGTGGTTGGGCGCTCTTCTTCTTCACCACGTTCGCCATGTATTACGTGCCCTCCATGCGCGTGTTGCACTCCGCAGCTCTCGTTTCCGTGCTGATGTTGCTCGTCGCCGTGGCCATGGCCGCGCACACTCTCCGCTACCGCTCGCAGCTCGTCACCGGATTGGCATTCTTGCTCGGCTACTCCACCGTCGCCTTAAGCCAGGACACCGTCTACAGCCTCTCCGCGGGCGTCATTCTGGCCATCGGCCTCGTCGCCATTGTTTTCAAAATGCGCTGGTACCAGCTTGAAGTGTTCGGCATTTTGTCCGGCTACTTGAACCATCTTTATTGGCTCTACCGCATCCTGGGCATCGAGGGCGCTCGCGGACACCTTTTCCCCGAATACACCGCAAGCACCGCGATGTTGTTTTTCTATTGGCTGGTGTTCCGCATTTCGTATTTGTGGCGCAAGCCAAACACGGCGCAAGAGGAACACGCCTCAACCATCGCGGCCATTCTTAACTCCACGCTCCTGCTGGCCACCCTCCGCTTCCAATCCGTTCACCCGGAACTAGCCTACATCGCGCTATTGGCCGTCGGTGCGGTGGAATTAGCCTTCGGTCAGATTGTCAAACATCGCCGCGAAGCATTTGTGGTCCTCAGCGTAATCGGCGCAATGCTGTTGTTAGCCGCAGCACCCGCGCATTATGCCGGGCCGGGCAACGATGTCGGCATCCTCTGGCTCGTGGGTGCGGAAGTGTTCTTGCTCGCCGGTGTGCTCGTAAAGGAAGTGGTCTTCCGGCGCATTGGTTTGGTCACGGGGATCTTGGTCGCCGCTTGGCTGGCTTATTTCGATTTACGCTTGTTGATGGCCACACGCTCCGCTAACGAAACCACGTTGCTTTGGGCGGCCGCGCTTTTCGGCACTTGCGCACTTGCCTTTTACCTGAATGCTCTGGGAATCGGGCGCCGCTGGATGGAATTTTTTGAGCTTTCGCCCGATGTCGAACTGCTAACCACGCATTCTTACTTGGGCGCACTCTGCGCTGCGGCAGCGGCCTGGGCTTGCTTTACGCACGATTGGACCGCGGTGGCCTTCGCCGGCGTGATGCTCCTCCTGGCCGCGTTCGCCAGGAAGGCTGCTTCGCCGCACCTGCAGTTGCAGTATCTCTTCTTCGCTGTTCTCGTGGCGGCGCGCGCCTTTGCGGTCAACCTGCACCTCGAAGCCACTAACGGTTTCCACGTAACGCTGCGGTTGGTAACCTTGCCGCTGCTGGCTGCGGCGTTTTACGGTACAGCAAAACTCGCAGCCTTGAAGGACACCGCCGAGCAACGCTTCCTGCGCGGCCTGTTTGCCGCAGCCGGATCGCTTACGCTGGGCTCTTTGATTTGGCTGGAATCTCCGGAGCTGTGGCGCCCTGTGGCGCTGATTGCTTTCGCCATCCTCCTCGCCGAAGCAGGTCGCAACCTGCAATATCCGGTGCTGGCTTGGCACACGCACCTCGCCTGTTTTTTCGCGGCGGCCACCGTGCTCGCCGCGGATCCTCGCCACCTTCACCAGTGGCACGATTTGCCGGTGCGCGCGCTCAGCGGCCTCGCAGTCATTGCCGGATTCTACTGGCTCGCGTGGCGTGGCACGAAGGAAGCCGATCTGCACCTGCCGGCCACGCGTGCCGCATATACTTGGTCCGCAGCTGCGCTGGTGTTGTGGGCGCTTTTCGACCTGCTCCACTCGCCCTGGATCGCTGTTGGCTGGATCGCGTTCGCCGTAGTGCTGACGCTTGCTGCGCGCGCGCTGAAATACGAACAACTTGCGTGGCAGGCGAACGTCGTGGCTTTGTGCGCCACGCTGCGCGCCATCGATGCGAATTACGAATTGACACAAACGCTGTGGGCGGCCATCAGCTTGCGCGTTGTGACCATTTCCCTGGTCGCCGCCGGTCTGTACTTCGTATCCAGAAAAGCCTCGCCTCACGACGATGTACGCCGCATCACCACTTTCGTGCACTCCTTTTCTGCCACTGGTCTGCTTGCTGCATTGATGTTCTATGAAGCACCAAACGGCTGGCTGGCTCCTCTCTGGGCCGCCTTTGCTTTAGCTCTGGCGCTCGTCGACCGCAAATGGAACAGCGAAGAGTTACCCTGGCAAGCGCATATTCTTTCGCTGCTGGCCTTCGCCCGTGCTTTCACCTTCAACTTGCCGTCAGACGCCACCTGGCACCACTGGAGCGTGCGCCTCTTATCCGTGGCGCTCGTCGCGGTGATTTTCTACGCCATGGCCTCAGTAGTCCGCATCCCGCAAGAATGGAAAGAACAAGGATTGCACCACGGTTACTCCTGGGCTGCCTCCATTCTTGCCTCCATGGTTTTGTGGCATGAATTGAAGCCACTCGGCGTGGCGGTCGCCTGGGCCGCCTTCGGCCTGATCTTGTTTGAATATGGCCTGCTGCGAAAGATTCCACAGTTCCGCTACCAGTCCTACATCGCATTGATTGCTGCGTTCACCCGCATTTTCTTTGTCAATCTTACCGCTGGCCAGCCCGGTGAATTCTGGGGCCAGCGGCTCTACACAGTTCTTCCGCTCGTGCTGATCTTCTTTTTCGTCTACTCGCAACTGCCGGGTGAAACCGGAAGGGAAGCCCAGGCCGGGCGCGATCGCGATTGGCACATCGACGTAATCGTCGGCTGCCTTGGCACTGCGGCCGTGGCTGCCTTGCTGCGTTACCAGTTCCTCGGCGAATGGGTGGTCACCGCGTGGGCCGCACTGGTGCTGGTGCTTTTTGCCGCTGCCTATTTTCTCCGAAAAGATTTGTTCCTCTATCAAGGCATGGCCATGACGGTGCTGGCGTTTTCCCGCGGTGTCGCCCACAACTTGTTCGGCAGTAGCTACTTCAGCGAAGGCGATTGGAAGGGCCGCTATGTCGTGGTGGGCGCCGCCGTGGCTTTGCTCCTCTCCAGTCTCATCTTCGCGTTTCCGTTGCGCAAACGCGCGTCCGGCCTCGGCGGCACAACTCTCACGCGGAGAATCTTGTCCGCGCTTGCCCGCAGGCCAGAGCAATTGCAATTCTTTGCCGCCGTGGTTTTGCTCTGGTTGATGCTCACCGTCAAAATGAACGCCGGAATGAAGACCGTAGCCTGGGGCATCGAGGGCGTGGCCATCATCATTCTTGCTTTGCTGCTGAAGGAGCGCAGTTTCCGGCTGACCGGCTTGGGCCTGTTGCTCCTCTGCGTTGCCAAAATCATGGCCCTGGACGTTTGGGGCTTGCAGGCGCGCGACCGCTACATCACCCTGATCATCGTGGGCAGCTCGCTGCTCCTGGTCTCTTACTTATATAGCCGTTATCGTGAAACCATTCGGCAGTTTCTATGAGACGCGCCATTCTGTTTCCCGTGTTTTTCCTGGTGATCGCCGCTGCCGCTGCCGCCATCTATTTCGCGCAGCGCCAACAAAAAACCAATCACGTTTCCGCCAATGCCCTCGTAGACTTGGCCGCGGACGCCCAGCGCGACCTTACCCTCGCCCCCATGCGGCTCACGCGCCTTTCCGATCAAGAAGAAATCGCCATCGGCCAGCGCCTGCAATCCCAATACGCGCTGCTCGATAAGCAAATGAGCCCGAAGGAACAGATACTGCAAGACTACGTCCGCCAAGTGGGCGCCGAACTCGCCATTCACGCTCATCGTCCCATGCCCTACGAGTTTCATCTCATTCCCAACCAAAACATGATCAATGCTTTCGCGCTTCCCGGCGGTCCTGTCTACGTTGGCGAAGGCTTAACCGACCTGATGCTCACGGAAGATGAGTTGGCCAGTGTGCTGGCCCATGAAGTGGAACATATCGACCACTATCATGCCGTGGAACGCGTTCAAATCGAAGCACAGTTGAAGCATTTGGACCTGGAAGTCGTCGGCGATTTAGTGCAGTTGCCACTCTCGCTTTGGGAAGCTGGCTACCACAAGGATGAGGAATTAGAAGCCGATCGCGAAGGCATGTTCCTGGCTGTCGCCGCCGGCTATTCCCCCTATGGCGCCGTCAAAATGATGGAGAACTTCGCCAAGCTCCAAAAAGAATATGTAATCCACGCCGAAACGCCGGAACAGGAGCTGTCCGAATTAGCGATCCAGGGTTTGCAGGGCTATTTCCGCACCCACCCGATGCCCAGCGAACGCCTCGACCAGGCCAACCGCATCATCGCCGAGCAGCATTGGGAAACCCGCTCGGAACAAAAGCCTTTCCACCTCGAATACGAACTCCACAACGGCGAAGTCGTCAGCAAGTAGCGTCTCGCAAAGACAGTGGCGAGTGAAGAACTGGGAGGCGGAGCGTATCGCTTTTGGTCTTCCTGAGAGCCCGTGGCTTTTTCCGACGGCGAGTCACTCGGTTTCGGGCGTGTATTTGCGAGCTTTCCAATTCTTCGTAGAGGCGCAGGACTCCTGCGCCCCATGTCCGCAAGATCGCTAATCCCTACGAACACTTTTTTAAATTCTCTCGTAAGTTTCAAACATAAAGAAGCTGACCGAAACACAGAAGCGTTCCGCTTTTCTAGCGGCGGGTCTTCAGACCCGTCCGTCTTCCCCGCGCCGGTGTAGAGCCCGCTTTCTGCTTGCCCTGAGGCCGGAAGGGAAGCGGACCGTTCGTTTTTCACCCCGTCTTGTCCCACCCACAAAAACGCCCATGAGAGCCTGTGACTTTTTCGCACGGTCAAATGACTCCCGGAGTGCGGGAGCCCTGCTCCAGCCGGTGCCACAACTCACACCCAACCTCCCAACAACCAGCGGCAGCCTTGCTGCCGCCACCTCGGCCCGCACCAGCGCTTTTACGGGGCGCAGGGCGGGTGGCGCACACGCTGGAACGAATTTGGGTGCCGCACCCTGCGGGTTTCAGGGTGCGGATTTTCTCTTGGGGGTGCGGGTTCTTCCAGTGCGACGATGGCGATCAGGCCGGGTTCTCTTTTTGCGTAGTGCGACCAACTGCTCCACGGCCAATCCTTGGGATGACTCACTAGTTTTCGTTTCACCGGGTTGTCGTACATGTACTCGAGTTTCTCCAGCACCTTCTCTGCGCTCCACACATTGAAATCGTAGAAGCGGCGCTGCCAGAAGTGAAGGGGAGCCTGAGCTGCTGCCCGTGCCTTGGAGCTTTAGTGCGCAGGAAGCGGGAAACCTTCTGCTTCAGCACCTGCAGGACTTTGCAGGGATTTCCTTTGGCGGGTTCGCCGATGAGCAGGTGCACGTGTTCGGGCATAACTACATAGCCGAGCAAGGCGAAGGCGTGACGCTGGCGGAGCTCATGCGGAATCCGCACGAAACGGTTGCGGGCGCGAGCGGTTCCCAGATAGGGCCGCCGCCTGTAGCAACTGAACGTGACAAAGTGGAGATCGTGGCGTCCGTAAAACCGGCGCAACGGATGGCGGATAACTCTCATCAGCGCGGAGCAACGTCAAAATCCGCACCCTGAAACCCGCAGGGTCCGGCACCCACGTTTCCTGGTATCCCAGCTCGGTCGAGTCAATCAGTGATATGCTCCCCTCGAAAATGTTCACCAGATCCAAGGGTCTGCCACCCGC
>DATKPS010000061.1:0-9217 GCA_035524015.1 Candidatus Sulfotelmatobacter sp.
TGTTTTTGTCGCGAATGCCCATGCGCGCGATGCGCGCTTCAAGTTCGGGCTTGTTGATTACCAATCGTCCGACCATGTAACCGTTGAGGCAGCGGATGGCCGCGGCGGTGATGACGCCTTCGGGTGCGCCTCCCGAACCCATTACCGCGTGAACTCCGGTGCCGATAACAGCCGCTGCAATCCCGGCAGAAAGGTCGCCATCGCTGATAAGCCGAATGCGCGCGCCGGCTTTTCGGATTTCCGAAACCAATTTCTCATGGCGAGGCCGATCCAGGACGACTACGACAAGATCCTGAACATCTCGCTCCAGGCGCTTGGCGATATTTTTCAAATTTTCCGCCACCGGCGCGTCCAGTTCGACCGCTCCTTTGCACGATGGGCCGACCACAATTTTTTCCATGTAGCAATCTGGCGCGTGCAGCAGGCCACCGGCTTCCGATGCGGCGAGGACGGTTATTGCGCCGGCAGAACCGGTCGCGCACAGGTTCGTTCCTTCGAGTGGATCGACCGCGATATCAACTTCCGGGACCACTGTACCGTCGGGAAATTCCGCGCCGAGTTTTTCGCCAATGTAGAGCATGGGAGCTTCGTCGCGCTCGCCTTCGCCGATGACGATGGTGCCGTCCATTTCGACCTGATCCATGGTCTTGCGCATGGCTTCGACGGCGACTTCGTCCGCTTTGGGGCGATCGCCAAAGCCCATGGTGCGGGCCGCCGCGACCGCCGCGTTTTCCACTACGCGCAGAAATTCCAGACTGAGACGTTCTTCCACAGGGACACCCTCCGCAAGTCCTGCTTATGTTAAGGCAAAGTTACGCTTATCGTCGAGTCGGAGGCCTTTCCGGGTTCGTGAACAACACGGAGGGCAGTCCCCCCGGAGAATTCCCGGAGATTAGTGAGGTTCGGGGCCGGAAATGGGTTGGATGGTGGCGTTCAAAAACTGCGAGGCAGAAAACTCCGTTTGCTGTCCTGCGGCTTTTCCGGAAACCGGAAGCAGGCGAGCAGTAAGAGGCTTGTTCCACTTAACAGAAAGTGTGGCGACATCGCCGATGATGCGCGCCAATTGTTCGACGGTCGCTGTACCCGGAAGAGGGATGGTGTCCAGCCCGGTGCCGCACACCGAGGAATAACTGAGCAGCGAATCCAGTGAAACCAAGCCGGCGCTCCAGCGCTCGGCCAGCACGGGATCCTCCAGCACCGGTAACATTATCCCTGAGAAACCAGTTTTGCGCAGCCCCACCGTTTTAATCGCACCGGTTATCGCGCCGACTGCAGAGAGCGTGCCATTCGATCCCAGCGGCTGGTGCGAAATACTTTCGATGGCGGTGACGATCGACGCATCTTTCGAAGGCGCGGGCGAAAGATCAAGTCCGAGGTACGTCCAGCCGCGCTCGCTGTCGACACGCAGAGCCACACTTTCCACCTTCGAGGCCAACTGAAAGAACAAGTCGTCCAATCGCCGCGAGGCCGCGGCTAGATCGGGTGCATCATGTACCGCGGCGGAAACTTCGCCGGCGGATTCCAGTCCCACCGCGAACTGGTGACCCAATCCCGTGAGATATGCGGCAGGAAAGAAGGGCGTGGCTTGTGGAATGCTGGCCAGTGCGGCGAAATGAAAATTGCCCTCGCTCTGTAAGGTGCCGTCGGCAAGTTTTTTCATGACACGCGCGGCGGCCTGCACCGCGGGCCAATTCACTCCGGAATCCTCGGTGACATACACGGAGCCATAAAGGGCTTTGGAGTTTTTGAGAACGTCGGCAAGGAGATCGGCTTGTGCGTCGCCATCGTCGCCCGAGAGATAGGCGGGGCCAATGGAAACGATGACGTTTTGCATCTGCGCGAGCCCGTCCAGATCCTTAAAGAATTGCAGCGCCTGGTCGTGCGAAAGCCCTTGGGTATATTCGGGAAAGGGCTGAGTGGCGATGCGCAGAGTCTGCACCGTGAAATCGCGCGATTCAAAAGTGGTCTGGGCAATTTTGAGGAACTTCACCGCTTCGATTATTTCGGGCTGATAGTTGGCGCGGTCGAGCCGCACGAACGCGGTGATACAGCGAATTTTGGTTTTGGAAGCTTCGGGCGGCTTTGTTTGCGCGGCGCCGCAGAAGCCAACCAGAAGCAATGCGCAAACGATTCGGAACGATTGCTTGAAGAAGGAGCGGTTCTTCATAGGCCTCACATAAACGCGGAAATTCCGGTGATTTTTTCCCCAATGATGAGCTTGTGAATGTCGTTGGTGCCCTCGTAGGTATACACACTTTCGAGGTTGTTCATGTGGCGCATGATGCAGTAATCGTCGACGATGCCGTTGGCGCCCAGAATGTCTCGGGATTTGCGCGCAGTCTCCAGCGCGATGGACACGTTATTCATTTTCAGCATGGAAATGTGGCTGGGATCGGCTTTGCCTTGATCCTTCAAGCGGCCCACGTGCAGCGCCAGCAATTGAGCCTTCACGATTTCGGTAATCATCCACGCCAGTTTTTCCTGCACCAGTTGATGAGACGCGATCGGCTTGTTGGCAAATTGTTTGCGCGTTTTTGCGTATTGCAGGGCAGTGTCGTAGCAACCCATGGCCGCACCAATGGCGCCCCAGCCGATCCCGTAACGCGCCTGGTTCAGGCAACTCAGCGGGCCACGTAACCCGGTAACACCGGGCAGCAGATTTCCTTCGGGAATTTGGCAATCGGACAACGACAATCCGGAAGTTACGGAAGCGCGCAGCGACCATTTGCCGTGCACGTCCCAAGCCTTGAACCCGGGCGTGCCCTTTTCCACCAGGAAGCCACGCACCTTTTCGTCTTCGCATTTGGCCCAGACTACCGCAACATCCGCGAGCGAACCGTTGGTGATCCACATCTTTTCGCCGTTGAGCACGTAACTGCTGCCCTTTTTTACGGCGCGAGTCAACATGCCCCCGGGGTTGGAACCAAACTGCGGCTCCGTAAGCCCGAAGCAGCCGATGGCTTCTCCGGATTGCAAGCGCGGGAGCCACTTGTCCTTTTGCGCGTCGCTGCCATAGCTATGGATGGGGTACATCACCAGGCCGCCTTGCACGGAAACAAAACTGCGCAGCCCGGAATCGCCGCGCTCCAGCTCCTGCATCATCAGCCCGTAGCCCACGTTGGACATTTCGGCGCAACCATAGCCCTGCAGATTAGCGCCAAAAAAACCGAGTTCGCCCAGCTGCGCAACGAGCTGTAGGGGAAACGTGGCCTCGCGGCTGTGCTTTTCTATGATCGGGAGTACTTCGTTGTCCACGAACTGGCGCGCCGTCTGCCTCACCAGTTTTTCTTCGTCATTCAACAACGAATCAAAATCAATGAAATCGACACCAGCAAATGAGGGCATGCCATCGTCCTTCTGGAGCGCGCGTGCGAGTGATGAGGGAAGTTTAGCAAGGCAAAACGGCGCTCGCCAGCACCGCTCCCGGGTGATGCCGTCGAATTGGCGATCAACACTGCGGCTACTGCGGCTTGCTCGGCGGTGTTGTGGGTTTTGGTGTGGGCGTTGACTTGGGTGCCGGCGTCGATCTGGTGGCAGGCGCCGCGCCGCCCTTGGCCGGATAGGTTTGATCGTAAAGATTCACGATGTCCTGGGTGATCTCGATGCTCTTGGACGCAAACAAAATGGGGGTACCTTGCGCCGCAGAGTTAAACACAAGCGTAAGGCCCTTTTCCTGCGCGTAGCGATTGATGACCGCGAGCATTTTCTGGCCGATGCCGTTGATAAGGTCCGACTGGGCGGCGTTGAAGTCTTCCTGGAACTCGTTGTTCTTGCGGTCCAGTCGCTGAGACAGCCGGGTGCCCTCGGCGGTGAGACGATTGCGTTCCTCGTCGCTCAGGCTGATGCCGTTGTTCAAGCGCTGCTGCAGATCACTCACTTGCTTATTCATCGATTGCAATTCCTGCTGGCGTGCGGCGAATTGCGCCTGCAGTTCGCTGGCCGCCTGCTTACCTTCCGTAGTGGCACTGATGGCCGCCTGAATGTTGATCACACCAATCTTTCCCGCGGCGGCCGGCGCAGTTTGCGCAGAAACCGGAGAGACGGCGCACCACGACACCAGCGCGAAAGCAACCGCTGAAGCAATTTTCACGAGAGACAAAGCTTCCTCCTAAACCAACGAATTCATCGCAAAGATAGAAAACAAGCTTAGTGCGGCCAACCCACCGAGGGCAAGCGGGTTTGCCAGCCAGCCACGGAAAGCCGCGGGTTGTGCCCACCCTGTCTTTCCGGCGTGGTACTGGGAGCCGCCAAAGGATTAACATCAAAATGGCTCGCGCTTTGGCGATTCGTGGCAGAATGAGGCGACAGCGCCCGGCCCTCTGGCGCCTGTGCGAAGTTCCGTCCGAAGCGATCAGCCCGCAGACGCCTCGTCCCTATGTGCTGGGCGAATACCACGAAGTGAGTGGTTCGCCGGTGCATGGAATTTTGAATTCGAGGTGCAGCATGAGTGAAATGTGGAAAAACTGGGAAGGCCAGGTCGTCGACCACAAATATCAACTCCGGCAATTCCTGGGCAGCACTGACCATAGCGTCGTTTTTCTTGCGGAATTTCACGACCCCGAGGTGCGCCCATGCGCCGTCAAATTCATCTCTGCCGATTTCCCACAGAAAGAGCAGCAGCTTGCCGCCTGGAGCGCTGCCTCGCAATTGAGCCATCCTAATCTGCTGAAGATTTATGGCGGCGGTGCTTGCAAGATCGAGGAGATGGAAGTTCTGTATGTGGCCATGGAATACGCCGAAGAAAATCTGGCGCAGGTGCTGCCGCATCGCGCGCTGATGGCCGAAGAAACCAGCGAGATGCTGAATGCCGTGGTGGACGTGCTGGTGTACTTGCACGAAAAGAATCTAGTGCACGGACACGTGAAGCCCTCGAACGTGTTGGCGATGGGCGAGCGCCTTAAGTTATCGAGCGACACGATCGACACGGCCGGGGAGACACGCGAGATGCGCCGCGAGCGCAGTCCCTATGACGCTCCGGAATTGCCGGATGCGCCGTTCACGCCTGCGGCGGATATGTGGTCGCTGGGTGTGACGCTGGTGGAAGCCTTCACGCAGCAACACACGGTTTTGCCGTTCAACGAAGAGGCCGATCCGATCATTCCGCCAACGGTACGCGAACCCTTTCTGGAAATTGCGCGTAATGCCCTGCGGCGGAAACCTAGGCTGCGTTGGACGAGCTCGCGCATTGCGGAGCAGTTGAATCCGGCCGCAACGGCGAAGAAAGCCGTGGCCGTCGCTGCCGGCGCGAGCGTTTCCACGCCGGTTGCCTCTGCGGCTCCAGCCCTGGCAGCTGCTCCGGTCGCGCCGCCTGCTCCCGCGGTTGCCCGTGCAGTGGAGGTACCGCTTTCGAAAGAGCCCGCCATCCCCCTGGCCAAGTTAGTTGCTGCACAACCAGAAAGCGCCGCGTTGCCTACAGACCCGTTTCCGAAAATACCAACGCCTCCGCGACAAACGGTGGTCCTGCCCAACTATGTCATTCCCTTATTTGCGGGAGCGCTCCTGGTCATCGCGCTGGCCTTGCTTCCCTTCGTGCTGCGGCACCGCGGAAACTCGGAAGCGAGTTCGGTGGCTACGTCTCCGGCCACTGGCGACACCACCATTCCCGCGAGTAAAGCGAGTTCGAACCCGCTACCAGTGCAACCTTCAGGGAATCCGCCGCCCGCGACGGCATCCACGCCAGCTCCAACGCAACCCAGTGCCGTTGCCCCCAGCGCACCTCCTGTCGCCGCGACGACCGCAACTCCTCCTACAAGCCGGGCTGCAAAAAGCACAGACAGTTCCGCGGCAAAGGGAGACGTGTTGGACCAGGTGAAGCCCGAGGCTTCGGCCAAGGCCATGGCAACGATTTCGGGCACGGTGCGCGTGGGCGTGAAGGTCCACGTTGACGCGGCGGGCAATGTGTCTCAAGCGGAATTACAAAACGCCGGGCCCAGCCGCTATTTTGCCGATGCTTCGTTGAAGGCGGCGCGCCAGTGGGTGTTTACGCCGCCCGAAGCCGACGGACGCAGCGTGCCGAGCGATTGGCTCATCCAATTTCACTTCACGCGCGGTGGCGTGGAGATGTCCTCACAGCAAGTGGTGCCTTAGTGTAGCAGCGGCTTTCCGCTACTGCACGCCAGGGAGAACTCCCCGTCACATGGGCGACGGAGGAGCACGCTCGCCCGAGCCACAAATCAGGCAAACAGGTACACTGGAAGAAAGGCGAAAGGACCAGAAGCGTGTCGAAAATCCGCGGGGAAAGTGTTGGCAAGGGCAAGTTGGATCCCAAAATCCTGATCTTCGACGTCGATGGCGTGTTGGTCGACGTTCGAGAGACCTACTGGCGTTCGGGTCTGCAGACCATCCACAAACTGACCGGCAAGCGGCCAACCTGGGCGGAGTTTCACAAGTGGAAGCGCATGCCCGGGAACAATGACGATTGGATGATGGTGTCGCGGTGGGCCACCGCGTTGGGAGTGCCGACCACTTACGATGAGGCGAGAATCGCATTTTCGCCGTTTTATTGGGGCAGCGACGGTCAGCCGGGGAACGTTGCGAAAGAAAAGATGCTGGTCGACCCGAAGTTGATTCAAAGCTGGGCGCGGAACCGCGAGTTGAATCTGTTCACCGGAAGGACCCGGCAGGAATTTACCTGGACGTTTGACAAATGGCCGGCGGCACGCTCCTTCCGCACTATCATCACTATGGATGACGCGGCCAAAAAGCCCAGTCCGGAAGGTCTGCGCATTATTCTGGCGGGACGCGATCCAAAAACCGCCCTGTATCTGGGCGACAATATTGACGATGCGCTGGCGGCCAAGGCCGCGCGCGTGCCGTTCATGGGCATTCTTCCCAAGAAAGAGTTCGATTACCGCGAGCGAGCCAAACACTTCCGCGAATTGGGGGCGCTGGCGTTGTTGGAGCGCGCCGGGGATTTAAGTCATTGGTTGGCTTAGCGGCGGCGAAAGCGCAAGCAGCCTTTTGCGGGGTCGCCAGAATCTGACGGAAAGGGGATACCGGGAACTTTTCAAGGGGCGCGAGGGAATGCCTGAAAGGCCGCACCGCGCTAGGATGTGAGGGGAAGGTACGACCATGAAGCACGTAAACAAACTATTGTTACTGGGGAGCGCTTGGCTCCTCGTTGGCGGCTTGCTGGGAGCACAAGCACCGCCGGGACCCATGACGACACCTCCGCCGGATCCCAATGCGCCCGCTCCTCCGCCACCTCCCAAAAAAGTAGAAGTGCAACCGCGCAAGAGCATTATGGGCTACTGGGTCTTCAATAAAGACGAGAGCGATGACGGACGCGCCAAACTGAATCAGTCGCGGCAAACGGACAACAGCAATCGCGGCAACGGAAACGGCGGCTATGGTGGGCCGCGCGTGTATGGCCCGTGGCCCGGGGGCGGCGGTGGCTATGGAGGACCGCGTCCGCAAGGCGACACTTCCGACACCATGGGCGATTTTGTGAATCCGCCGCGCGAAATCAAATTTTCGCAGCAGCTTGAGAACGATCCGGAAGTGCTGCTGGCGGACGACCGGGATCACCGCACGCAGTTTTTCACCGATGGCCGCAAACTCGAAAAGCAGAAGGACTCGGATGACAAGCAGGTCGCGGCGCGCTGGGACGACAAAAAACTGGTCACCGACGAAAAAGGCGCACACGGGGGAAAAGTGAGCCGGACCTTCGAACTTTCCCCGGACGGCAAGCAGTTGATCGAGACCGTGCACGTGACCGACAGCAAGGGCAACCACCCAGTCAACGTGCAGTATGTGTATGACGCCGTGGACCAGGTCGATCCTTACAGCCGCCTGCACTGAAGCCGCAGCCGCCGGTTGGACCTTGAACTTATTTCACCGCGACCGCCGATTCCGGCGATTTATCCAATTCTTTTTGCGCCTGAGCGCGTAGTTCTTTGGCGCGTATTCCCGCGGGGCTGCTTGGATCCAGCGCGATATAGGAATCGAGCGCGGAGATCAGCGCGGGATAATTTTTCTCCTGCAGCTGGATTACCGCCAACAGGCGGTAGACCATCGGTTGTTGCGGCGCCAGTTGGACGGCGGTTTGTGCCGCGGCGAGCGCGGGCTCCAGGTGACCGCGGGACAATTCCAGTTCGCCCAACTCGATTTGCCCGGGCCAGGATCGTGGATTCGACGCCAAACCTAGCCGCAGCAAAGCCTCGCCTTCGCTTTGCTCATTGTGATGCAGCAGCAGCGTACCAAGCGCTATGTCCGCGTCGGCGTATTTCTTGTCGCTCAGTTCCACGGCTTTGCGAAACTGCTTTTCCGCATCTTCCGGCTTCTGTAGCGCCAGATACGCCATTCCTGTTTGATAAAACGCTTCGTCAAAAGTGGGAGCATGTTTGGTGGCCGACTGAAAATCGTGCAGCGCTTCCTTGGGATTTTTTTCTACGTAGAGTTTTTGCTTTCCGGAGGAAAGAAGTTTGCGTGCGGAGTCGGGTATCGAAAGTTCGCGAGCAGAAATAGTTTGTGTTGGGGGCCCTGAAGCAGAATCGGAGCGCTGCGGTTTCAGGTTGATAGAGACGCCGCGATCTGACGCGAAGCTGAGGTCAATGTGCAAATCCGTGGACTGAAAGCCGGCCGCTTGCACGCGCAGAATGTAATGACCTCCGCGCAATCCATAAAAGCCAAATTCGCCGGAATCGTTGGTTGTGGTTTCTTCCAACGGATTCCCGCCGTCGTCGCAAAGCACCAGATTGGCCTGAGTGACGCGCTGATTGCTGCCGTCCACAAACACGGTTCCGGTCAACGCAAACGTCGACATTTCAAAAGCGGAGAAAAGCGAAGATCCTGGGGCACGAACTGGAAGCACCAGAGAAAGAACACACACACCCAAGAAGAAGTCGATCCGACCCATCGACCACCTCCGTACTACAGAAGGCCACCACAGCCTTTTGGTCGGATTCTACGCTTGTGCAAACGGAAAGCTAGGGCAATGTTGTGAGGCAAAGAAGAAATATTCTGGTGGCTGCGTTTAACCAGGGACGCGCCTAGGTTTTTTTCGAAACGGGAACGACTACCGCAGCTCCCCTGGTTCAATGCCATTCTTACGGGCTTCAGCCTCGGTGTCATCCAGGTTGGCTTGCAATTTCGCTTTTTTCTCTTCCAGTTGCTTCACCTGGTCTTCCAAAGGAACCGTATCGTAACCCTGATGCAGGTTGATGCCGCCCGACGGGGTGGTATTGTCGGCCTTGAAGTTTTTCAATTGGGCGATGCG
>DATKPS010000062.1:0-17518 GCA_035524015.1 Candidatus Sulfotelmatobacter sp.
TTGCAAGCCGGTGTTTTGTGCGTCGGCGACTACACCGATAATTTCAAAGTAAGGTTCACGGGGCCAATCCTTGAGGGTTTCAAAATCGCTGAAACGTACTTGACGTCCGACGGGATTCGCTTGGCCGAAGTGGGCTCTGGCGAAAGTTGCGTTGACCACGACCACGTGGGCAACGGAGTCGATATCCCGCTGTGTGAAAAGCCTTCCCTTAAGAAGCGGCCGGTCGAGCGTCTGGAAATATCCGTCGCTGCAGAAGATTGACGAGGTGTTTCTATTCGGGGGGCGCTGTTGTCCAGCGATGACGACGGTGGTCCAGCCCCAGGTATGAGGCGGGTAAGAGGAGGTTTCTGTGGCAGCAAGTACTTCCGGTAACTGCCTAAGGTGGTCGATCGCTTTGCGAAGAAGAACGCTTTTCTCAGGCGCAAGGTCGTATCGACCTTCCGGCCAAGTAAGTCGCGCGAAAGTAACCTTCGAGGGGTTGAACCCGATGTTCACGTTTTGCAGCGCGAAAAGGCTGCGCAGCACCAGCCCCGAACAAATCGTCAAAATGATGGCGAGGGCGACCTCAGCCACGACGAGCGTGGAACGAAGTCCTGCGTGACGAGACTCCACGCCGATACCTTTGCCGGTACTGGAGAGCGCGACTTGCGCGTCGGTGCGCACCGCATGGACCGCGGGCGCCAGGCCGCAGGCGACGGTAACGAAGACCGTGGCAACGATGGAGAACAACAAAGCAAAAGGGCTGAGCGTTACGTCCGCTTCCAGAGGGATGGTTCCCGAAGGAATAAGCGCAAGCATGGCTTTCAGTCCGAGAAGAGCAAACAGGCAACCGAGAGCGCAACTGGCGAGCGCTAAGGCAAAGCTTTCCACCAACAATTGACCGATGATGCGGGCGCGCGTGGCGCCCAGGGCACTGCGAATGCCAAATTCCTTTTCACGAGTGGTGGCGCGGGCAAGAAGCAGATTTGCGACATTGCTACAGGCGATCAGCAGCAAAATCACGACCGCGCCCATCAGCGCGAAGAGGCCTAGTTTGAAGTCGTCGCCAACGGAATCACTGTTCAGCGTGACGACCACCATTCGGAAATGGGGAGGGAAGTAGATGGGGTCGTCGGCTTGGAATGGGGATGCGATAACTTGAAGGTCGGCGGCGGCGCGCTCCGGAGTGATGCCGGGCTTCAGGTGGCCCACTGTCCAGATTTCGTTGGATTGGATTCCTGCACCCGGCACATAGGTATCTCTGGTTATGTCTATAGGAATCCAGAGGTCAAATCCTCCGATTCTGAAGCGCGATGGCATGATTCCGACAAGAGTCGTGGGTACACCGTTAAGAGTGTAGGTCTTGCCGAGGACCTTAGGATCTCGGTTGAAGAGTTTGGTCCAGAGGCTGTGACTCACTATGAACACGGGAGGGGCGTCGGGCCGGAAATCCGTGGGAATCAGGGCGCGACCCAATAGGGCCGGAATGCCAAGAGATTCAAAAGTTCCCGGAGTGACGGAGGCGCCGAGCAACTCCTCTGTTGTACCGGCTGTGGTGAAACGCATTTTGCGATATACGAGTCCGAACATGTCCTCGAAGGTATGGTTATGTTCCTTGAATTCGACGAAGGCTCTCGCTGGGAAACGCCAGGCGCGAAACTGGTCAGCGGAGAAGCACCGAATGGTCGCCAAGCTGTCGGCATTTTTGTAGGGATACGGATGGAGCAGCGTTCCGTCGATCGCGCTGAAAATCGCAGTGCTGGAGCCGATGCCTAGAGCGAGTGTGAGAACGGCGACTGCAGTAAAGGCTGGCGATTTGCGGATTTGGCGTCGCACGAAGCGGCAATTCCCGAGGAGTAAGTGGAAGCACTCGATGATGCGCAGCTCTCGAAACATCGCGCCATTTTAGTCCCAAATTGCGAAATAGCTGCGAGGAAGTGTATCGAAGCGGGCGGTAGCCCAGTTCTACAGTCAGTTGGCAATCCACGGAACACGAAATAGCGCGGAAGTTTGGGTCAGGGATTTAAGGCAGCAGGCCGAACTCTTTCCCGAGTTGCACCGCTTGGGTCCGCCGCTTGGCGCCTAACTTGCCAAAAACACGGCTCGAATGAGTCTTCACGGTGTTCTCGCTCACGTAAAGCTTTTCGGCGATCTCGCGGTTACTCATGCCCTTGGCGATCAGTTCGAGGATGTCTAATTCCCGCGGAGTGATGCCAAGATCTCCGGCTTTTTTCTTGTCGGGGATAACCGATGGCCCCGCCGGAACCGACGGCTGATTCACCACCGATGCGTCCAGCTTGTTGGAGAGCTTCTGGCCCAACCAGATTCCGAGAACGGCAAAGGTCGCCGCGATCAGGCCGCCGTAGATTTCAACGGAGTGCTCGACCACCAGGAATCGATACTCGGCCCACTTCAACCCGGCAATCAGAAGGCCAGCGGCGAGCCCATAGATCAGTACGTGGCGCTTCATGGCTTTCAGGGCACCCACTATACACCAGGAACGTCGCCACCAAGTGCATCCGTCGCGTGGAAGCAACCTAAGATAAGGGGCGGATGGCCATTCCGGCTTCGGTCAGACTGCGGTGGATGCACGCGGCGATTTGGCGTGCGCCGGGAGTGTCCCCGTGGAGGCAGAGGGTGTCAGCGTGGAGCGGGATGCACGTGCTGTCTGCAGCGATCACGGTAGAGTCTTGCACGATGCGGAGGGCCTGGGCGGCGGCGTGTTCGGGATCGCAGAGCAACGCATCGGCGAATTTGCGGGAACGCAAGGTGCCATCGGGCTCGTAGCGGCGGTCGGCGAACGCTTCGGCGGCGGCCGAAAAACCGGCGGCCCGAAATTCGTCGAGCATCACGGAGCCGGCGAGGCCGACAAGGATGGCATTAGGAGAAGCGCGGCGAACGCCTTCGGCGATGGCGCGGGCGATTTGCCGATCGCGCGCGGCCTGGTTGTACAACGCGCCATGCGCTTTCACATGATGGAGGAATGCTCCGCACTCTGCGGCGATGCTCTGTAGCGCTTGAATCTGGCGTTCGACCGACGCAGCGATTTCTTGCAATGACAGCTGCAATTCGACGCGCCCGAAATTCGTAGGGTCTTCGTAGCCGGGATGGGCGCCAATGCTGAGTTTATGGCGCAGCGCCTGCTCGATGGTGGCGCGCATCATTTGAGCATTGCCCGCATGGCCGCCGCAGGCGATGTTCACAGAAGTGATGTAGGGCATGAGCGCTTCCTGGGAACCGTCCGCGATGGCTCCTGGCATTTCACCTACATCGCAATTGATGTCGATGAATTTCATGCGAATAGTTGCCACGGGTGGTTCAGCAGGCGTTCCTGTTCAATCCAAAGAGAGCGCGCCACGGTGAGTGAAATGCGTTCGAAGCGAACGTCGGTGCGCGGACGAAGTTGGCCGAGACGGTGCAGGTCGACCCCAATCACGTTGGCGATTTTCGGATAGCCGCCGGTGGTTTGCTGTTCCACAAATAAAATGATGGGCTGGCCCGAGGGAGTGATCTGAATCGCGCCGAGCGGAACGCCTTCTGTGATCATTTCCGCGCGCGAATTACAAGCGATGGCGGGGCCGTCGAGACGCAGCCCGGTGCGGTCTGCTTGTTCGGTCACGCGAAACTTGCTGTGAAAAAAAGTATTGCGGGCTTCTTCGGAGAAAGCATCGATCTGCGCGCCTTCCGTGACCCGCAAAATCCTTCTGGGTCTCAAACTGTGCAAGCTCGCGGAAGGAATCCGTTGGGGAACGCGATCGTCGTTTGGCACACCCAGCGCGAGTATGTCTCCTCTACGCAGCGCGCGGCCCTTAAATCCGCCTAAACCGCTGAGGAGATGCGTGGAAGCGCTGCCGAGGAAAAGCGGAACGCGGACGCCGCCCGCGATGGCCAAATAGCAGCGCGCAAAATCCTTGGTCGGCCCGAATACGATTTTGGTCCCTGCGGAAACCTTGTGCACCCGCCATAACTCGACGGCACAGCCGTTGATCGTGGGCGCAAAATCGGCGCCGGTGACCGCGATGTGCGCGGGATCGGAGAAAACGAAGCTGCCGCCGAGTAGCGTCATTTCGAGCGCCGCAGTGTTGGAGGCATTGCCAACGAGCAAGTTCGCAAGACGAAAAGCTACGGGATCCGCGGCACCAGAAGGAGAGACGCCGAGCGCGCCATAACCGCTACGTCCGAAGTCCTGGACGGTGGTCAGCAGTCCGGGGGCATCGACTAACAGCGAGGCCATGCCGCTTCCATTTTTCGAAATTCTTCCGCGGAGATGGGGCGGAATTTGACTTGATCGCCGATAGAAATGAGCTGCATGGGCTTGCGATTGGGACGAAATACCGCCACGGGTGTGCGCCCGATGAGCACCCAGCCTCCGGGAGTGGCGAAGGGGTAGACGGCAGTTTGTTTTCCGGCGATGCCGACGCTGCCAGCGGGTACGACCCTGCGGGGAGCTTGCAGGCGCGGAACAGCGATTTTTTCGGGAACGTCCCCGAGATACGCGAAGCCGGGGGCAAATCCCAAGAAGTAGGCGTGATAGGTGCGCGAGGAGTGCAGTTGGATGAATTGGGTGGGCTTCATGCGGATTGCACGGGCGATGTCCTCGAGGTCGGGGCCGAACTCGCCTCCATAGCAAACCGGGATTTGCACGATGCGTGGTTTGTGGGGACGCGCCGGTTTTTGTTGATCGTCAAAGCGGCGCAAAGCGGTTTCGACTCCGGCGTGGTCGACGACACATGGATCGAAGGTGACCATAAGCGAAGTGTAGGCGGGTTGCAGATTGCGTAGCCACGCGGGAGGATGCCGCTGGAGCCGGCGAAGCAGTTGCAAGACACGCTCGTGGGCAGGCACGCTGATGTGCTCGCCGAGGTAGACGAGCATGCACTGGTCGCTGGCGGGGCAGAATCGCACGCGCTGTACCTTACTGGACGAAACCGATGTTGGCTCCCGGGACGTTTTCCGGACCCTCTTTGATCGCGCCATACAGCGATTCGAACCGCGAGATATTTTCTCCCAGGGCTCGCCAGATGCGTTTGGCGTGACCGGGACTCACAATCATACTGCTGAGTAGTTTGCCTTGGGTGGCGTTCGGAAACACGTAGACAAAGTTGAGGGTGAACTCTTCGGCGTGATGCTGGATCATCACCAGGTTGCTGTACATCCCCTGCAATTCCTTCTCGTCGGCTTTGATTTGTACTTGTCCGGGCGCGGCTGGCTGTTGGGATGGCTGCTTTTCGTCCATGAGATTCTCCTGGGAATTCCCCTCCAAGGTATCACAGTCAAAAACCGGAGCTTGGTTCGAAAGGCGAGCAAGCGAGAATGGCACGTTGCTATCCGCTGTGCACTATGGCGGACAGGCGCTCCTCAGAATTCAGAATGGACTGGTTATTTGGTTTCTGCGGCGCGATCCTTGGCGGCGTCTGCCATGATTTTCTCGATTTCGTCGGGGGAACGCGGCAGGCGCGCGCTTAGCAATTCGTAGCCAGAGTCCGTGATGAGCACGTCGTCTTCAATGCGTACGCCGATGTGTTCGTCGGGAATGTAGATACCGGGCTCAACGGTGACGACCATCCCAGGAGCGAAGGGCCGGCAGAGATTTCCGGGATCGTGGACATTGAGGCCGATGCTGTGACCCAATCCATGGATGAAATACTGGCCGAGCGGCTTTCCGTTGAGATCCTTGCCGTGGGTATTGATGTAATCGTAGGCGATCTTGTACACGCTTTTGTCGCCCTTGCCACACATATCCATACCCGGTTTGAGCGCGTGGATGGCGGCTTCCTGCGCACCCAAAACAATTTCGTAGATTTCGCGTTGGCGCGGGGTGTACTTGCCGTTGGCCGGAATGGTGCGGGTGATGTCGGCGGCATAGCCGGCATATTGCGCAGCCACGTCCATCACGACAATGTCGCCGTCTTCAATTTTGCGCGAAAGCTTGTCGTAATGGAGCACCGTGGAATTGGGGCCGGCCCCGACGATCGGAGCATACGCTTCGGCCTCCGATCCACCCATGGCGTGAACTTCCATCATTTTGGCAGCGACCTGATACTCCCACAAACCCGGCCGCATCATTTTGAAGGCAGCGAACTGTGCGTCCAATGAAAGGTCGATGGCTTGGCGGAGCAGCGTAAGTTCCGTGGGCGATTTGATCAGGCGAAGATCCCAGATGTTCTGGCGAATGTCCTTAACGGTTACTTGTGGCGCGGCCTGCTTCAGCCAATCGACGGTCTCTTTATCGTGGGGATAACCGCCCATTTCCTTCTGGTAGGGAAGAATGGTGTAGAAAGTGGGATAAATGCGCGCGAGCTGTTCGACGGTGGCGCGCAATTCGGGCATAGGCTTGATCACGGAAAAGCCCGTGCGCATCTGGATATCCGGATCACTGGGAGACATGCGCGGGCCATTCCACTTTTCCTTGCGCGCATCCTTGGGAGGAAGAAAGAACAGTTCGCGCGCGGGGAACTCGTCGTTGCTGGCTTTGCGGTCTCCGGAAGGAAGCAGAATCAGCGCGGACTCCTCTTCGTTGTGGCCCGTCAGATAGTAGAAATTTTCTTCCTGGGCAAAGATGTAAGTTTCCGATTCCTCTTCGCGGCCAGTGTACCCCAGGAGAACGATCGGGCCATCGATGTTGGAGCCGAGCTTGGCGCGGCGGGCAGCGTAAGCCGAGTTAGGCTCGCGTTCCCGGCGCTGTTGTGCGGCGGCGGGAGAACCTGCGCAGGCGAGAAGGGCGAAGATGGCCAGCAGATAAAGGGCAAAAACGATACCAGCCGGACGCACCACGCACCAACCATCTGATTTTCCAAGACCACTCATGCCGTCACCTCTAGCAGGATGCTGAAAAATAGGAGCGAGATGTCTTGCTTTTGCGAAAGTGGCTCTGCTCTGGAAGCGGTAAAGCGGAAAACCATGCTCCAACTTCCTGAAGCGAGATCAGCAGCCTGCTCGAGCGCTCCTCCCACCAGAGGAGCAAACGCGAAATTGTAGCGCAGGAGGAGAAGCAAGCGCCACTCGGCACGAATTTCCCCTGGGCCTGTCAAAGACTGCCCTCTACACTGCCGGGCGATTTGTGTACCGGCCCAACCTTGGGCGGGCTGTGGATGACCCTTAGTAATGTAGGAGTTAATAGCGGCGAACAAGCCACGACAATGGAAAATCCGCTGGACGGCAAGCCTCAGCCTTACGATAGGAGGAAAAGCCAGCCACCACCTTGGAGGGCCCATGGCACAGGAAAGGCGCCGCACACCCAGGTACCTTTTTATCGCGAGCGCGGAGTTGTATGAGCAGCAGTCCGAAGTGCGCGTAGCTTCCCGCGTCAACGAATTGAGCAAGTATGGTTGCTACCTGGACATGATGAACCCGTTTCCGACGGGCACCCTGGTGCTGGTGAAGATTTTCGCGGACGAGCTCACCTTTCAATCGAAAGCCCGAATCGTCTACGCAACCCCCAATGTCGGCGCTGGTGTCACCTTCCTGGACGTGGAGCCCAAGTATCAATACATATTGGACCGCTGGCTGGAAGAAGCGGCGAAGCACTGAGTTACCGTTATTTCAATTCGATCTCGACAATCTGACCTTCGCTGGTGCCCTCATTGGTCAGGGAGTGCGTGACTTTGGTGTCCACCCAGTGGAAATCGCCAGACTGCACTTGGTGGGCAAAAGACTGACCGTCAGGCGCGGTCATTTTCAACAGCACGGGCGTGGCAGCGATGATCAGATAAGGGCGGGTGTGTGTGTGCATGGGTGAGGTTGCGCCGGGTGCCAGCACCCACTTATAGATGCGCGCGCTGGGATTCTCCACTGCCACGGGAGCCCCAGCCTCGCTTGACGGATTCTGCGGGCGCTCCAGAAATTCCACGTCCAAAACCTCGAAGGTCCCGGGGCCAAGATTGTGGACCCGATGAATGGTAGGCGCCGCACCGAGAGTGGGCACAGAGACGTCACCCGGCTTGGTGGCGGTCGCGGGACCTTCGGGCTCATGCAGGTTTTGCTGGGAAATCCTGGAAATGGTCAGGTCAACGGCAGCGCGGTCATGCGCGTGGATGTGATAGAAAGTGCTGGCTCCTTCCGGAATCACAACATGCATGACAATCACGGAATCGTTTTTGAGCACAACAGCGTGATGGGGCTCCTGTTCAACGGGCATGGGTGCTGCTTCCTTGGAATTGTTTTGCGCCGTCAGAAGCGAAACACAAACCAGCAACAGTGTCGCGAGAAGGAGAGACTTCATGATGGCTCCGCAGGTAATTTCGTGACCCTCAATCCTACAATGTCCCGCTGCCCGGTGGAATGGAGCAGCACCAAAGCCCGCAGACGCAAGGCCATCAATCCATACTGGACCGCCGGTCCTATTCAGCAGCTAGGGAAACGGTCCAGTACTGTAAATAACAGAAACGCAAACCCTTCCATTTTCATCTTAATAAGTGGGACAGACTGGCCCGTACGTGGCGGTGCAGTGCGCAAGTTCAGGAGGTCGACGACATGAACAGTCGCGGCGGAATTCCCGCGGGTTCTTCACGGATGCAGTGGTGCAAGAGAAGCTTGGTGTTCTTGCTGTCGGTCGGGTTGCTGTTTGTGACCCTGCCGCTGGGCAGCGTTGGCGCGCAGGATCAGCAGGCGCCGCCACCGGCGCAGACACCGCAGGGACCGCCTTATACGACACAGTCGCCCGAACAGTTGCAGCAGTTAGTGGCGCCGATCGCATTGTACCCAGACTCGCTGGTGGCGCAGATATTGGCCGCTTCGACCTTCCCGGAACAAGTGGTGGAGGCCGACCGGTGGGTACAGGCGCATCCGGATATAAAGGGCGAGGCGCTAGGGCAGGCGGTCAACAACATGCCTTGGGACGCCAGCGTGAAGGCGTTGTGCGCGTTTCCCAACGTGCTGGGCAACATGGATAAGAATCTTTCGTGGACCTCGTCGCTCGGCGATGCTTATTACAACCAGCCACAAGACGTAATGGACGCGGTGCAGGTAATGCGGCAAAAGGCGGAAGCCGCGGGGAATTTAAAGAGCACGCCGCAGCAAACAGTGACTACCCAAGGCTCGACCATCATCATTCAGCCCGCGCAGCCCGATGTGGTGTACGTGCCGGCGTATAACCCCTGGATTGTGTATGGGCCACCCATTGTGGCGTGGCCGGGATGGTATCCGTATCCGGGAATCTGGTTCGGCGGACCTTTCCTGTCGTTCGGGATTGGCTTTGGCATCGGGTGGTTCGGCGGCTTTGGTTGGGGCTGGGGCCATTGGGGATTCGATTGGCACAATCACTGGGTCGTCTACAACCACAATCGCTACTACTCCCGCAGCACGACCTTTTATAACCGCAATGTCTATTACCGTGGCGGACATGGAGGGCCGGGGGCGCCTGCCTATGCACGTGGAGGCGCACCGGGACGCGGATTCGGAGGAGAGCGCGGAAATGTGTACAACCGGCCGGGGGCATCGCCTAGGCCATTCGAGGGAGATCGCAACGCGGCACGAGGCTACGCACCGGCGGCTCATGGGAATGCGCCGTACAGCGAACCAAGCATGCACTCCGGTGCCTTCAGCGGGTATGACCATGGCGGCGAGTCCAGAAGCTATTCAGCACGCGGCAGTTCAAGCTTCCACGGCGGTTTTTCCGGAGGCGGCGGTTTCCATGGTGGCGGAGGTGGTCACGGCGGCGGAGGCGGAGGCCACCACTGAGAGCTAGCGTGGTTTGCGGAGAAATCGGAAGAGGGAAAAGGAGGAATTCCGTATGGCGCGCGTGAAGTGGAACTTCCACCAATCTAGCGGGAGCATTCTGGCCGCAATTGTGTTGCTTGTCGGGTTGTTTGCTGGGCCGGCCGCCAAAGCGCAACAGCAAGGGCAAAAGACATTTTCCTCGCCCGAGGAAGCGTGCCGGGCATTGTATGCAGCTACCAAGGCGAATGACGAAAACGCCTTGATGGAATTGCTCGGGCCGGAGGGAAAAGACGTGGTGACCTCGGGCGATCCTGCCGAGGACATCCGGCATCGCGAGAATTTCGTAAAGCGCTATGAAGAAATGAGCCGTCTGGTAAAAGAGCCCAACGGCACCGTCACCATTTATATCGGCGCTCGCAACTGGCCCTATCCCATTCCTATCGTGAACAAAGGCAATGTGTGGTTCTTCGACACCGCGGCGGGAAAGCAAGAGATTCTCTACCGCCGCGTCGGGTTCAACGAAGCTTCGGCGATCCGTATTTGCCAGGAGTTGGCGGCCGCGCAGAAGGAATACTACGCGAAAGAAAACAACGTGTACGCGTCGAAGATCTACAGCGATGCTGGCAAGCAAGATGGCTTGTATTGGAAAGCGGAGAATGGCCAGCCGGAAAGCCCCATTGGGCCGCTCGTGGCGCAAGCCGTGGTAGACAATCCCAGCGGAAACGCGATCCCCTATCGCGGCTATTATTTCCATATCCTGACCAAACAGGGAAAGAACGCGCCGGGTGGGGCAAAGGACTATTTGACGGATGGGAAAATGACAGGTTTCGCGTTCGTGGCTTTCCCGGCGCAGTACCGCGTCTCTGGTATCATGACGTTCGTTGTGGGCGAAGATGGCGTGGTGTACGAGAAGGATCTGGGCAAGGACACCGACAAAATCGCAAAGGATATGAAGGAATACAATCCCGATGCGCACTGGGCCAAGGCACAAGGCGACGAAGAGCAGACCACCGCGGGCGCGGCCACGAAGTAGCGCCGCGATGGCATCGCCGCGGGCCCGTATCCCTAACTTTGCACCTTCACGCCCGGATATGCAGCACCGCACGAAGAATCGCGCAGTAATGGCAGGCGCTTCCGGCTAGAACAAACAGGTGCCACACTGCGTGACTATACGGCAAGCGCCTCCAAGCATAGAAAACGACACCACATGTGTAGAACAAACCGCCGGCGAGCAGCCAGAGCAGCGTCGGTGTGGGCACGTGTGCCAGAACCGGCTTGGCGGCAATAATGACCAACCACCCCATAGCTAAATAAATGGCCGTGGACACGTATTCGAAGTGGCCCACAAACCAAAACTTGAAAACAATTCCCGCGAAAGCCAGACCCCACACCACACCGAACAAAGACCAGCCCCAGGGCCCACGCAAGTACAGCAACAGAAACGGCGTGTACGTGCCTGCGATCAGCAAATAGATAGCCGAGTGATCAAAGATGCGCAACGCGCGCTTCAGCCGCGGCGAAACCACGGCGTGATACAGCGTCGACGCAGAGTACAGTGCGATCAGCGTCGCGCCGTAAATCGAACACGCCACGATATGGCTGGTGCCCCCGCGAAGAATGGCGAAAACTAGCAAAACGACAAACCCCGCGATGCTCAGAACCAGGCCAATGCCGTGCGTGATGCTGTTGGCAATTTCCTCTAGCGAGAGACGCGGCCGAGAAATATCAGAGTCCTGCACATGTATATTGTTTCGCGCCGCTCCGTCTTATGCAATAGAACTCATAGAAATGACTAGTGTTTCTATCCCGCGGCAATATGAACAACTGTTCATCGAAGCCCGCCCAGCCGCGAAGAATGATAGAAGCGATCCGGCAGGGCCGTTATACTCTTGTGGATTTCCAGGTGAGCTGAGTGAAGCGATCGGGCGACTTTTCGAAGTTCCGCGCAAAACTATTTTGGTTGACGTTCTGCGCTGGCACAATTTTTTTTGCTCCGATTCGTGGAGCCGCGCAATCGCCGGAGCATGCTGCTGGCGTAAAACGCGTAGTTCTCGACTGGGCAGAGGGCGGAAAGGGATCGAACGCGGTGCGCGACCGCTTGGCGGAAAAGCTGAAGGCTTTGGGAAAAGTGGAAATCGTACAGGATCGCGCGAAGGTCGACGCGGTGCTTCACGGATCGGCGGTGCTGTGGACCACGGGCTACGTCGCGATGAGTCCGCGCTCGCGAGCGGCCGAGGAGCCCATTTATCAGGGATACGCGACCGCGGAATTGACGGCACTCGACGGCAAAACACTGTGGTCCTATCTGGCCACTCCGCGGCACCAGGGCTGGAAGAGCATCACCGACGACTTGGCCGACCAACTGGCGAGCGCGCTGTCAGAAGCGCTGGCACAAAAGGAACCCCGAGAACGTACGCCCGAAGCCACTACTGGACCAGCCACAGCGTCTATTGTCGTGAAGTTGCACGGAGCGGGAGGAACTTTCCCGGCTCCGATTTATCAGCGTTGGTTCCAAAGCTTCGAGCAGGCACGCCCGGGAATCACCGTAGAATACGACGCCGTTGGCTCCGCCCAAGGAATCGCGCGCGTGCAAGCAGGCCAGGTGGATTTCGGAGCCTCGGACATGCCGCTACCGGAGACCCAGTTGCAAAATGAAAAGTTGCTGCAGATTGCCACCGTGCTCGGCGCAGTGGTGCCGATTTACAACGTGCAGGGCGCGCCGGATGGTTTGAACTTGAGTGGCGAGGTGCTAGCCGGAATTTTTGAGGGGAAAATCCGGACCTGGGACGCACCGGAGATCCACGCACTCAATCGCCATGTGCGGTTACCAAACGAAAACATTGTCGTCGTGCACCGGTCGGATGGAAGCGGCACCACGTATACGTGGACGGATTATTTGTCGAAAGTGAGCCACGATTGGAAGACCAGCGTTGGCATAGGACCCACGGTGGCTTGGCCAACCGGCTTGGGAGCGCGGGGCAATCAAGGTGTGGCGGACACGGTGTTCAAAACGCCCAACTCCATTGGCTATGTGGAGTTCATTTATGCGCTGCAACATGAGCTCAGTTTTGCCGCGGTGCGCAATGCTTCCGGCGATTACGTGAAAGCGGATTTGGATAGTGTCGCGGCCGCGGCGCGGGGCGTCAGTATGGCCGCCGGAAAGGAATTCCAAACCTCGCTGACCAACGCAGGCGGTAAGCATACGTATCCCATTGCGACGTTTACGTGGATCTTGCTTCCCACGAGCGGCCAGAATGCGAAGACGCTAGAGGCACTGCAAGAATTAGTGCGCTGGATGCTGACGAACGGGCAAAAGCAGTGTCAGGCGCTTGGCTACGTGCCGTTGCCCGCGGATTTGGCCGCGCGGGAACTGCAGCGGTTAAACGGTAAGTAGCGACCTCGAAACAAACCATGCCAAGCGAACTACTCCATCCTTGTCATCCTGAGGCCCGGGTTTGGCCGAACGATCTCAAGCATAGTTCTCACGCACACTCTAGAAGCCAGGGGCTCCAGACGACGCGGGGCGCATTTCGGGGGCGTTGACGCCAAAGCGCAGATGCGCGAACCAGGATTGGCTCAACGACATAAAGCCGGTGTAGAGGTAGCCCCACACAAACAAAAGCAAGAATGGCGCCGTGGCATAGTTTTCGTTGCTGATGGAGTAGATCACCGCAAGCGCAAAATACAGCCCAAGCGCAATTTCGAAATACGGCATCCACCCCGATTTGTTTTTGTATTTCTTGGCGGCGAAGGTGCCGGACTTGCCTTCGATTTTGAACTTAGGCGTGCGTGCAAACTCGGATTGTTTGCCGAAAATGGCTTCGAGCACCGCCTGCGCATTGCGCACGCTTAATCCAATGCCCGTGGCCATTACGAATGGTAAATAAAGAAATGTCGTGTGCCACGTTTTGGGACGCAGCTCTTTTTGCGCAGCCAGATAAAAGCTGGAAATCGAGCACGTGGAAGCGAGAAACAGAGGCAAGTCTATCACCAGCATCTGAAACCAGCCCTGATAGAAACGCACAATCATCGCCGGCAGCAGCATTGTCGACAGCAGCACCATCAGCGGATACGAAATGTTCGCCGTCAGATGGAAGAACGCTTCGCCCTTTACGTGCCAGGGCACATCCGCGCGAAACACTTTGGGCAAAATCTTCTTGGCGGTTTGCATCAAGCCCTTCGCCCAGCGCGCTTGCTGTGCCTTGAAGCCGTTCATATCGACCGGCAGCTCCGAGGGGCACTCGATCTCCGGAAGATACAGGAATTTCCAGCCCTTGAGCTGCGCGCGGTAAGACAGATCGGTATCCTCAGTCAGCGTGTCATGCTCCCAGCCCCCGGCGGCTTCAATCGCCGCGCGACGCCATACCCCAGCGGTGCCATTAAAGTTGAAAAACGTCCCGCGCCGCGAACGCCCACCATGTTCGATCACGAAGTGGCCGTCGAGCAGAATGGTTTCCACGCGCGTGAGCAAGGAATAATCCCCGTTGAGATAGGTCCAACGGGTTTGCACCATGCCAATTTTGTCGCCACCATTCGGATCAAGAAAATACGGAATCGTGCGCCGCAGAAAATCAGAAGGAGGTATGAAGTCGGCGTCGAAGATCGTGACGAATTCGCCCTGGGCGGTGTGCAAGCCATTTTCCAACGCCCCGGCCTTGTAGCCCTCGCGATTTGTCCGGTGAATATAGGTGATGGGCAAGCCCTGCGCGGCATGTCGTTCCACGCAGGCGCTGGCGACGTCACGCGTTTCGTCGGTAGAATCGTCGAGCACCTGAATGTCCATCAGTTCGCGCGGATAATCGAATTGCGAAACTGCGTCGACCAGCCGCTCGATCACGTAACGCTCGTTAAAGATGGGAAGCTGTATGGTAACCTTTGGCCATTGTGTCACCGGCGGCGGCGTGGCCGGAACATTCTTTCGGAAGAAGAAGTAATCGTAGAGGAGTTTGTAGCGATGCATCCCGTACATGGCCAGGATGAACAGCACCAGGAAATACGGAATCATCATGGCCAGATCGAATGCGTTGGCATGATAAACGCCGCTGAACGTGCGGTCGGTGAGCCGATGCCAGTATTGGCCCAACGGGCCGTGATGGGCCGCGAGCAGGAATGAAGCCAGGTTCAACAAGTCCGCAGTTTCTCCGCACGCCTTCCGAACAAAATCGAAAACAGTGGAGCCCTTATTGGCTGCTGCCGGCAGGCGTGGCCTTGGAAGCAGCCTTTCTGCGCATGCACTGCCTCTATTACTTGAAAAACCATGCGATCGGTTTTATCGAGCTGGGATTGGCCGCAGGCATAGTTTACCTGATTGCGTTGTACGGATTCACACGAACGCCGGCCACACGCACCACCACTATTTTACTCATTTTGGTCGCAATTGTATTCCGCGCCACGCTCTGGCCCATGCTGCCCACGCTGTCCGACGATTTGCAGCGGTACCGCTGGGAAGGAAAGGTTCAGGCGGAGGGCTGGAACCCTTACGGAATTGCGCCGAACGATCCGCGGCTGAAGAAGTTGCGCGATTACAACTACGAAATCATGCCGGGTCGCGAATTGCCGGCCATCTATCCTCCGGCAACGGAATTGTTGTTTCGCGCAACCTGGAAATGGTTTCCCGGCCCCACCCAATTTAAGACGCCCTTCGCGGCCGCGGACGTGCTGGTGTTGTTGTTGCTGGCCTCGATCTTCCGTCGGGCGGAGGACCGCGATTTTCGCCTGGCCGTTTATGCTTGGAACCCGCTGGTGATTGTGGAATTTGCCGGCAGTGGGCACAACGATGTGTTGGCCGTGCTGGGAATTGTGTGCGGGTTAGCACTGGTGAAGAAGTGGCCGGCAATCGCCTGTGTACCGGTCTCGCTGGCAGCAATGGCCAAAGTGTTTCCGGCAGTGTTGCTTCCGGCGTGGATTCGGCGCGCAGGCTGGCCGGGGAAGAGAGGATGGTGGGCAGCGGCGCTGGCAGCACTGGCGGCGCTCGCCGTGCTTGCCCCGTACTGGAATGCGTTGGGGATGTTCCGCACGAACCTCAGCTATTACGAAGCGACCTGGAAAAATTATCATGCGAGTTTGTATACGCTGATCGACTGGATCACCGGTGGAAAAACGAAAATCCCGGCGCTGGTGGGGGTGCTGGCCAGTTGGGGCCTGGCGTTCTGGCTGGCCTGGAAGAAAGCGCAGCCGGCTTGGGCGGCCTACCTGTTGATTGGCACAATTCTGGCTTTCGGACCGAATGGCTATTCCTGGTATTTCACTTGGATTGTGCCGCTGCTCTGCTTTTTCCCGAATCCCGCGTGGCTGATGCTCACGGTCCTGCAATTTTTGTCGTACAACGTTTTAATCGGCTACGGGATCTTGGGCGTTTTTCACTTTGACCCGCTGATGCAGTGGCTGGTGTACGCGCCGTTTTACGCGCTGCTGCTCGGCTGGTGGTGGTACGCACGGAAAAATCCGGCGGTGCTAGAGAAACTCTACGTTGCTGAAGCCGAGCGAGCGTAAAAGAGCAGTCAGCGTTGTGCGCGCATTATCGTCGGCGGTTTTCAGGATATTGTCTTGCAGCGCGGCCCCCTGAAGTTCGCGTTCGGCTTCTTGGCGGACTTCACTTTCCAGATTGGGATCGGGCGAGGAAAACAGGCCGGTGTCGCGCGAGTAGACTCGCGTCTTGGAATTGTCGATGCGCGTAACTAGGATTTGCGATTTCGGAAGGCGCAGAGAAATCGAATGGTCGTGGATGGAAACATCCTGCGGTTGAAGCTGGCTCAGATCGACGCCCGCGATCACGTCGCCATGGACGACCAGGAGCAGCCGGTCTCCGGCAAGGAACTTCGGAAGGTAGGGATTGTCATGCTCGCCGGAAATGATTTTGTCCATCGAAAAGCGCACCGTTTCCAAGCGCTGCAATTGCTGAATTTGTCGCACGACCGTGGGCTGATCGATGTGGATGATCGAGCCGTGCGCGTAAGAACGCAGCAAATGTAGCAGCCCGGTCCCGGTGACGACCCAGACGACAAGACCAATGCCGAGCACCGTGAAGAGGATGCCGACGAGGACGCCTTTGACCCAGGAAGCGGAGGCCAGGGCAGGTTTTGGCTCGAGCACGGTAGTCATAGGACAACTCTAGAGTAAGAAAAAAATGCCGCGCTGTCATGTGTGGCGTACACGACTAAGGTAGAAACCGTAGAACAGACTTTTTGGGAGAGCGGATGCAAGAGACAGCCGTCGAGCAGAGCAGGCCAGCGGGATTAGGCGAAATCGCCAAGGAATTTCTGCGCCTGGGCTTCGTGGCCTTCGGTGGGCCTCCGGTGCATTTCGCGATGATGGAAGAGCGCTTCGTGCGCCAGAAAAAATGGCTCAGCCACGAACGCTTCCTGGATTTGATAGGCGCGGTCAATCTGCTGCCGGGGCCAAGTTCGACGGAACTGACGATTTATCTAGGCGAAGTGCGCGCGGGATTGCCGGGGCTGTTGGTGGCTGGGCTGTGTTTCATTTTGCCTTCGGCAATGATGGTGGCGGGTTTAGCGTGGGCCTATGAGCAATTTGGGAAGCTGCCGCAGGTGCAAGGATTACTCTTTGGCATTAAGCCGGTCGTGGTCGCGCTGATTCTTCCGGCGTTATGGAATTTGGGAAAGGTGGCGCTGAAGAATACCGGATTGGTTTTCGTGGCCGTCGCTGTGATCGTCCTGGCGATTTTGGGGATGAACGTAATCACCCTGCTGATCTGTGCCGGATTGTTTTGGGTGCTGGTGACCGGGGCCCCCCAGGAATCGAAGCTGGACGCGATGGCAGGATCGGGATTCGGGATGTTCACGGCCGCCGGCGCGGTTGGGCTCCTGCCCGTATTTCTATACTTTTTGAAGATAGGCGCAGTGGTTTTCGGTAGTGGTTATGT
>DATKPS010000063.1:0-18878 GCA_035524015.1 Candidatus Sulfotelmatobacter sp.
TCGCGCACATCGACCAACTCGGCGTTTGGATAACGCTTCAACTCTTTGGCGACCTCGCGCATCACTGGCAGATAAGGACTCACCTGCGCGGCGGCCTGCTCCAGGTGATGGCGCGGAGCCACGCGCAAGGCAATGGGCACAACAGTCGCGGGGACAAACACGTGCACGTGGGTTCCACCGGCGCGCTGCTCGTCGACATCCACACGAATCACGCCCTCGTGAAAGATGTAGAGCGAGGCCAGAGCAAACGTTGCGCCAATCCCGAGAGCGGCCTTGGCCAATAACAACATGGGCGAGCCTCCTTCTGAAAAATCTCACTCGAAAACAAGAGTGAGCCGTGGGCCAGGTTAACGTCCCAAATCCGTGTTCAGTCCGAAATGTTCTTGGAGTCGATCCACACCCGCACGGTGCTGTCATCGTCCTTCACGGTCACCAGGTCCATGTCGCCACTGCCGGAAAGCGCGCGCAGCGCCGCCACCACGTCCAGCTCGTCTTTCCCGCCAGAGAACAGCGCGTCGACCACCTTCATGGGCACCTTCACCTCGACCTTCGATTGTTTATCGGAAGAGTCTTTGGCGTGCTTGGCGCCCTTGTTTTCGGTCACATGAATGTACAGGTAGCCCCCATTCTTGGCCACGCGCACATTGTCTTCGTTGCTTTGCACGGTTACGTATTCTCCATCTTTGGCCGTGCGAACTGCGTCAAGAAGCGTCCTGAGATCGACATCGTCGAGGTGCGCATTATCGATATGCACCTTGCCGTCGCGCAGCTTGTCATGGTTGATGGCAGGCAGAACCTTCACCGCCATTTCGATGGGCACGTTCACGCGCACGGTCTCGCCCTTATCTTCCTTGTTTTCCACGCGTACGTGAATCCATTGGTCCGTCTTAGACGACGACTGGGCCAGCGAGGGGACAGGCAACAGGGCACATGCACAAATACAAAGAGAACCGGTAATCCCGAGGAAACCCCGCGAAAGTGTGGTCATAGCAACTCCTTGCCAGTATGTACGGAGAGGGGTGAGTAAAAGTTCCCACCCGGAGAGGAAAAGGGGAGAGCCAGTATCCTCTCGCAAGAATAACTGGGCGAACCGCAGGTGCTTCAGGGGCTGAAGCCCGACTTATTCTCGCGACTTACGCGGGGGCTGAAGAGTTTGTGTGAGAACTCGTAAACAGGCCCTCAGCGGCTGAAGCCGCAATGATTCTGCGCTGGTTACGGCACGGCTGAAGTCGTGCCCTGACGAAAAACAGGAGTTGTCAGGGGATTACCGGCCGAGCGGAATTTCGCCTATTTCCAGTTGGGGGAACAAGGTTTGCGGTGAGGCGGGGAAAATGGGCAGGCCGTCGTCGGGGTCGTAAGATCCATCATGGCGATGGCGGAAGGAATGAATGCCCATGCGGCAAAGGTCGAACGCGGAATAAAGGATGTTACCGCGGATGACATCGCTCTTGTACAACAGCACCTCATTCCGGAAATAACGCACCACGCGGGAGTGCGGCCGGATGGGGATCAGTGGATTTAGCCGCGTGTATTCAATCGAGGGGCGCTGGCAATTTTTGAGTTGCACTACCGTGAGCATCCCGTCCGTGCGCATCTCGTCGCCACTAGAATTCACCATAGCGGCATGCACATCGGGACGCGGCAATAAATAGACCGAGTCCACACAGCCGGATAGGGTCAAATCGCGCACCAGCATGTTCACGCCGTCGTCGAGGTTCCCGTCAATGTGGTGAATGAACTTGTGGTAGCGCAGTGACAGGGCCGCGCTGGTCTCCCGGGTATAGGCGCTAAGCCAGGCCTGCTGATTCAGCACCGTACCGGGCTCGCTCCAGATGCGCACATGCTCGCGCTTGCCGTAGCTGTCGAAGCTCTTCTGCCAGGTCAGGTCCTGGGGCTTGCCGTTCAGGAACTGCCGGGTAATCGGCATGGTGGAATAGTTGCTAAAAGTCAGGAAGGCCTTGAACTGCTTGAGGACTGCTTTCGTACTGTTGGGGTCGGCAGGCAGCCAGCCAGCGGCGTGGAAGGCGTCGTGCAATTGCTCTTGGGACCCAAGAAAGAGCAGATTCACCAAGTCCGCGTCTTTCCCGTAGCTGGTGCTGGTCCGTTCGGGAACGTTCTGCAAAAGCTGCTCGATATCGCCCCGTTCGTATTCGTCCAGCTGAAATGACACCGGCGGGAGTTCCGGCTGATTCGCAACATACAAGGGCACTTGCAACTGCAGGCGCAGGTCCGTGCCGGGGGGAAGATAAATCTCGGGTTCGGGGAGGAAACTCAGCGAGCGGTAAACCATCAAGGTCACGTCGCCATACGGGTTGTAGGTCGGCAAATGAATCAGGCCGCTGGTGATGCGACCCTGCGGCGTGTCCGTGGAGCGAATCCCTTGAATAACGCCTTTGCGGACCATTTCCCGGGCGTTGTCGATTTCCACGACCGGCGCGGAAATCGGGAGAATCTCCCCCGAGGATGTCACCAGCCGGTTGAACTGAATTTCCAGGGCCGCGGTGTCGTGGACGAAGCCCATGCCGACCTTACGCACCGACACGACCTGCCCATCCACCTCCAAGCCGGCGGGGAAAACCGGCACGGCGTCGCATTCCGGCGACTGAATGAGCACGGCGCGCACCGAGGCACCGGGCTTGGAGCTATACGATGCCACCGGATCCAACAGACGGATCCAGAAGGACTTTCCCGCGGGAATGTATTCGCAGTTAGCAAAGGCAGGAGATACCGCAGCTACGGCAAAAAATGCCAAGAAAAGCACAAGGCCTGGGACAATCTTTCGACCAAGCCATTCCCTGGAACCGACCCTGCGGATCGTGTTCAGGTTCGTTTGTTCCGTCGTTTGCACTTACACCCTCAGCCCCAAATCGCTCTAGATCAGTTTGCCCTCAACTGGTCACCGAGTGATGACCCTAGCACCTCGAGATTTACGAAAATACAACCGGCACGGCGTACAGGACCGCAGTCCGCCATCGCGGGCCGGGACGGAAAGAACCCCAAAGTAGACCATACCTGAACACTAGTACTCTCAGGATACCGTAAACACTGGAATTCTCGAAGGCGTTTGGGCAAAGGATAAATGGGGATGCTGATCCGCCAATTCAAACCCGGCCGCGCCTACTTCACTTCGCGGGCGGTTCCGATCTTCACCGTGCTGCCGTACCGCTTGTAGTTGGAGTAGCGGATGGTCATGCGAATGTGTATATCGCCGGTGCTGAAGTGCAAATAATCGTCCGCGCGGGTGTATACCGGGAACCAAAAATCCTTCTCGATGTTCTCGCGGTAGGTGCGGAATCGCGGAAAGACATTCTCTTGCCCATGTTTTTTTATGTCCGGCACGGCCTTGCCGTCGGTCATGACAATCTGCAAGTCTTTGTCGTCCACCCAGACGCGCCCTTGGAAATAACGCTGATTCTTCTCGATGGTCTTTGGGGCCACGTCGAGAACGTAAGTTGACAAGTCGTCCACCTGCTGACGGCCAACATAGGTAACGTTGTATTTGGGCAATTCGGTGGTGGTGAGGACGAAGGGCTGCACGTTTTTCACGTCGTCGAGGTCCTGTTCGGTCAAAAGAATGCGCTCGAGGGTGTTCTGAGGGGCGTAGGTTACATGTTCGAAGCGCTTACCGTCGGGGGTGAAGATAATATCGCTGGTTTGGCGATACTCGCCATCGGGGCGGTTGTCATCGTCGATAGTCTGAATGGAAAAGTCTTGCGTGTAGGTATAGTTGTCTCGTTCGAGCTTGAACTCGGCTTCTTTTTCGGCGAAGCGTTGGATGATCTGCTCTACCGGAACGGAGGGCGGTTCTTTGGTGATGGGGGCGTCCCCGGGGGAATGAATGTGCGTTGGTGGTGGCGCGGTGTGGTAGGTCCGCGTCTGGGGCTGGGCCTGACTCTGAGGTAGTGGGGCTGGCGGGGCTTGCGTCCGCGAAGCCGGCGGGGTGGGCAGCGGACCGGGATCTTGGGCGGAGCTGACGCAAAGCGATACGCTTGCGAAGGCCAGCGCGACGAAAACGCGAATCAATGGGGAGCCGAAATTTGTTGGTAACGACACGGCGATCCTTCTCCCTTGCAACGGATGGGCTCTAGGCATATAGAGTCTAGCGCAGAAGGCCGGGTTGCACGAGGCGGGGGTTGTCCCGCATTTTATCTTGAGGGTAGCGGAGGGGATCGGCCGATCCACGGTGTGCTTTTCGCGGACGGTGAGAAAAAACTGTACGGCGAGATCCTTCGCCCGCAAACTACGCGGGCTCAGGATGACAGGCGTTTTTTATTGGTTGGGAGGTACGACGCGTTGAAAAAACGAACAGCGTGCTTCCTTCCTGTGTCAGGACATGCAGAAAGTGGGCGGACACAGGCTGAAGCCTGTGCTACGGCAACCCCAAACACACCCTCAAAGAGCGAGGGCGGGGCCCCTGGCGAGACGCAGTGATCATGCTGAGATGGGGCGCAGGAGTCCTGCGCCCCTACGAGGAAAAAGCAAGACAGCGGCGTAAAGCCGCAGCTACAAAGTTTGTGCCTGGCGAGAAATACGGGTATGCACCGTTTCCCGACAGCTATGGAGCATTGCGAACAATGAACATTAAGTCGGCATTTCTGTGGGCCGCGTCGTGCCTGGTTCTGTTGCCAGTCCTTTTTGTCAAATTCCCGCGAAGCCTCGTCGATCCGTCACCCGGGCAGGTGGACGCGGCCGTGGAATCGCAGAGAGTTGCCCAGAAAATTCCTGGCGTCGCCGTCGCCATCTGTCGCGACGGCAAAGTCCTCAAGGCCAGCGGCTACGGACTGGCCAATGTCGAGTTAAACGTGCCGGTCACGCCCGAGACCATCTTCCAAACCGGCTCGGTCGGCAAACAGTTCACTTCCATGGCTGTGATGATGCTGGTCGAACAAGGCAAAATCGCTCTCGACGAGAGAATCACCAAGTACCTTCCCGAGTCTCCCTCACGCTGGAAAAAAGTCACGGTGCGGCAGTTGTTGACGCACACTTCCGGCATAGCCGACTACGGCGGGGAAGAGGACACCATGGGCAAAGGGGTGATCAACTTCCGCAAGGACTATACCGAAGAAGAATTGATCCAAGCGTTTGCGAAAATGCCCGTGGATTTCCCGCCGGGAAAAAAATGGAGTTACAGCAACACCGGGTACGTTTTACTTGGCGTAATCATTCACCGCGCCACCGGGGAATTTTATGGGGAGTACCTACAGCAACAAATTTTCAAGCCGCTGGGGATGAATTCCACGCGGATCATCAGCGAGGCGGACATCGTGCCGCATCGCAGCGCGGGATATCGTCTGGTGAAAGGGGAACTGAAAAATCAGCAATGGGTCTCGCCGACGCTGAATACCACGGCGGATGGAGCGCTGTATACCAATGTGTTGGACCTGGCGAAATGGGACGCAGCGCTGGACGCCCGGGAATTTGTGAGTGCGGCCAGCTATCAGGCGATGTGGTCGCCGGTGAAATTGAACGATGGCAAGACTTATCCTTACGGATTTGGCTGGGCCCTATCGGAAAAGGGCGGCAAGCGCATCGTCTCGCATGACGGGGCTTGGCAGGGGTTCACCATGAACATCACCCGGCATATCGACGACCGGTTTACGGTGATCGTAATGACCAATCTGGATTCCGATAACAGCAAGCCGGAGAAGATTACGGAAGCGGTCGAGGACCTGTACTTGAAATAAACCGAATGCGAAGTTGAAAACGTATCCCTCCGCCTTGTGCTGCGGAAGACTGGAGCGCAAGGGTCGGGAAGACAATTAGGTCGCATTGCTCACCATGCAGAACCTTTGATTAGAACTGTCCTCCTGAGTCCGCGTGGTTTGTGAAGGATCTCACCGCACAGCGGTTGCTCGGTGTCTGCGGCCACCGCAGTGTGGGTCGGTTGAGATCCTTCGCTGCGCTCAGGATGACACGCGTTCTTTGTGGGGAGGTACGACGCGTTGAAAAACGAACGGGCCGCTTCAGAAAGCGTGCCCTGTAACTGCGGGAGCCGGACACTCGCGCGCTTAGGCCTGGCGCCATTTCAAAAAAACTGCGGCGAGCGGAGGCAAGGTTAACGAAAGCGAGGAACTGCGTCCCATCCAGGCATGTTCGGTGGTATTCATTCCGCCCAGGTTGCCGACATTGGAGCCGCCATAAGTGAGTGCGTCGGTGTTCAAGACCTCGTCGAAGTGTCCGGGTCGCGGGACGCCAATGCGATAGCCGTAGCGCACCACGGGAGTCGCGTTGATCACCACCAGCAGCATGTCATCCGGATTGCGGCCGCGGCGGACAAAGGAAAACACGCTGTTATCCGAGTCGTTCGCATCGAGCCACTCAAACCCCTGCCAGTCGAAGTCTACCTGATGGAGTGCCGGCTCCATGGTGAGAGTCTTGTTCAGGTCGCGCACCAGACTCTGCACGCCGCGGTGCGACTCGTATTGCAGCAGGTGCCAGTCCAGGCTACGCGCCTCGCTCCACTCGTGACGCTGCGCGAACTCCTGCCCCATGAAGATGAGCTTTTTCCCGGGATGCGCGTATTGGTAAGCCAACAGCAAGCGCAGATTGGCGAACTGCTGCCACATATCGCCGGGCATTTTGTGCAGCAGGGAATTTTTCCCGTGGACCACCTCGTCATGCGAGAAGGGAAGTACGAAATTTTCGCTGAAAGCGTAAAGCAGGGAGAAGGTCAGCTTGTTGTGCTCGTAGCGCCGGTACACAGGATCTTTGGAGAAATACTGAAGCGTGTCGTTCATCCAGCCCATGTTCCACTTCAGGCTGAATCCCAGGCCTCCCAAATAGGTGGGCCGGGAAACGCTTGGCCATGCCGTCGATTCTTCCGCGATGGTCAGGATTCCGGGGAAGCGTTGGTGCGTCACTTCATTCAGGCGCTTCAGGAAGTCGATGGCGTCCAGATTCTCTCGCCCGCCATATTTGTTGGGAATCCATTCGCTGGCTTTGCGCGAATAATCGAGGTATAGCATCGAAGCCACTGCATCCACGCGCAGTCCGTCAATGTGATACTTGTCCAGCCAGAACAGGGCATTGGAAATCAGATAGTTCTGAACTTCATTTCGTCCGTAGTTGTAAACCAGCGTTCCCCAGTCCGGGTGTGAACCCAGCCGGGGATCCTCGTGTTCATATAGATGCGTTCCGTCGAACAAGGCCAGGCCATGCGCGTCTCGGGGAAAATGCGCGGGGGTCCAATCGAGAAATACGCCAAGGCCTGCCTGGTGGCAGCGGTCCACAAACTCCATGAAGTCGCTGGGGGAGCCAAAGCGGCTGGTAGCGGCGAAATAGCCCAAGGTTTGATAGCCCCAGGATCCATCGTAGGGATGCTCCATGACCGGAAGCAATTCGATGTGCGTGTAGCCTAAATCCTTGACGTAAGGAATGAGCTGGTCGCCCAATTCGCGGTAAGTGAGCCAGCGCTGGTGCTCCTCGGGCACACGCCGCCACGAACCCAAGTGTACTTCGTAGATGCTGATGGGCGCATCCAGCCAGTGTTTCTTGGCCCGTTCTTCCATCCACGCCGAGTCGCCCCATGGGTGCTTGTCGATTCTGGCGACCACCGACCCCGTGTTTGGGCGAAGTTCCGAAGCAAAGCCAAAGGGATCCGCCTTGAGCGGCAGCACCACGTCATCTTTTCCAACGATCTCGTATTTGTAGATCGCTCCTTCGCCCAGCTCCGGAATAAAAAGCTCCCAGATACCTGAGGAACCGCGGAAGCGCATAGGATCGACGCGCCCGTCCCAGCGATTAAAATCACCCACCACGCTGACGCGCCGAGCATTCGGCGCCCACACGGCAAAATGCACGCCAGTAATCCCGTCGACGGTCTTCACGTGGGCGCCTAATTTTTCATAGGCGTCGTAGTGGCGGCCTTCGCCCATCAGATACAAATCGAATTCCGTGAGCAGGAAGGGAAAGGCGTAGGTGTCGTATGCTTCGATCACTTGATGGTATTCGGTACGGTAGCGAATCCGATAGCTGGACGGGGCCGGAGCCAGTTCACTGACTCCAGGCAAAATTACCTCGAAGAATCCTTCCGGGCGCACCTTGCGCATAGGCAATGGTTCAGCTGCATCGCGGAACAGCAGTTGCGCTTCGATGGCGCGCGGCTGAAAGAAACGCACCGTCCAGCGGCGCCCTTCGGGCGATTCCAGGGTATGCGGACCCAGGATTCCGAAAGGGTCGGAGTTGCGCCCGATTAGCAGGGATTGTAAGCGAGCACGAAGTGGATCGGGGGCCCCGGATTTTGGGGATGTAGGATTTGGATCAGGCACATGAGCATTCTATCGAAACCAGCAGGCACCGCAACCGGCGACACGCGCGCCGGTTGTCCTACGTTCGCAGACCTGTGCAACGCAGCGTTGTAACGGCAGCGTCAATCGTACTCCCAGTCGCACGGCAAACGGGAAGCGGCGGTCGAGGGCTTCCGCGCCCGAGTCCACCCTCAACCGCCGCTGCTGGTACCAACTTTCGCTGATACCAAGTTCGTTCCGTCCGTGGGACCGAACGCGAGTAGAGTGGCACTGCCAGCGAGGTAGCGCAATCGGGTGTGCGCCAGAAAAATGAGACCATTTGAACGGCAGTCAAACACAACCGCCGCTGTTTGAGTCGCTAGAAAATTTCCGCCGCTTGCAGGGCCGCAGGGCTCAGGGTAGAGTGCTGGAGCGTTTCCGAAATTCTTCAGGCTGCGACTTGGCTTTCCCCGAAGGGAGAATCTTCCAGTGCTTCCACGCGGCAGTGCGAAGGCGATTTGTTTTGGTTTTTGGCTGTTGTTTACAGGAGTGAGCATGGTGCAAGCGCAAGACCGTTCGCAGTCGCGGTCGATGGTTATTTCGCAGAACGGAATCGTGGCGGCGGAGTCGCCACTGGCGGCGCAGGCTGGGGTGCGCATTCTGGAATCGGGAGGGAACGCGGTGGACGCGGCCATCGCCACGAACGCCATGATGGGGGTGGTCTCGCCGATGATGAACGGTATCGGTGGCGACCTGTTCGCCATCGTGTACGATGCCAAGGCCAACAAACTGTATGGACTGAACGCCAGCGGATGGGCTCCCAAAGCGCTGACCATCGACGCGCTGCACAAACAGGGACTTCGCGAGATGCCGCAGCACGGCGTGAATGCCATCACGGTGCCAGGAGCAGTGGAAGGCTGGCAGAAACTCGCCGACAAATTTGGACGAAAGAAGCTGAACGAGGACCTGGCGGCGGCGATTCAGACCGCCAAAAATGGCTATCCCGTCACGGAATGGGTCGCGATGTATTGGGCGGGAGAGGTGGATTATTTGCGGGGCGACGACGAGGCCGCAAAAGTCTATTTGGCGAACGACCGTCCGCCCAAAGCCGGGGAAGTTTTTCGCAATGCTGATCTGGCATGGTCGCTGCAACAGATTGCCGAGCACGGCCGGGACGGCTACTACAAAGGGGAAATTGCCAAACGCATCGTGGAAACGATCAAGCGCCACGGCGGAGTAATGACCGCACAGGATTTGTCCGAATTTTCCGCGGAATGGGTGGAACCGCTGTCCACGACCTACCGTGACTGGACCGTCTACGAACTTCCCCCCAACGGCCAGGGCATCGCCGCCTTGCTCATGCTCAACATGATGGAAACCTTCCCGATGGGGCAGAAGGATTACGGGTTCGGCTCCGCGAATGCGCTGCATACCATGATCGAGGCCAAGAAACTGGCGTACGCCGACTTGGTCAAGTACATCGGCGATCCTCGCGGCCAGAGCCTGCCCGTGCAGACGCTGCTCTCGAAACAACGCGCCGCGGAACGCGCCAAATTAATCGATCCGAGTCAGGCCAATTGCGACGTGGCCACCGGTACTTTACCGGGCGCTGGAGATACCACATACCTCACGGTGGTCGATCGCGATGGCAACATGGTGTCGCTAATCCAATCCAATTTCGACGCGTTTGGATCGGGCATTGTCGCGCCAGGCACCGGGTTTGCGCTGCAGAATCGCGGGGCGCTTTTCAATCTCGACCACGATTCGCCCAACGGCCTTGCCGGAAGGAAACGTCCGCTGCACACGATCATCCCGGCCTTCGCGCAGAAGGGCGACACCCGGGTGGCCTTCGGCATTATGGGCGGATGGAACCAATCGCAAGCGCACGCGCAATTCATCGCCAACCTAGTCGACTACAAAATGAACATCCAGGCTGCCCTCGAAGCGCCTCGGTTCACAAAACGGACCTTCGAAGGCTGCGACGTGCAAATGGAGAACCGCTTTTCCGGCAAGGTCCGGGAAGAACTGACCGCCAGGGGCCACAAGATTCAGGTGATGGGCGCTTACTCTTCCGCTGTGGGCGGTGGCCAAGCGGTCTTGCGGGACTTTGCCGCCAGCGTGAACTACGGCGCCTCCGATCCCCGCAAAGACGGAGCCGCTATCGCCGAGTTACCTATTGACCTAAATACTAAATGATAATTATGATGGGTACTGCCAACCCTTGGTACGCGCGGTTGGTACGGCAAAAGCATTCCAGGAAGCGGCACAGAAAGAAGTGGTGTTCCCACGGAAGAGTGATGGAGAGGACCGGGAGTCTGATTAACATCTTCCATTTCAGTTGATTGCGCCAAGGTGAGGTGGCAGGCCAGTTGCTCACCAAGTTTAGTTCGGGGTTTTCGCTCCACTGCTCGACCGAATAGGACAGGCGCTGGGAGGCGGCCATGAACGGGTCTAGCTGTACGCGGGTTGCGTTGATGCTCTTGGGCGCGGGATTGTTTCTGACGTGCTGGGCCGGAAGAGCGCCGGCGCAATCCACCGAAGTTGCCGGGGAATATGTTTGCACGGAAGCGCGGGTAGCCGGGAAGAGCATGCCATGCACCGCGGCGCCGCTCAATCTGAAGAGCGACGGAAAATTCGAGCTGCAAGGCCGGGAAGGCGACTACCTGGTCAGCGGCAACTCGCTGGAACTCAAGGGCACGGTTCTTAAGTCGCGCGCCAAAATTGAAGCGGGCCACAAAATCCTTTTCCGCTTCTATAACAAGCACGGCATGTGCGAAATGATCTACGAACGGCGCGTGGCGGAGTTGGGTTCCACGCAGCTCGGCTGACCTCACCCTGTATCACTCGAATAAGGACTGCTGCCTCGGGAGAGAAACGCGGGTTTTCTTCAACCGCGCCTGTTGCTGTTCGCCTGAGCCACCTTCCTGCTCTAACAATTCTTCAAACAATCGCACAGTATCCGGGGCATAGCCCGCGTAGTGATTATTGGCAAAGAGGAAGACGTGCAGCGAGCGGCGCAAAAACGCCCGGCAAGCTCTGGCCCATCCCTGCAATTCTTGTGTGCGGTCTACAATCGTTTGGTCCCAGACCTTGGTGCGTTCTTCAATGCCCTTGCGGTCGCCGAGCCAGCGCACATAGGCAAAATCCGCGGTAATCGGATCGCCTTTTGCCAGCAGTTCTTCCGGCTTGGGCATGAGCGGGTGGTCGATCAGCGCCAGGGCCACCTTGCGCTGGCGCAGCAGGTCGAAGAGTTCTGCAGTCAGCCAGGATTTGTTGCGTAGCTCCAGCGCGAAACGCGGTTGCGCTGGCAGTTTCCCGAGGAAGGGCTTCAAGCGGTCCAGAAAGTCCGAGGACGTCCGGAACGCCGCTTTACTGAAATAGGGAAGCTGTAACAAGATCACGCCGAGTTTTTCTCCAAGCGGTTCGGTGGCGTGCAGAAACTCGTTGATGGCCGCATCGACGTCCACGAGCACGCGCTCGTGGGTGATTTCCTGCGGCGCCTTCAACGCAAATAGAAAGCCTGGCGGCGTTTTAGCGTTCCAACCCTGTACCGTGGAGATCGCCGGAATTGCGTAAAAAGTTGCGTCTATTTCCAGCGCGTCAAACTGCGTCGCATAGTAGGAAAGATAATCGCGCGTTGCCAGACCTGCCGGGTAGAACGCTTTTTCCCACCCTTTGGCGGTGAACGAGGAGGTGCCGGTGTAGAGCAGGCGCGGGCTCTTCGCGGTCATTCGAAGATGATATGCCAACTGGAGAACGGCGTGGGACCGAGAGGCGCACCACCTTTTGGGCGAAGAATTGGAGAAAGTGCGAGGTGCCCAAGTAACAGGAGTGTAATCGTCGCACTGTTCCGTGGGATCAGAATATTAGCTAGCAGCGAGCCCGGTCTTAGGTCACAATGTGACCTTACCGCCCCAGCCCAGCGCACTTTGGTAGGAACCGATCTGGGGGTCTCATGTTGTTCCATCGAATTTCGAAGACGCGCGCTTGCCCGGTTTGTAACAGCGCGGAAGCTTACCGCGTGCGGCGTGCCGGGCTCCCCGTTAAGGTAGTTTGCAAACTTCTGAACCTCCGCCCTCACTGGTGCCCGGAGTGCGATACCTTTTTTCTCGGGCCCAGGAGTTCCCAAGAGCACCGGCGCATCGGGGAATCTTTGCCTGCGCCGCAACCACCAAAAACGGGCGGGGATGCCCAGCCACACCCGGGCCACGCTTAATCCCGGGAGTATCGCGGCGGGTTGTGCCTAGGCTGCTGGGGCAGCGCTGCCTAATTTTTCAAAGGGCACATTCAGGATTGGGTACAGGCGCCAATCCTTGTAATCGAAGTGCCACCACTCGTCTTCGTTTACCGTGAATCCTTCTGATTCCATCGCGCGCTGCAACAAATCGCGGTGCCACCGCTGTAACGAAGTGCCTCCCGGAAAATCCGGAAAGGAACGCGGGGACATTTCGTCGTAGAGTCCGGTCATTTCCACCGGTTTTCCAGTGGCGACGTGGTAGAGGGTGAGATCTACGGCGCAACCGCGATTGTGGCGCGAGCCTTTTTGGGGATCGGCGACGAAATTGTGATCGGCGGGTGGCGTGGCGTCCCAGAAAATTTTGGTCACGTACCACGGGCGGTAGCCATCATGAATCAGCAGCCCGTAGCCCAAAGGTTGCAGCTTGTGCAATACGCGGAGTAGCGCTTCCGCCGCGGGTCTTTGCATAAATGCGCGCGCCTGGGTGTATACGGGAGTGGAAAGAAAATTGTTCGTTTGCGCATAGCGAATATCCAGATGAATCGCGGGATCCAGCGTGGTCAGCTCCACCAAGTCCGGCTTCCGAAAGGGTCCCGTTTCCACGGGGGGTTGCGCTGCCAACGCTGCGGCGCGCAGCTGCTCCAGCGGCTTGGTCAGTTGAATATGGAAGTAGTTCGCTGGATCCGCACCCGCGTCAATTCGTCGATACACCGTCTCGCCAATTTTCAGCTCGACAACAGTGCCATCCGCTGCCCGAGTGATGGAGAATGACGAAGGCGGTACCGGTTTCTGGGAAATCGGGACACTTTGCAGAATGCGCCATTCCTCTCCGGGGCCGCTCGCGATCGCGTACTCCGCATTCCACTGTCCGGGTCCGCCTTTTGCTTGCCAATACAACTTTTGAGCGCGTTCCAGGATATCGACCGTTTCGGTGTCATAGCGAAATAGGCCGATCAACTTCTTCCACTCCTGTGGAGCATCGGACGGCTCCGTCCCAGGAAGGAAGGGTGAGCCAACACGCCGGGCGGTTTGCGAATGCAGCGCGGGAAAAGCCAACGAAAGGCAGAGCAGCAAGAGCAGGCCGCGCATGGAAGGTCGGGTCACGCGACTAATCATATCGAAAACCAAGAGGAATCGCTGGACACGCAGCTGCTATGGCGAGCCCGATTCGAGCGCCGAGAGGCAGCACCAAATCGAGCGAAAGGTTAGAAAACGTTCCGTCTGAATCCCCAGGCTGCATCAGGTTCCTCAGGGAAATAGCCAACAAGCAGATTGACCTGAGCCTGTTATCGACGAGGCGTTGCAGGAGGCTGCGAGCCCTGAGCACACCGCTGAGAGTTTCTGGCGAAAGGACTTGGAGAGCCGCAAAAACTGACAAGACAGTAAAACCTCCGCCCGGCATCGCTCGAATCGAGGGCGCTAAGCTTTCTGTAAACCGTTTAGAACTTGGGCACGTTTACAGTCCTTACTGCACATGGCCTTGCTAAGCTGTACGTGGAGGGTCATCCAACATGGCTACAATCCTAGAGAAAACAGCACGTCTTGAAGTCGCAAGGAAAAAGGTGGAAGCATTTGTAGCGGCTGGCGGCGATTTGAAATCCAAAGAAGCTGTTCCAGTCGGATTGGAACTCGTGAATGCTCTTGCTGATCTAGCAGAAGACTTCGGATATGAGATTCTCAAACCAATTAAGAAGCCGGGAGACTTCATCCGACCCGATCCCGCTTCGCGGCGGTAAACCGTGGGCCTGCCACCGGACGCGGTGAGACACTTCGCCAAGCAACACGTTGAAGCTATTGAGAAGCATCTCTTTGCTGTAGAAGACAACATGTACAAAGAGAGTGCTGAAGACAGGCACGCCTTTGAAAAGTTCTACAACAATTTGGCACTGTTTTCGGGCGGCACGATAGCCTTGAGCATCACGTATTTGGGATACCTAAAATCACTCGGAAAACCACTGCTTCATCCGAGGCTGCTTACTGCAAGCTGGGCCTCGCTTTTTATTTGCCTAGTGGGCTCATTGCTCTACGTGCTTTTGACTCTGTATTACTCGCATCATTTCCGCGAGCGCGAATACAATGATGTCAAGCGACGAAAATATGAGATAGAGGCAGAAGAAACCCCCAAGATTGGCGTAGTCAATCTAAGAACTCCGCAAGAAATCGCTGAATTTCAGAAGCCACGGCTAGAGGCAGCTCGCAACTGTGCAGCTATCGCCGAGAAGCACAAAACACTTCAAGACCGCTACCTTATTCTTTGGCGATGGTGTGGAAGAGTTGCGCAGCTTGGTTTCGCTAGTGGAATCGGAATGCTTCTCTGGTTTGCAATATCCAACTCCTAAACAATCGAAAACCAACGCAATACTTGCCACGCGGCAATAATTGTCAGACACGCGGCTAGAACGTGAAATATCCAGAACCACCAAGGCAGCGGCTCTGCGTGCAGCTGCACCTCGAACTGTGCGAGGGCACTCTTCGCAGAACGGAAGGCCTTGTATAAACATAGCTCGTCAGTAGTCTCCTCACCTCCGATTAAGTTGTTGTGCATTCTATGATTCATTCCAAACACAAAGTTCATGAAGTCAGTCTCTGCAGGCAAATAAACACTCTGGGGGTCCTTGAGCTTCTTGAACACACTTGTATATAAGACGGGACTGTTGTTGACGAAGGCACGAAAATCAGCGTGAAAATCAAAAAGGCGGCGGAACGAGTAATTCAATTTGACGAGTGGCTGGACAATCGTATTCAGATGACGGATGTATTGAGATCTTGTGAGATTCTGAAGTGTGGGAGTTTCTAAAGTGAAAATGTAACGACTCGGATTGAACCAGTCCTTCTGTTCTTTCGTGAGCGCCCTTAAATCTTGCGGAAGCACATATCCGCGGTCTCCTTCACCGCCGCTCGCCCATTGCGATATCAAGTCGAGTTCTGCGTTAAGTCCGACAAGCAGATTCCGAATACCCTGATACGTCTCTCGACGAGAACCCAAGACTGTCGCAGCGAACGTGAACCACGCACCAGCAGCACTCAGTAAAGTGGCTACACCGGCCCAAAAAGCGACAGAGGTCGGAATGTCAGGGAGCGTCATTCCAGAGAGTATATCACGTCAATATGTACTACTCAATAACACGGGCTGACGTTTGAATGTATCTAAAAAGGCCCGCCCTGAGCCCCGAAGGGCTTACCCTGATTTCCGAACGGCTCGTCCGAGCACCCAAACCCACTCGCTCGCCCTGACGCTGGAAGGGGCGGTGCACCTTAACTCCTTTGTTTCCCCTTCATACAGAGATTCCCTCGTAAGTCCTTTGTTTCCCCTTGATACGAAAACACAGGGGGGGCTCAAGTCTTGCCTAACCTCTGCCCACTCCCTAAAAATTTTTAAAAGTTTTCAAGCTAACTCCCTTGTTTGCCACGTTTTTAATTTTTCACCGGGGGCAGGGGGCATGCACCTGTAGCAGCGGCTTTACGCCGCTGTCAGGAGTGCGGCAGTGTTTTAGTTGCGAGGCAAGACGGAGCGAAAAACGAACGGCCCGACTCAGAAGGCGGCCCCTACAAGGGCGCAGAGGGAAAGGCCTCACCCCTGCAAGGGGTGAGCTACAGGGTACCGCGATGCGGGCTAAACAAAAGTGGCGCGGGGAGGGAGCCTCCCCCGCGCCAGGTGGTGCTGGGCCGAATGGGCTGGGCTAGAAGAAGAACTTCGCGCCGAGGCGGATGCTGCGGGTGCCGTTGTTGAGCGAGCCGCCATTTTGCACCAGCGGATTGGCGAAGCCGACGCCCTCGCCGACCAGGCCGGCGTCGTCGATGAACGGGTCGATCCCCTCGCCCACCACGGAACCGAAGTTGGGATGGTTGAAGGCGTTGGTGAAATCGGCGTGGAATTGCAAGCGATAGCGCTCGGAGAAATTCACCGTTTTGAAAATGGCCAGATTGAGAACGTTGGTGTGGAAGTCGCGCAGGATGTTGCGCCCGGCGTTGCCAAAGGGCGTGCCGTAAACCTGCTCGGCCTGCGGGGTGTTGGCGATGAAGCGGACGCTGCCGGCGTTCACCGGAGTGACGGTGCCGGACTGATTGAGATTGTTCAGGCTCACGAGTTGGGTGGGAGCGACCGTGCATGCTGCTGGAAAGCTGCCGGTATTGCAGGCGTCGCCGGCATAGATTCCGACGGATTGAACAGGAGCGCCTGGGCTGCCAACGAAGGGACGCAAGGCGCCATCGGGCAACAAGAAGGCCGCGTTGAAGTTGGCGTCGTAAGGGTTGTTAGGGGAATTGGGCGTGTTGCAAGAGCCGCCACCGCTGAGGCAATTGAGTTGAAATTGCGAAGGAGTGAACGGCTGCCCCGAGGAAAGCGTGTACACGCTGGAGACGGCCCAGCCGCCCAAGGTGTGTCCGAGCCAGCCCTGCTGCCCGCGGAAGAAGGGAAGCTCTTCAATTACCGTGAGCACCCAGTTATTGGGGAAGTCGAGGCCGGAGAGGCCATATTCCTGCCCGTTGAAGTTGAGTTGATTCTGGGCCCCGGAACTGGTGCCGCCGGCGGCGAAGGTCGAAAAGATCTCGCTGGAATTGTCCATGGTCTTGCTGAAGGTGTAAGCGGACTTGAGGGTGAGCTGATTCCACACGCGATTCAGGCGGATTTCGGTCTGCAGCCCATCGTAATTGGAGTAGGCGGTGTTGGTGCGGCTCAGCAGGACTCCCTGGTTGCAATTTGCGGTGCCCACAGCCTCGGGCACGGCGGCCTGAGAAGCTGGGCAAGGAGTGAAATTCGCGGGAACGAGATTGGGATAAAGACTGGCTAAACCGGCGACGTAGGGATTGGCGTCGATGCTCTGAAAGAGATTGCGTCCAGCATTGCCGACATAGCGAATTTCGACGATGGCGTTCTTGGCCACTTCTTGTTGAACGCCGAGCGACCAGGAATAGACCTTATCGGGGCGGAAATTGGGAGCGATGGTGGTGTTGTCAAAGGTGCGCGGATCGAAGACTCCGGTTTGCAAGAAGGGAGCCAATGCGGAGCGTACCGCAGGTCCGAAAGGACTGGCGGGCACGGGATTGCTGGCGGCCACGGAACCAGACAGGGTGTCGTTCAAAACGATCGGAGCGGACTCCGCGATATTCGAGTAGATGTTATAAAACGCAGGGTCGTATGCGATACGAAACCCGCCGCGCAGCACGGTCTTGCCGTCACCGGAGGAGAACATCCCTTTCGAGGGGGACCAGGCGAAACCGACGTTCGGTCCCCAATTATCCTTCGGCACCGGAACATACGGGAACGTGGTGACGTTCAGCGGCAGGGAAGGATCCCACAAGGGGTCGCTGCCGGTCTGATTTTTGACGGTATTGTTATGGAACAAGTTGGCGGGTTGCGTGAAGTAAGACCAGGTGAGGCCGAGGTTCAGCGTGAGATTGCGGCTGACCTTCAAATCGTCTTGAAAATAAAGGAAAGTATCGTTTTCGGTGAACTGGAAATTGGGGTTGCCATCGGCAATATGGACCTGGAAGGGCACGTTTTCACCGAGTGCGCCGTAGTCGTTAAACACATACTGGCCATTGATGAGCGGCAAGAAAGTATTGGGAGAGCGCTGATTGGTGTAGTTGACGCCGGCCTTGAGGGAATGGCGGCCCTTGTAGTAAGTCCAGTTATCCTGTAGCTGAATGGTGTTCACAATGCGCAACTGCGGAAGAGCAGTGTTGGGACCGAAGCTCAAAAGGGAGGGGTCTGTAAAGGTAATGTTGGTAAGCGCGGAAGTGAGTTCCGCTGGAGCGGGAGTGGTGTTACCGATGCTTCCGCCGAAGCCGACGTTTTCCCGGCCGTAGGAGGCGCGGAATTCGTTGGCTTGATGGATAGAGATGTCGCGAGTCCAACTGAAGGCGTAATCCTGAGCAAGAGCGGGAACGTTGTAGGGATAACCAGCAGCCGCGCCGCCGCCTCCGGGATCGTTGTTAAAGAAGTTGGTGTTGCTGTAAAGATAGCGGCCGTAAAAGTGGTTTTTCGCGGTTTGAAAATCAATCTTGACGACAAAGTTGTACTGGCGGGAATCGGTGGGCAAGGCGCGCTGAACGCCGGCTTCCTGCACTCCAGTGCATCCCGTTACGTCAAAAGGCATGGGGGTCCCTTGGGGAACGGGATTTCCGGCCTTGACGGCATAGGGTCCGTAGTTTTGCAGCGCGGTCACACCGGCGCTGCCGGGGAAACAAGCGGCGAGAGTGGCGATTCCCGCCGGGGTGGGAGTCAACAGACCGGTGCCGTAGACCGAGGCAGAGTTGATGATCTCGGCATCGTCACCACCGAAGAAAAAGAGTTTGTCCTTGATGATGGGGCCGCCGATGGTGCCGCCGAGGAAAAGATCATTAAAGGTCGGAACGGAGGTGAGACCCTCGAAAGCCTTTTGGGTGTTGGTCAAAGTATCCAGGCGCTGATTGTT
>DATKPS010000064.1:0-43695 GCA_035524015.1 Candidatus Sulfotelmatobacter sp.
CGACGGAGGTGCTAGCAGAACTCCAAGACACACTGATATTGGGAGTGACGGCGCCATTGCTGTAATAACCAGTGGCGGTGAAAGCTTCCTGGGCCCCGATAACAATGGTAGGACCCGAAGGAGAAATGGTGATGTATCGCAAAGTGGGAGCGCAATTACAAGCAGCCAAAATCAAAACACACACCAGCGAAACTGCCACTAGTGCCAATTCACTAGGCCTTCTTTTCATGACGCCTCCTCAGCGTTGAACCAATACAAAAATTTTCCAGAGTCAAAGGCAAGGCTTGCAATACAGATGCCTTGACTGAAAGGGCGGCGAGATGCATAGGCGGCGAGGTCTTCTCACACCCAATCTTGCCAATCGCATGCCTAGATGCTTCTATACCGCAGGACGATACTGCAATTACCCAGCCCCGGCAAAGTGGCGCAGCAGTCATTGCTAACCATTTGGTAATAGTAAAACAAAAAATCAGCTCTTCACCGACCAACGCAGGACAACAAACCCAGACGAACTCTCGTAATGGCGCTCGGATACTCATCCGCGGCAAGAACTTAATGTCGGTGCGGTTGCCCTCGGCGCGTTCGGTTGATCTCCAAATACCGAGTGCTTCAGTGTGCGCTAGCAAGGATTTTAACTCTTCCCGGTCAAAATCCAGTCCGTGGTCCGGCCGGATTAGTCATGCTCAGTTGTCCCAAGGGAAGCGTATACTTTTGGAGGAACGCCTTTCGTATGGAGTCCATGGTCCAGTTCCATTGCCAAATGACACGTTTTCCGGCGAGGGTAGGCTTTGCCTGACCCTCGCTACCGAGTCCTTGCCATCGGCAGTCATCCAGTCCAGTACATGGCCCCTCTGTTGCGCCGAATGGCCCAGCACCCGCAGCTAGACCTCACCGTGGCGTACTGCAGCCTTCGGGGTGCACAGCCCACTCATGACCCGGGCTTTAACACGACCGTGAAATGGGATATTCCGCTGCTCGAGGGCTATCCTTGGCAGGAAATCCCAAACCGAGGCTCAGGCGCCGACTCCTTTTGGGGACTCTGCAATCCTGGTCTTTCAACCGTTATTCGTACCGGTAAATTCGATGCCGTTCTTTGCTACCTCAGCTATCTGTGCGCGTCCTTCTGGATCTCTTATTTCGCGGCTCGCCGCTGCCGAGCTGCATTCCTTTTCGGCACAGATGCTTCCAGCCTGATTCCACGCAGCGGTAGCTCATCGAAGGTCCAATTAAAGCGTGTTTTTTGGCCCGGACTGTTTTCCTTGGCCGACCAGGTGTTTGTTCCTTCCTCCGCCACGCGCGATCTCATGCTCTCGCTTCGGATTCGGCAAGACCGCATCACCCTTACTCCTTATTCTGTCGACAACGACTGGTGGATGGCTCAGTCCGAAAAAGTGGACCGGGAGACCGTACGTGCCAGTTGGGGCGCAACGTCGCAAACCACCGTGATTCTTTTTTGCGCGAAACTCCAACCCTGGAAACGTCCGCTGGACCTTCTCCGTGGCTTTGCTCAAGCCAACCTTTCCGATGCTCTTCTGATTTATGCCGGAGAAGGCGCGCAGCGCCAAGACCTTGAGCAGGAGGCTGCCGCTCTCCGTGTTTCTGATCAAGTTCGATTCCTCGGATTTCAGAATCAGTCGCAACTGCCGGCGGTGTATACGTCGGCTGACCTGATGGTGCTTCCATCAGAGTACGAACCCTTTGCGGTCGTGGTGAACGAAGCGTCTTGTTGTGGCTGCCCTGTTGTGGCCAGCGACCGCGTGGGTGCGGCGAGGGACTTAATCGCTCCGGTTGATCCGAGCCTTATCTATCCGTGCGGAGACGTTCGAGCCATCTCCGTTCTTCTGAGCGATCTGTGCAGAGAGCGCGGACACCTTCGTGAATTGGGTCAGCTCGCGCGGAACCGCATGCGCAGTTGGACACCCCAGGACACCGTGGCGGGAACTGTCACGGCCGTGGCCGCTGCCCTCCGTCGCCGTCAAAGCTGACGTCCGCGGCCGAACTTCTATTGCAAGTTCGTGGAGGAAGGTTCAAGAGGCGCACAGTGCCCTCGTAAGGGCATGCACTATCACTTTCGTGAGGAACGAAGAGTATTTGCTTTTATCGAGCTGGACCTCGGCCCGCTTCCCTAAGGACGCTGTAAGAAAATGTTTACATTCGAAAATACGGCAGGCGTGACTTTAGACCAAAGAAATGTCAGAGGTACTTCCATGGGTGGATGGAGTCGTTCCTTAAGGATCCGGGCTTGGGCAGTGATGCTTCACGTCTGCTAGATTAGAATAGCTTAAATGCGGATTGCGCTCTTTACTCCCTACTCCCCGGAAATTGGTGGAGGCTCCGTGCAGCTCCGGAGCCATCTGGCGCAATTGCCGGACCTTGATATTGAATGGCATTACCAGTCGGAGGTTCCCGGCCATGGTGAACATCGACACTGGCTGGGCAAACCCATTTCAACCCCGCAATTTGTCGCTGACCTCTCCGCTCGAACTGGCTTTTTGCCGGGCTCCACGAAGCCGGTTAAAGACCTTGTGCAGCGTCTGGACGCGGATCTTTATTGGATTGTGGCGCATTATGCAGGCATCTGTGTAGCGGCAGAACTCCTGTCCATGGGCAAGCCCGTCCATTTGACAGTTCATGATGAGCCGTTGGCCATGATCATCCGCTCTCGCCGCTTTCGCCCCCTTTGGCCGCTTATGTCCCTCATTTTCCCCCGCGTTTTGCGAGAGGCGCGCTCCGTGGACGTGACCAGCACGAGGATGAGGGATTATTTCAAGGCCAAATATGGCGTGAACTGCTTTGCCCTTTACAAATATCTCCCCGAGCTGCCTGTCGTGCATTCCCGTCTATCCACGGATACGCTTACCGTTGGGCACATCGGCTCTCTCTACCATCCCGACCCCTTCCGCAGGTTTATACTGGCATGCCGCAGCTACGCCGCTACACAAAATCGCTCTCTGAAAATCATACGCATTGGCAATTCTCCAGACATGGACAAAATCGCCTCGGAGAATATAGCCACTTTTGAAAACCACAGAGAATTACTCGAGCAAGAGGCGCTTCCAGTGCTCGCCACGTGCGACTTTGTGTACGCCATGTATCCCGAAGGACTTCGATTCCGAGGCTTCCGTAGGACGAGCCTACCCATCAAGTTGTCCACATACATTCAGGCGCAACGCCCTATTTTTGCGCATACTCCTTCGGATAGCGGGCTCGCTCAGCTGATCTCCAAATACCGAGTGGGTACGGTTTGTTCCAGCCAGAGTGAATCGGATATTCAACAGGCGGTACGAACGATCTTGGACGGTAAAACAAATCGGCAGAACTTCGAGGCTATTCGGGCCGACCTGATGGGTCCTCGGCAGCTACAAGAACTTCGGCGTGCGCTTGAGCGTCCTCTTAAAAGCAGTTTCGTTCCCAACTAATTGGTCGAATAGACCGAAAATTGACAACGCTTCAGACGTCAAATTGCTGGAGCCAATGCACTTGCCTGAGTTCGTTTTGTACTTTTGGGCTCGCGGATGCCCAGCGCCACGTCTTGGCGCCTGGCCATTCCAACTGTAGCAGCACTTCGGCGCCGACTTCGTTGCGACCGTGCTCAGTGGCACAATACGATGAATTGCGAATCTGCCCTATCTCTGATCGCCGCTCGGGGTAGAAGCCAAAACCTTTTGTAAGTACTTGGGACCTTCTTTCTCGTATTCGTCTACGCCAATCTTGAGAAGCAATTCACAGATTTGAGAGAGACTTCTGGCTTCTTGTTTTGCAAGCCTCAAGAGCTTTCTTTTTAGGTCTGCTTGGATACGAAAGGCCAAAGGAGCATCTTTTCTCATTTGAATGCGATTGTAGGAGAAAGACCTCTCTCTGCCAACAATTGTCTTGACGTTCTCATCGTGCGTGTATTATAATGTATGCGAGTCACATACATTAGAAAGGAGCCAAATTCAATGATCTCTGCTGGAACGAAAATCGCATACAGACGGAACCTGACACTGGCAAAGCGTCTCTGGTTCGGTCAGATCAATCGAGAACAGCAAGTCTCACTTAAGTCTTTGTCTGCAAACTTTGGACTCTCCATAGCCGCGGGCGATCTTCAACTCTTGGAGAATCGCTGGTATGTCACACATTCCGGGCTCATTCGGCTAGCTCAACGGAGAGGATGTTCGGGAATCGCGGTGAGTCTTATGACGGAGTTCTGTGACGTTAACTCATCTCGATTCGTCTGCAAAGCGACTGTCTATAAAAGAAACAGTGCCAAGGGCTTTGTCAGTTACGGCGATGCCGACCCCTCCAATGTGTCCTCGCTGGTCCATGGGGCTGAGATGCGAATTGCCGAGACTCGCGCCGTCAATCGCGCTCTTCGCAAGGCATACGGGATCGGCCTTTGTTCGGTGGAGGAGTTGGGCGCGTTCTCGAGCGCGCCCAGAACATCCGCCGCTCCCGCGCCATCGAATGGACATCCTTCTTCCAACGGATCGGGCAACGGTCAACCGCGGCTCCGCGATCAGCTCTGCCTTTTGATTCGCCAGTACAACCTCGATGCCAATCTCGTGAAAGCCTACGCCGCGGACTTCTGTGGCACCGCGACTCTCAGCGGCGCGAGCCGTGAGCTGGTGGAGTCCTTTATCTCCCATCTCTCGGCGGCTGCAAAACAGAACCGAGATGCCCTGGTCTGCAAGCTCAACTCCTATTCGCAGCCAGCGGAGGTACGGTCATGAGGCGACACATTCCCGGTCTGCATTCCGGACAGCAGGATCTGGTCAGTAACCTCGATGGGTTCTTCCTGTCCGGGTGGAACAGGCCTCCTATCGTTGGCATCCACAGAAGCCCTATTTTGTTCTTCGCTTTGGCATCCTGGAACCCACCTCCCATGAAGCAATTTCCTTCTCGGGCCGCCTCTACTGCACGGAGCGCGCCCTTTGGAAGCTCAGCTGGTTCCTGCGGGATTTCGGCTACGACGCCGAACTCCTTACTCGAGACCAGGTCGATGAGAAAAAGCTCCTGAACCTTCGCGGCGTCGTTCGGACTAGCTTTACCAGCCTCAATGGGCATTCTTACCAAAATCTTGACGCGTTTGCCCCGGCAGCAGAATGGGAGACGCTTTCCTGCACGCTGACTAATCCAGTCGAGACGGAGAGTGGCCACGATGACGTATAGCTACACCCAGATCGCCCATTACCTCCGTTGCCCGCGCAGCTACCGCCATCGCTATCTGGACGGCTGGCGCGAAAAGGAGACCCGTGCGGCCATGCTCTTCGGTCGCTGCTTTGAGAAAGCACTGGAGTCCTATTTCCGCGGTAACGACTGTGCCGCGACACTTCATCAAGAGTGGGGCGCTTTTCGTGATACGGCGTTTGCGTACAAAAGAGGGGAGAGTTGGGATCGGCTGGTACATCAGGGAGTGCATCTCCTCGAATGCTTTGCGCGGGACAATCGGATTCGCATTTCCCAACCCCAACAGAATCTTCAAATCAAGGTGGTCCGGGAGCTCCCCAACGCCAATCAATTTGTCGCCTACATCGACGCGATCGGTGATCTCGATGGCACACATTGCCTAATGGATTGGAAGACAACCACCAGCCGTTATCCCGAGGAACCCGCGGGGTTGTTGTCGCTCGATCCTCAGCTGATCTGCTATTCCTGGATGACCGGCATTTCGGAAGTAGCTCTCGTGGTGTTCGTGCGGAAGCATCACCCGGAGATCCAATACCTGAGCACATCGATTTCGGAAGAGCAACGCGTGGAATTCGGCCACCTCGTCGGAGCGACGATCGGCCAGATCAAGGCCGCCCAATTCCCTACTCACAGCGGGATCCGTTTTCCGCAGAACGGCTGCATCAGTTGCTCACATCTCGGGCTCTGTCTCGACGACCAAAGGCTGATCGAATCCAGTCTTACCCTTACACCGGAAGCGAGCGACCTTGCGTGGCTTGACGAGCTTATGGATTAACAGGGGGAAGATGGTGACTCCTGAGATCAATCGGCGGCGGGCCACATTCGTGCTCGGGCGAATCGATGAGATTTTGTCTTGCGAGAAGACCAAGGAACAGGAAAAGGATGTGCGGTTCGTCGAACTGGGGGAATACCTGTGCGAGGTGCGCGCCAAACAGTATTGGAGGCTAGAACATCTGAAGTCGTTTGACGACTTCCTCGAAAAACGCTTTGCCGACTCCCGGCGGAAAGCGTATTACCTCATGACCATCCACGAACATCTGACGCGAGTACCGAAACCACAACTTCGCGAGATGGGCTGGACAAAGGCGAGAGAGCTGGTCAAGGTTGCGCGTAGGGATGGAGACGCGTTCGCTCCGTGCACCTGGGTGCACAAGGCAAAGGAACTCCCGAGGGAGGAATTCAGGCGGGAAGTCGAGCGACATCTAACTGGGAAAGAGACGGAGCCGTGGGAGATCCTCTATTTCAAGGTCTACAAGAGTCAGTTGGCCGTGGTTGAGAAGGCACTGGAGACCGCTGCCCTGATGCTGGGAACGGATAAGTCGAGAGGCTATTGTCTCGAAATGATTTGCGCGGACTTTCTGGCGGGGGCAGCTCTTGCAGAGGATCGAACAGCCAATGCGGCACTAGGTTTTCAAAATGGATCGATTGCTCCCTAAAAGACCTCGGCTAAAGGTTGATACCGCGACTTACAAAGAACTCCGTGACCAGGTCTTGGCTCGAGACGGCTGGCGGTGCCAGTGTTGCGGCTCTTCGAGGAACTTGCAAGTGCATCATTTGCGGGATCGAAGCAAGTTGGGCGATGACGCTCTGGAGAATCTGATTTCGCTCTGTGCCGGTTGCCACACCCGGCAACACCGCAATTACTTTGTCTAATGATGGAGTTGAACTCCCAAAAACAAGGCATCCGTTCCTACAGATCGAGCAATGCGTACAATATGGAAAAGTGGCCTGCCTAAAGTTGCCTTGGCAGGCTGCACTGAATTCTTTGGCAGCCTTCCTCGATCAATTGTTTTTCAATCCGAAAGTGAGGGACAGGTTTAATAATTGTCCGGTTAGGTATTTGACCGGCTACGACACCAAAATTGCGAGCCGGAACGACCGACGTCGTTGGAATATTTACGAACGCCACTCGCGCGCACGGCCGTTATTCTCTCGTTCTCGACCTATTGCAAACGCCTGGCCCAAGGGCGCGGACGCGCCGAGGAGCTGGCGCAGATACCACGCTACTTGGCCGGCGGCAGCGCGATACGGCCAGGGAACAAAGCGCGAGACATTCCGATCCAGCTGGGACAGTCTCGTCCGTAAAACCCCCAAGACACTTAATGGAAGGGCCAAATTTGATGCGGCTGCACTGAGTACCACCCGAACGCGCGGTGCAAAAGTGCTACAACATCATAGGGTAAGACAGACCACTTAGGGCTTCCGAGCCACACCCACACATAAGGCACGATTGCCCAAGTTGCAAGGCTCCACGCGCAGAATCTGTTGGTCAAGGACGACAGGAAGGATTCGTTTAACACACAGAATACGGAAAGCAAAGGGAAACTCACGATGGCACTGACACGGGTTTCATCCGCCGTGATTGGGAGCAGCAGGAGGGTCCCCAAGATCCCTACGAATAAAGGAACAGATTTTCTCCCCCGGTCCGCAGCTTTGAGCACAAAAAGCCAGCCTATGCCGAACACCGAATAAATTATGTATTGGAAATGGTAGAGAAAAGCGGCAAGCATTTCCTTAAAATGTTCCTTAAGCCAGAATAAGCGCCCAGAATTAACCTCGATATGCCAGTGCATAAAAAGAGCCATTAGCAGTAGCTTTCCCGCCACGATTCCTGTTATCAGCGCTAAAGCCCATCCAATCGAATACTGCACTTCCCATTTGCAATACTTGTTCAGCATCAACGCAACAGTTAAAACCCCTAAGGCGCAAATACCTTGTTCAAAATGTTGCATCCCGAGCGCCACTCCGATAAGGAAAGCCAAGGGCCAAAGCTTTCGCACCGCCAAGGCACACACCATCAGAAATAAGGTTACAGAGTCCATTGACACCCAGAAGTAAGGAGTAGCGGAGACAGGTAAGATAATGAAAAGTACGAGCGCGGTTCTTGCAGTTCTATCCGAGAAGCTCTTAAAAATCAGGGCGATGAAAAATACGGTGAATCCGACGGAAAACGCAAAGTGGAATGCGACAAATGCCGCCTTCCCTGTAGCACCAACACACCACGCCAGAAACGGCGCAAGCCACGACCAGTATAGGTAGTGGGCTTCAGGCCATTGTTGCAGAGGATTGACAAATGGGTTTTGGGCAATCATCCATGAAAACGAGAGGTTTGGGATAATCCAAATGCCAGACTTCAGTACGCTAACGATCACTAAGACCGTTACCAGCTTCCACCTTTGCGTCTCATAAATGAAATTCAGCAATGTAGTCGAAAACCGTCCCTCCGACTCCGCTGCGGTCATTTGCCTCATCGAATTATCCCCATCGAAAGTTGTCATTTAGGTGCGACTCTCGAAATATCCCTTTTCACGTCGAAACGACGGTCCAGAAGCACTTTTTGTCGGGTCTTGATCCGCCAACAGTAGAAAGATAAGACAAGGGCAGCAACCGCAACCATGGATCCTCAGCCGAGCGCAATTATAAAGGCTTGCTTGCCGTGGTCAATGGAAGGCGATGGACTTCGGCTGCTCCTTTGCGTATGCTCTAATACACATATCACATTCGGCTGGTAACAATGGGTGCGCGGCCCCGTATCTTCTGTTCTATTTACAATCCCAGATTATTAATGCTATAACCACTACGTTACTACTGGAAAACGCCATGAACCTATTGCGCAGCACCTGCCATGGGCTCATCTGTGGTTTTCTTGTCTTCTTACTTTGTTCCTGCGGAACCGGTAGCTCGACTCCCCCTCCACCCAACAACCCCGCACCTTCGATCCAGTCGATTTCTCCCAACAGTGCTGCCGCCGGCTCTAACGGTTTCACACTGACCATTACGGGCTCGAATTTTCTGTCTAGTTCGACGGTCACTTGGAATGGCAACTCTCGCAAAGCCACATTCGTAAGCTCTTCGCAACTGACCATTGCGGTTTCCGCGAGCGACCTGGGCGCCAGTGGAACCATCGCGGTCGCCGTCACGAATCCCACTCCTGGTGGAGGACAAGCCACAGCAAACTTCACCATCAATTCTCCAGGTGTTCCCGCAGTCACCTCAGTTTCCCCCAATACTCTGGGAGTTGGCACCTCCGCAATTGCTTTGACCGTTACCGGAAGCGGCTTTGTCATGAATTCCGTGGTGCAATGGAATGGTTCTGCGCGTCCCACCACCTATGTGAGCAACACGCAACTGACGGTGAGTATCCCCGCGTCGGATCTCACGAATCCCATATCCAGCCTTCCGATCACGGTAATGACTCCAAGCCCTGGTGGCGGCACATCGAACACCGTTCCTGTCGCGGTCGTAAGCCCCGCGTTACCAACCATCACTTCGCTCAGTCCGAGTCAGGTCGTTCTTGGTGGCCCCGCCTTTACTCTCACTGTGAACGGTACAAATTTCGTTGGCGGCGCAAATGTCTATTGGAACGGCATCAGCCGCGTGACCCAATTCGTCAGTTCCACGCAACTGACTGCATCTATTCTCGCGTCCGACATAGCGCTCCCCGCCGCCAGCAACAGTGCCTCTATCACCGTTGAAAATCCCACGCCAAACGCCGGCATTTCGGCGCCTGCCACTGTGACGCTGCAAAATCCTGCGCCCGCCATTACTTCTCTATCGCCAGCTTCTGGTGTGGCGGGCACTCCCGTAGCGGTCACCATCACCGGTTCACAATTTGTCTCGGGCGCCACTGTACAGTTCGGCGGTCAGGTGTTCTCCACCACATTCGGTAGCACTTCCAGCATTTCCGTGGTCCTGAATGCTACGGTGGGTACCACCAGCCTCACGGTTTCGAACCCATCTCCTTCCGCCGGACCCTCCAACGTACTCACCTTTACTGGTACGGCCGCGGGTCAAGGCGTCCAGCAAACCGTGGGCAGCGTCGACCCGAACGGCAAGACGATCGCGCTGAACGGTACGGGAATGATTGACGCGAGCGGCCGTTATTTCGCCTTCTTCGACTTGAACGATAATCTGTATTTGCGTGACACGTGTCTTGGTGCGCCGAGCGGCTGCACTCCCGCTTCGAGCCTTTCAGGCAATTTCAGCAGATCATCCCAGGGCTACGACACCTTTAATGCCATCTGGGTGAGCTCCGACGGGCAATATGTTTCTTTCCTGGAGGGCCTGACTACCACCGATCAGCTGATGCAGCAAGTAGATATCGTCGGAACATGTCTTGGCTCGTCCAGCTGTACGCCTGGGGCCATCGTCACTACCTTAGCGAACACACGCGGCGCTTTCCTCGCGCAGGACGGCCGCTACCTGAGTTACGCGACAGGACAGAGCCTTGTAAATCCGCCCACCGGCGCGGGTATTTACGACACCTGTTACGGTGCACCGGCGGGCTGTACCCAGATGACTCTTACACCCGCGGTGTCAACCACCAATAACTCCGTCCCGGTTTCGAGCGCGGACGGTCGGTATCTCGTGTACCAGAACACCAGTTCGCAGATTGTGCTTCACGATTCCTGTTTGGGAGCCGCGCCCGGCTGCTCGCCATTGGACAACGTGGTCTCAACTGGTTCTGTGCCGTGTCAGGCCCCGACAATCAGCCCCGACGCGCAATATCTGGCCTACAGTTGCACCCCATCCGGCAACATGACCGGCACTGGCTATCTGCAAGCGATCTCGCCTTGCCTGGGTTCGACGAGCGGCTGCTCCACCGGCCCGACGACATTTTCCACCTCTGTGCAGAGCAGCACTGCGTTGTGGCTGAGCGATGCTGGCACATTCGTCGGGTTCCAGGGTTCGCTGAATGGCCTGGCGGAAATTTATCTCTATGACAGCTGCAACGGCGTCTCCACGGGCTGCACAACGCAAACCGTGCCGGTCAGTGTCAATAGCAGCGGTGCAGCGGCCAATGCCAATTGTTCATTGGTGGGCATGAGCAGCAACGGACAATATGTGCTGTTCCAGTCCCCGGCGACCAACTTGGCTACACTTCCATCGGGACTTCCCAGCGGCTTCAGCGTCGCCTACATCGCCACGAGTCCGAGTTTTTAGAATCGCTGGTTTCCTCAGTCATGAGTTGCAGATAGGTGCTGGCCTGACTTTTCGGCGACTCTGACGTCAGTGTCTGGATGGTAGCTCGATGGCTATGGATTTAGCAGTTGGTGCCGGCCGACTCGGGCTCATCCTAGTGTGGAATGTTGGGCGGGCGCACGTTCTGGGTTGGATTCGCTGGCCACACTTGGCCAGGGTAGAGACTCGGGACGCGCAGGCCTCGGTATGCGAGCTGCCCCGTAATATTCATCCGCCAGATTAACTCTGGGGCTTGTGTCTGAGTTACTTCTTCAATATAAGAAACATTGGGCGTATTCTGATCGTAGGCGACATCAAATTCCACATTGCCACTCGGCAGCACCAATGCATCGCCACAACAAATCGAATAGGCGGGACTCAGATTATCTTCCCATAGCACACTTGCGGTCTTGTCGTACTCGTTGAGTTGTAAGATCGGCACGCTACTGTAGCAGGCGCCCACGCCCGAAGTGCCGCACACGTCATTGTTGCTGTCCATCAACCGGTCGTTCCCATTATTGAAAAACATCAGCGAGAATATGCCCGAGCTGTTAGAACTTACGATGCTGGGGTAGTGTTGCCCGTAGTTCCACTCGATCGGCGCTTCCTGATTGGGCAGCGTGAAATCCCCACCCGGCCCCAAGGTCCAAAGAATGCTACCGTCCCCGTCCCCATCCTGGTAATTGATCTTTACAACCCAATTCTGATTACGCATCGAGAAAATCAGGTTTCCATCATCCGGTGAATAGATGATCGCGTTGCCATGAGTCCAATCACTTAACCCGTAAGGCGCATGCGAGAGCTGCAGATGGTCAAAGGTCGACCAGGCCCATACTGCTTTATTTTGCTGAGGATCCCAGTCAATTAATGCGTTCCCGCCCACTTGAGTTCCTTGCGGGATGCCAGGTGCATTGTTGATGGTTTCTTCAAGAGTAACAAGAAAGATGTAGTGCCCGTTGGGCAGAATCGCGAAGTCGTGGGTGAAGCCTCCCATCTGAAACGAGGCAATTCTCGACAGGGTCTGATTGACCTCGGCTGCCGTAAGGTCACGGATGATATTGCCGGCGAGATCGATCTCTCGGAACACAAAACGGGTACCCGCGAGAATCATGATCATATGACCGTTGGGAAGTTGCTTGATCGGGAAGGGATAGGCACCGGTAGGAAGGGGGTAGTACCAAATTACGTTACCTGCCAAATCCGTAGCTAACGCGCAAAGTAAATTCTGGTCGGTACCTTGTGTCAGCGAAAGTAACTCGATACCGGAGCTTAGAGTTCCTGCTCCGGTTAGTTGCGTCGAAATGTTGGGCGTTATACCGGCAGGTATGACCCCGGTTGTAAAACTGTGATCCGCGTCCGTTACTTGGCCTCCGCCGAGTAGGTTTACTACGGCCTGCATATGATATGTGGTGCTAGCCAGCATGCCCGCGACATAAATCGTTTGTGTTCCTCCGGTTGTCGACGATGCCGCCGAGGTTTCCAAACCGTAAGCCGTGTTAAGTCCAAACTGCACTTGTACGGATGCGCCCATGGGAATGGTGATCGAGTAGGAAGCCACAAGTGGATTCTGGGTACTCGCTACAACTCCTGGACTGGGGTGATTGGGATCATAGATCGAAAGTGCGGCGACGGCGGTCTGGTGCGCGATACTGACCTGAATTGGCTGACCGTAAGGACTGCTTGGTGCCGTGTATACGCCATCCGTGGAAATGGTTCCCGTGCTTGCCGAACCCCCGGGGACACCATTGACTTCCCAAAGAAATTGAGGAGGACTGGGCACACCGGTGACGGCAGTAAACTGCAATTGCTGTCCAGGTAACAAAACCGCCGATGTTGGACTGATTTGGACTGCAGAATTGCCGACGAGGGAACTGGCACAACCTGTCAGAAGGCTAGCTGAAAAAATGAGCACACACCAAACGCTGAACCACTTCTGCGGGGCGGACATAGGAAGAATTCCTTATAATTGAGTTAGGCCGCCCCCACGGCGCGACAACTATACAATCTGTCGGCTCACTCCGCAATTTGAATTTGTAACGCTACTGTCATAATCAGTTATGACGCGAGATCGCACGCCACCCAAGTCGGACTTCTGTCAATCCTTCCTGGCCTGCTATTAGACTGGGGGAGTATTAGAGATGCAGTCGACTACAGAAACGCGCCTCTTTGTCCCAAGGCTCGTCCAAAGGGGCGTCAAGTCGCGAGCTGGCCGCTGGCACGTACGGCATCGACTGCATCGTGACGGCTCGCCGCTTCGACCTGCCGCATGACGCGACGGAGATGATTCTTGACTGTAAACTGCGACAAGTGCAAGTTTGCCGCGATCTCCTTGTTGGTTAGTCCTTCCGCCACAAGCCTAACCAGTTGGAGTTGCCGCGGTGTCAGGGCTTTTTGGCTGGAGCAAGGAGTATCAGTTGGGTCGACCTTGCCACGCCGGGTCTTGCCTAGATACTGGATCAGCGCCATACAGAGCGACGGTGGACAGCTGGCATTGCCGCGCGCCGCAGCCAGGACTGCCGTGACGATCTCCGCCGCCGATGCCTCTTTCAGTAAATAACCGCAGATTCCCAGGTGCACTGCCTTCACAAAGGTTTCGGGATCGTCACTCATTCCAAACAAGAGTACTCTCAGGCCGGAATCTTGCTCAAGAAACGCTTCCAGGAACGACGAGCACGCTTCATTTTCAAACGTGTCCATTAATACCACGTCGCAATTCGAGGCGAATATCTCGTCTTTGGCGGGTTCCGAACTGCGGCCCACCCCCACCACGTTAATCTCGGAGCGCTTCCTTAGCAAACGCGCCAAGGTATCGCGTAGCAGGCGGTTTTCGGCTAGGAGATAAACATTAACTTCCGGGGACAGCTTGGTGCTGCTTGTGGCTATCATCGTCTCTCTCAATACGCTCATTCTCCCGAGAGGGCTAAGCCATGGACCCAAGGCCGGTATCAAAGGGATCAGGATTTTACTGTTTTTCTGGGCATGTCGAGTTTATGAGTAAAATCTCAGGACGTCAACTAAGTTTATAAATATCCATAAAGTACCCTATGCTAAGTCAGTGAATTATTTGTAGCCTAAGGTGTTCCCTTTAAGTTCCTGCGGTAAAGTCCCCAAAACCCATTGGGCCAATGTAGGACTACTCATGACTTAGTCCGAGTACTAATGCACTCGTTGATGCTAATAGCCCTTCCAAGGATGTCCACCAGACTCGTGCTAGCACCTAACTGATTCGCTGCCTCAGTCCAGAATTGGCACCTCTTTGGACCTTTCACTTTCTGCCAGGCAAGAAATAATTAAGCTCCAAAGGGGACGGCAATTATGGTCAAGACATTCCGTGTTCTCATGGCAAACCAGCCGAAGCTCATGCGGGAGCTTCTTGTCGAGATGCTCGAGGAGGAACCGTGGATCCAAATCGTCGGTCAAGTTACAAAAGAGGACGAGATTCGAGACCTCGTGTTGAAGACCGCGCCGGATTTGTTGGTGGTTACCGCTGAAAAGCCCGGCAAGAGGCCGGCCATTTGTGATGAGCTTCTCAGGGAATTTCCGTCCCTACGCATCATTGCTGTAGCCGCACAGGAGAGCTACTCCGTCTGTTATTGGGCGTCCCTCGACATTCACGCGGACGATATTGAGCCGTCCGAACAGGGCTTCCTGAGTGCCATCCGGAGTGTGGCGGCGACCGTCAGCAAGGGGAGCAATGTTAATTGAGGGGAGACAGTAGCATGTTGAAACTAGGAAAACTCGGCAGATTGTTGCTTCCTCTCGCGGTGTTGTCCCTCGGTGCTGTGGGCGTGCCGGCTCAGGACAATTCGCAGACTCAGAGACCGCAGCCGACCTCGAAAACGCGCTACCAAAACTACGACAATTTCGACGTTACCCGTCCCACGAACAAAGAAATTTCTGCGCTTGAGAAGGAGAATTTATCAAGGGTTGCTGCTGCTCCCGCTGAGATCAAAGAAGTGCTGATCAAGGAACCAGGCTTGTTGGTCGAGCTCAAGCGTTGGATCGCCAAGGAGGCAAGCGATAATGGCCAAGTCGTCAGCGATGACGATCTCACCGACAATGCCGTCTTTGATCGTCTGTCGGCTGACGTGGTGTTTCGATCCGTCGCCACGCGTTTAGTGCAACGCTACGGCTATCTGCTCCCAAATGTGAATCCCGACTCTCAGATGGGCAAACAGCAAGAACTCCTGAATCAGGAGCGCGTGCGACGCATCGTCCAACTCGAATCCCAAGAAGATTCACAAACAAACCTCGCTCAGACGCAACAACCCAACAAAGCGAAAATGCCACTCTGCGATCCTGACGACGATTCGGAGTGTCTCCAAGAATACCTTTTCCAAAATCAGAACCGCCAAATCTCGAACCCAAATCAGGAATTCCCTCCTGACCAGCAGCTCCCGCAGCGTGAGGTGGTCCCATACTATCCGAACGATGGTCAACCCACTGCCCCCTCCCAGCAAATTATGGAAGCCGAAGCCAACGAGGGGGGCACGGAGCTCGGAGAACTCTCAGGGACTGATGCGTTATTGGAGAGCATCTCAAATCCATCAAGACCATCGATGAATTCCGCTGGTTTGGGTACTTCGTCCTTAGATCCGGAGATGTCTTCGGAAATGAGCCGTATGTTCTCCGAGGCCATGCAGCCGCGCTCGAATGTCAGTGGTTATGGGCAACAGTCTTATGCCATGAACAGTCGACCGGAAATGCAGGTCGACAACTATTATCTCCGTAGGAACAAACTTGCGCGTAACGTCCAGCCGGAACCCGGCGAGATGCTCCACCGGCCGAACCCTTATTCCAACATTCCCTCTCTCTATGACCTCTATGTTCAGGCTCCGTCTCGTGAGAAACCTCCGCAGCGCTTCGGGACCGATGTGTTCAGGGATGGCATGCGCAATTACCGCGGCCTGCCTATGGATTTGCCAGTAGGTCCTGACTATGTAGTCGGCCCCGGCGACAGCTTGTCGATAAATCTTTGGGGTGGTGTGTCCACGAGGTTGACCCGGGTGGTAGATCGCGAAGGCCGCGTGACGCTGCCAGAGGCTGGCCCGTTGCTGGTCAGTGGCAAGTCTCTGGGTGATGTTCAAGCGGCCGTGCAGCACGCAATCGGCACCGAATATCGCGACACCTCAGCGGATGTTTCGGTATCACGATTGCGCACAATTCGCGTCTATGTTGTAGGCGACGTCGCGGAGCCTGGCGCCTATGACATCAGTTCGCTCTCGACGGCCTTGAATGCGCTGGTGGCCGCAGGTGGCGCAACTTCTCGGGGTTCGCTGCGCCAGTTGAAGCACATGCGCGGACAACAAGAAATCGAGCAAATCGACGCCTATGACTTGCTGTTGCACGGAGTAACGCCCGATGCGCAACGGCTCGAAAACGGCGACACGCTCATGGTCCCACCGCTTGGTCCACAGGTAACGGTAACAGGTATGGTGAGGCGCCCGGCGATTTATGAGTTGAACGGAGAAAAAACGGTCGAGGATGTGTTGGAGTTGGCTGGCGGAATCCTCCCGGCAGCCTCGCTGCAACACGTAGAAGTGCAGCGACTCGAGGCCCACGAAAAGCGCACCATGTTAAGCCTTGATCTTTCGCCCGACAACGGAGGCGTGAGTCAACTTACGGCCTTCAAAGTTCGGGATGGAGATGAAATCCATATTTTCCCGATCGCTCCCTACAACCAGGACACGATCTATCTGCAAGGGCATGTCTTAAATCCTGGAAGATATTCGTTCCATCAAGGCATGAAACTCACGGACGTTCTCGCCAGCTACAAAGACATTCTGCCTGAGCCGGCCGCTCATTATGGGGAGATCATTCGTCTTAATCCTCCCGACTTTCACCCGACGGTTGTCAGCTTCGATCTAGCCGCAGCGATGAAAGATCCCAGCAACGCGCCCGCGTTGGAGCCGCTCGACACGGTGCGGATCTTCAGCCGTTTTGATTTTGAGCAAGCCCCCACGGTGTCTGTCGCCGGTGAGGTCCGCAAGCCGGGCACTTACAAGACGTCCGGGCAAGTGTCGTTGCGCGACGCTGTCTATCTTGCAGGTGGCCTAACCCCGGAAGCGGCGTTGAACACGGCACAGCTGTTCCGTTTCAATACCGACGGTACGTCCGAGATCTTTAGCGTGAACCTAGGCGCTGCCCTGAAGGGTGTCGCGGCGGATAACATTTTGCTGCAGCCTCGCGATCGCCTGTTGATTCACAGGAATACGTCTCAAGTGGATCCCAACACCGTCGAGATCACTGGCGCAGTGGCGAAGCCGGGTCGTTATCCCTACACGGACAATATGCACGTCGAGGATTTGATTCTTGCCGCCGGCGGCCTAACCCGCAGCGCTGACACCCAAGCGGCAGACCTGACGCGCTATGCGGCCTCGGGAGGCGCTTCAGAACAGCTGCAGATTTCTTTGCCCTCCTTGGTAAACGGCAATGCCACCGAAGATATTCCACTTCGCAGCGGCGATGTCCTGGCGATCCGCCAAGTTCCCGGATGGGGCGATATTGAAGCTTCTGTAAAGGTGCAAGGCGAAGTTATGCACCCTTCCACCTATGGAATTCAACCTGGACAACGTCTCAGTGCGGTCTTGGAACGTGCCGGTGGATATACAAAGGAAGCCTATCCTTACGGAGCCATTCTAATGCGCCGCGAGGTTCGCGAAATGGAAGCAAGAGACCGGCAGGAGCTCATCAATCGAATGCGGGCCGAGCGACTACAGCTTAAGGATCTGCCCGAAGGAAACCAGGATCAGCAAACAGCGAAGAAAAACGCCATTGCACAGACTGATTCCACTTTGAATCAGCTCTCCTCAAATCCCCCAATAGGAAGAGTGGTGATTCACATCTCGTCCGACATTAAACAGTGGAAAGGCACGCCCGCAGACATTCCGCTGCGTGACGGCGATGTCCTGGTCATTCCAAAGAAAGCAAGCGTTGTCTTGGTCCACGGACAAGTATTCAATCCCACCGCGATCACTGCGCAGTCTGGTCGTTCCGCAAATTGGTACCTGAGCCAGGCGGGCGGCTTAACTCCGCTAGCAGATAAAAAGGCGGTGTTTGTGGTTCGCGCCGATGGTTCGGTTCTCTCCAAGAACGCTGGCGGGGGAGTCTGGTTTTTGGGCGATCCTTTAAATGCTTCGTTGCGACCCGGAGATATGGTGGTTGTTCCGGAGAAAACACCGAAGGTCGGTGGGCCGAACTGGAGCACAGTTATGCAAACAGCTCAAGTCGCCTCATCTGTGGCACTGGCAGTTGCCTACATCCATCCATGACGGTGAAGAATGGTTACGGGAACACGGTTGCAGGACGCACCCATGGTGAGCAGCAGTCGAGCACCAGAAAGGATGCAAGCGAGTCGAGGCGTTTTTTCCAGGGCGAGCCGCACGGGGACCACCCTGACGTCGCTTAACTAAAAGGATGGTCTCGATGTCGTCGTGGCGGCTCCATATGTTCGGTTTATTTATGCTGGTGCTTAGTTCCAATTCGTGCTTAGACTGTTGGGCGCAAACCGCCACTCCGCCCGTCGATGCGGCTCCTCCCGGCCAGCAGCAACCGCATTCTCGTGCAACTGGAGGCCAGCATCAAACGACGAATGCTAGCCCTCCTGCCTTGACCGATCCCGCTCCAGACTACAGCACTAGCATTAACACTGGTCTGTTCAAGCGTTTCGCGAAAGATCAGTTGGAGCTTTGGACCTTCCCGCGTCACCTGACCTGGGAAGATGCGGACATCATCGTGCCGTTTGGAATGGCCACGGGCGGCTTGCTGGCCACCGATTCCGATTTCAGCCGTAGTCTCTCAAACTCACCCAGCCGCTTGAAAAACAGCACCACTTTCTCGAACTACGGAATTGGTGCCATGGCTGGTGTTGCCGGCGGCTTGTATCTTTGGGGTCATTTCACTCACAACGAACACAAGAAAGAGTCCGGCTTCATTGCCGCCGAAGCCGCCGCCAATGCTGTAGTTATCGACGAAGTCATGAAATATGGCTTTGGCCGCCTGCGGCCACTGGATGAGCCGCTTTATAGCGGTAAGTTCTGGCACGGCGGCGCTTCTATGCCTTCTGAACACGCCACTGTGGCTTGGGCCATTGCCAGTGTCCTCGCCCATGAATATCCTGGTCCTCTCACCTCCACTTTGGCGTACGGAATGGCCTCTTCCATCGGCCTGGCCCGTATTACTGCAAAGCAGCACTTTCCCACTGACGTTTTGGTCGGAAGTGTCATCGGCTGGTATGTCGGCAAGCAAGCTTATCGCGCGCACCACGACCCTGAATTGGACGGCACCGATTGGGCCAGTTATGGCGAATTCAAAGGGCATGGCTCAAATGTACGCAATACCAGTCTCGGCACCACGTTTGTGCCGCTCAGCAGTTGGATCTACCCGGCGCTGAAACGTCTGGTCGCGCTCGGTTACGTGCAATCGCAATTCATGGATATGCAACCGTGGTCGCGGTTAGAATGCGCGAAAATGGTGCAAGAAGCAGGCCAACGAGTTGCCGACTCCAATCATGTAACTGACGAAGTGCAAGGTTTGTACTCCGTTCTGGCTACGGAATTCGCTCCGGATATCGAGCGAATTGGTGGCGGCATGTCCGGCGAGCGGTCGTCAAGATTGGAATCAATGTACACCAGCATCACCGGTATCAGTGGTCAACCGCTGGTCGATAGCTATCATTTCGGCCAAACGATCATCGACGATTTCGGGCGCCCTTATAATCAAGGCGTAAACGCGGTTGCTGGGGGTTCTGGTTGGATTACGCAAGGACGATTCGCCATTTACGTCAGTGGCGAATACGAATACGCCCCGTCCGGCCCCAGCTATACTCCCGCCGTCAATCAAGCCATCGCTGTTATGGACAATAACCCGGTGCAATCTGGGGCATTTCCGGGCACAAATCAGTTCCGCCTTATGGATACTTACGTCTCGTCGAACCAGGACAATTGGATATTTTCCTTTGGCAAGCAGAGTTTGTGGTGGTCGCCAGATTACAGCAACGCGTTCCTGATGAGCGACAACGCCGCGCCGATTTATATGTTTCGCGTCAGCCGGCTTGCCCCATTCACAATTCCTTATCTTTCAGACCTGCTTGGTCCAATGAAGATTGACTTGTTCTTTGGAAAACTGTCCGGCAATGAATTTCCTGCTCGTCCATCAATCCACGGCGAAAAATTTACGTTTAAACCCACGCCCAACCTCGAATTTGGCTTCAGTCGGACCGATGAGTTTGGGGGTGCCTATATACCGCAGAACGGTGTCAATCGCGCCATTACTCCGCTCGCTATCCTCCGCAGCTACTTTAGTCTTACGAACAGCATCAGCTTCGCCCCTGGCACAGCTAACCCTGGCAAACGTATGGGTGGGTTCGACATGAATTACCGTATTCCCTATCTCAGGGATTGGGTCACGGTGTATACCGATTCCTTTTCCACTGACAACGTATCTCCCTTCGCTGATCTGGAGCGCGCGGCTTTTGCCCCCGGCATTTATCTTACGCACTTCCCAAAACTGTCAAAATGGGATCTGCGCTTCGAAGCTGCGTACACGGATACACCAAAGGTTCATAGCTATCCCAATTGCATTTCGAATTGTCCGCCCAACGCTGCTTTTGGACAATTTAACTACTATGACAGCTTCTATCACGACCTTTATACGAACTACGGATTTATCATCGGCGGCTGGGTTGGCAGAGAGGGCCACGGGTACCAGGCTTGGACCACTTATCACGCCAGCGCTCGCAATTCGATCCAATTCGGCTACCGCCATGCCGACGTGGCCAGCGACTTTATCCCCGGTGGGGGCAATATCAATGATGCTTCTGTCAACGTGAATTGGTGGGTGCGCAACAATCTAAACGTCACCGGGTTACTTCAATATGAAAAGTGGAACTATCCACTTTTGGCACCCACCCCGCAAACAAATTGGACCACTTCCGTGGGCGTGAATTTTTACCCACTGAACTTAAGGTTGCCACTCCATGCCAGCCAACAAGGCCAGGACTGAGGTGGGCAAGTGATTGATGTGATTAAGGACGCTCACGCATGAGCAGCACGGGAGTACGACAACGTCAAGAGCCGCCGGATACTCCGGTGCTGGACCCCTTGTTGCTGGACCAGGAGGTCGCGGCGGCGCGTGAGCGCCAGGCCGAACGCATTCGCCTGCTTTGGGAACACCGAAAGTGGATTCTCAAAGTGATGGGCGTGGCCTTTTTTGTGTCGACGCTTGTCGCATTTTTGATTCCGAACTCATACACCTCAACCGCACAACTGATGCCGCCGGATTCCCAATCCTCCTCGGCTCTCACCATGATGTCGGCGCTTCTCGGGAAGAATGGTGGTGGGGGCTTTGCTGGCCTCACTGGTGATCTGCTCGGTCTGAAAAGTTCCGGAGCTCTTTTCATTGGCGTTCTTCGCAGCGAAACGTCCCAGGATCACATCATCCAGCAATTTGGTCTTAACAAGGTGTATGGCACTAGATTACTGGCTGATGCCAGGAAGCGACTCGACCAGAACACAGCCATTTCCGAGGATAGAAAGAGTGGCATCATCACCATCACAGTAACCGACCACAATGCTCAGTTAGCCGCTGCTATTGCCAATGCGTACATCGACGAACTGAACTCACTGGTTGCGGGGCTATCCACTTCTTCTGCACATCGCGAGCGGGTATTCCTCGAGGATCGCCTTAAGGTCGCCAAGACTGACCTGGATGAAGCGACGAATCAACTGGCCCAATTCTCTAGCAAGAACAACACGCTTGACCTTCAGACTGAAGGTAAGGCGATGCTGGACGCGGCCGCCACAATCTCCGGTCAGTTGATCGTTGCAGAATCGCAACTCCAGGGTCTTCGCCAAATCTACACCGATAACAACCCCAGAGTCCGGTCTTTGGAAGGGCGAGTCAACGAACTTCGGAAGCAATTGGAGAAATTTGGCGGTAATTCAGAGAGTTCTGAAACGACACCAGTTGACCATTCGATTGCGGCGTCCACGCAAGCTACCGATCCACCCTCTGACAGAACCGGAAGCTCGCCTTTTCCTACTCTTCGGAACCTGCCGCTCCTCGGCGCTAAATATTCAGACTATTATCGTCGGGCAAAGATTCAGGAAACCGTTTTTGAACTACTGACGGAGCAATACGAGCTCGCTAAGGTGCAAGAAGCCAAGGAAACGCCGAGTGTCAAAGTACTCGATCCTGGCAAGGTGCCTGAACAAAAGTCCTTTCCGCCACGAAAGTTAATCGCCCTGTTCGGGACGAGTCTGGCGTTTGCTTTGGCGGCAATTTGGATTCTCGCGAAAAAGGGGTGGGAAGAAATCGATCCCAGTGATCCGCGTAAGGTACTTGCTCTGGAAGTCGCGGGCACGATTCGCACGAAAGCATCATGGGCCCGAAACGGGGACGAGCCAAGTCAGTGGCCACAAAGAATTTGGAGCCGGCTAAGAAGCAAACAGGATCCGGATGGGCCTTCTGCTTCTTGAGTTTGTCTCTAAATCAAACAAGGGGAATGGGTTAGGTCACAAATTGCCCTGTAAGTGACGGGGCGGAGCTGCATAGAGCGAAAGATCATAAGATGAATCTAACGATCACATCGGTACCCCGTGCAGAGTCAATACGAGACCAACAATTCTCTTCGGCTGCACTGACCGAGGTTCGATGGTATGCCGCCTACACTTCATCCAGATGTGAGAAGAGAGTGGCCGCTGAGCTTAAGCACCTGTCGATTGAATCGTTTTTGCCCTTGTACAGTTCCGTGCGGCGTTGGCGTGATCGCCGGGTCAAACTTGAACTGCCACTCTTCCCCAGCTATGTATTTGTTCACCTTCCGCTTTTTGAAAGACTGCGTGTGCTTAGAGTGCCGGGCGTGGTTCGGCTTGTTGGTTTCAGCAAAACTCCCGTTCCGCTTCCCGACGACGAGATCGCTCGTATTCGCACGATCCTCCATGACCAAATCCGAGTTGAGCCACATCCATATTTAACGGTCGGCAAACGCGTGCGGATAAAAACTGGACCGATGGAAGGCCTAGAAGGAATTATTGTTCGCCGCAAAAACAAGCTCCGTTTCGTGGTGACTGTCGAATTGATCCAGCGCGCCGTGGCCGTGGAGATTGACGGAATCGAAATTGAGTCCGTGTCGCACTCAAATTAATTTTTTAACGACGAGTAGTCTGTGTTCAAAACTAAAGCGGGGTGACTCGAATGAGAGCATTGATTACAGGCATAACTGGACAGGATGGCTCGTATTTGGCCGAGCTTCTGCTCAGCAAGGGTTATGAAGTCTTTGGATTGGTCCGCCGCACCAGTAGCAAACGATTGGACCGCATTGAATCCCTCTTGGACAACATCGAACTGGTCGAAGGGGATCTTACGGATCAGTCTTCGTTGGACGGTGTGATCCGGACTGTGCAGCCGGATGAGGTCTATAACATGGCTGCGCAGAGCTTCGTGCCCGCTTCTTGGACTCAGCCCGTTCTGACGGGTGATGTCACAGGGCTGGGCGTCATCCGGGTCTTGGAGGCTATTCACCAACATCGGCCCCAAGCCAAGTTCTTGCAGGCGTCCAGTTCCGAAATGTTCGGAAAAGTCCGTGAGGTGCCGCAGACGGAAAGAACTCCATTTCATCCGCGCAGTCCATACGGGGTAGCTAAGGTTTTCGGTTACCACATTACCGTGAATTACCGGGAGAGCTACGGGCTGTTTGCGTGTTCCGCCATCGGGTTCAATCACGAATCCCCGCGGCGTGGCCTGGAATTCGTTACCCGAAAAGTCACCCACCAAGTGGCTAGGATCAAGTGCGGTTTAGCCAATAAACTTAAAATGGGAAATCTTGAAGCAAAGCGCGACTGGGGTTTCGCTGGAGACTTTGTCTATGCTATGTGGTTGATCCTCCAACAATCGGAACCGGACGACTATGTGCTGGCTACGGGTAAGATGCATAGCGTCCGCGAATTACTCGAAATTGCTTTTGGTGTTGTGGGACTCAACTGGCACGATCACGTTGAGATCGATCCTAAACTCATCCGGCCGGCCGAAGTCGACCATCTTTGTGGTGACGCTTCCAAAGCCCGGGAGAAACTCGGATGGACTCCCAAGACCACCTTCGAAGAAATGATCCGCATGATGGTAGAGTCGGATTTAGCTCAGCTGCAAAAATCCGAGCAGGTGAAATTGAGCAACTCGGCAGCTCGATAGGTCTTTCAAGGAATTTCTTGCGATGACTGGACCCGCGATTTCCCGCGCAAACGCAAAAGCGGTTTCGTACTCGGTATCATCTGAACCCGACGTCGAGCAGCTTGACGCTTGTCCTCTCTGCGGAGCTGGGCGGTTCAGAATGCTCGATGCCACCGCGAACCTCTGTGAGTGTCAGCAATGCAGTTTCGTGTTCGATAATCCCCGCCCGACGATCGACGCATTGGTCGCCTTTTATTCGCAGCCAACTAAGTATGATTCGTGGCTTGCGGAGGAATCGGCGAGAGATGCTCTGTGGACCAGAAGACTCGCACATCTTCTTCCCACCGCGAAGGCTGGCTCGCTGCTCGATGTCGGAACTGGCATAGGGCAATTTCTAGCTCTTGCTCGTCCTCACTTTAGTGAGGTTTGTGGCACCGAGGTTTCGGAAAGTGCCATTCAAATCGCCCGTAACAAATATGGCTTGGAATTGCTTCGCGGCGAGATACAGAATATCAATTTTGAAGGCAAGAAGTTTGACAACATTACGCTCTTTCATGTCTTGGAACATGTGCCAAATCCCCGTGCGGTAATTGAAAAGTGCGTCTCTCTATTGTCGGACGGTGGCATCCTGGCGGTGGCTGTTCCGAACGATCTTTATACGTTCCGACAACAACGCTTCCTCAGGACTATATTGGCTCGAAAATTGCGCCGTTCGGTTGAATTAGGGCTACCTAAGATTGTTCTTGATGGGACTGTGTCGGAGATTCATCTGTCGCATTTTACCCCTGAGGTGCTCGCGCGATTGTTGAAGAACTCTGGCCTATCCTTGGTTGCGAATGCCCTGGATCCTTACTACGCGGCGTCTGGTTTCCGAGCGTGGAAACACAAGGCCTATTATTCCGCCTGCCGCATCTTCCACGGCCTGTCCCGCAAAAATGCTTACGACGCGATGCTTCTTGTAGCCAGCAAACACTTGAGCTGAGATCTTAGGGCAGGTTTATTGATCGGTTCAAAGCAAGAGAGTTCAGTTCGACATGAGCACCTTCCTGCTTTCTACAGTCCGGTACGTCCGCCTGGCTTTGGGTCGAGGCGAAATTTCTGGAGATGCCCAACGTCGCTATGTACGTATTACGCAGGGTATGTTTACCGGCTTGGCGGGGAAAGGAGTCGCAGTCGCTGTTAGTTTTGTGTCCATTCCACTAACCGTCAGATATCTTGGTGCTGAGAGGTATGGAGCTTGGGTAACCATCAGCACTGCGATGGCTTGGATAGTATTAGCGGACTTCGGCCTCAACAGCAGTCTGACGAATCTGGTCTCGCAGAGTTATGCGGCCCAAGACTACCAAGATGTAGCGGGCGACCATGTTGCTGCGGCGTTCTGGTCGCTTTCTGCTATAGCTGCGCTCTTGTCGCTCACGTTCTTCAGCTTCTGGCGCTTCGTGCCCTGGGATCGAGTATTCAATGTGCGATCCGTGCTTGCTCGCGAAGAGGTTGGTCCAGCGACCGCGACTGCCTTTATGATATTCGCTCTGAATTTTCCGTTCTCCATCGTGGCCAAGATTTACAGCGGTAATCAAGAGGTAGCCGTCGCGAATGGCTGGGCTGCCGCTGGAAATCTGCTGAGTCTCGCTGGCTTACTTGTAGTCACCCGACTAAAGGGTGGTCTCTCATGGCTTGTAATTGCGGTCTCCGGGTCGGTTCTTCTTGTCAATGTGATCAGTGCCATTTGGTTGTTTGGATGGTCAAAACGTTGGCTCTGGCCAGATCCAAGGCGAGTGACCTGGCGCGCCGTTCAGCGACTGACTTCTCTTGGTGGAATGTTCTTTGTCATTCAGATTGCCGCTCTGGTGTTATTTCAAACAGACAATTTGATTATTGCGCATTATCTGGGTGCGGCTGCTGTAACTCCCTACAACGTGACTTGGCGCTTGTTCACCTATACAGCGCTTTTCCAAATGCTTGCGAACCCGTCATTTTGGCCGGCCTACGCTGAAGCCTTTGCGAGAGGCGACCACACTTGGGTGCGACGCACTTTCCGGATGAATTTTGGAATTACGATTGCCTCGACCCTGGTACTGGCCCTACCTTTGGTATTCTTTGGACGCTGGATTATCCTGAAGTGGGCAGGCGCCGCTGCTGTACCTCCCGCTGCTCTTCTGGTTTGGATGGGAATTTGGAACATCATCTATGCCGCCACCAGTTCGCAAGCCTGCATCTTGGCGAGCTCTAGCAGACTGCGTGGACAAATGATTTACTCTCTCGGTGCCGCCGCCGTGAACATCGTGGTATCCATCTTCTTGGTACAGAAAATTGGTATAACTGGTGCGATACTTGGGACCATTACTGCCTATTTGATCTGTCTATTGGTTCCGCAGTGGATTGAAGTCGATAGGGCTCTTCGGGATGGCTCGCTCATCTGCAGCAATGAAGGCGCGCCGATTATTCCCTGACAATGAACTTCTTGGCGGGCAGCACAAAATGAAAGTTGCTATTGATACTATCTCCCTGACAAAGAGTCATCGATACTCGGGAACTGGCGTGTATTTGCGCAACCTCATGCGAGAGTGTTTGAGGATTTGTGAAATAGACGCGCTCGATTTTGAATTCCATGGTTTTGTGGGAACCAAAGATAACTGGCACAAAAACGGTCTTAGTTCTCGATATCTACATGCTCACAAAGCGTGTGCCTTAGAGTTTAACCGCCTTTGGCTGCTGGGTGGCATGGCATTGAGAACCGCTCGCGTACGTCCCGATCTTGTATTCCTGCCGACGGCGCAAAGCTCCATACCTCCTCCGATTGCTCCTATCGTTGCGACTATACTGGATGCAATTCCACGCAAAATACCCTCATTGGTCGCAGGTAACTTCGGTATGCGTGTGATGACTTGGGTAAACGCTAAGCTCACCAACAAGATCATCACCATCTCTCAATGGTCCAAGCAAGATCTCATCGAACTTTATGGCGTAGACCCTGAAAAGGTTCGTGTCATTTACCTCGGATATGACAAACAGCACTACAACGACACGCCCGCGGACCCTGATGCGGCTCGAGCACTGTTTGCACGTTTGGGAGTCCGGCAGCCCTTCGTGTTGCATCATGGAATGGTGCAAGTCCGGAAAAACGTCCACCGTTTGGTCCAGGCGTGGGAACTTCTTCGCCAACGGTGCGGGGACTTGGAGGCCCAACTTGTCTTGGCGGGTCCTATGGGTTTTGGGCACGAAGAAATCCTGAGGCTTCGAGAGGTCTCGACGAACCCCGGTCAGATCATCTTAACTGGACCCTTAACAGACCCAGAACTTTCTTTGCTCGTTAAGAATGCTTTCTTATGCGTCATTCCGTCACTTTACGAGGGCTTTTGCCTTCCCATGGTCGAGTCGATGGCTTGCGGCGTGCCCACGATTACCTCCAACAGTTCGTGCCTTCCGGAAGTATCTGGCGGAGTTTTAGAGTATTTCGATCCTCTCTCGTTAGAAGAAATGAGTTGTACAATTCAGCGAGCCTTGGAGGATTCTGAATTGCGAGAACGTTTGCGGCGCGACGGCCTTGCTCGCGCCTCCGCATTTAGCTGGGAGCGCTGCGCCCATGAGACACTTCAACTATTCACAGAAATCGATGCGCTCGCGAGAAAAAGGGCGACGTCGGCCTTGGCATGAGAATCGGAATCGACGCGCGGCCACTTTATCAAGCTCAGCGGACAGGGATCGCAAACTACATTTATGAGCTCCTTAAGGAGCTTCCACGCATTGCGCCCGAACATGAGTACATCCTATATGCGCACAAGGAAATCAAGGGAGTGCCAACCGACTCCTGCATCCAAACAAAAGTGGACAGCAGATTCGGTTTATTTCCCGGCTCTTTTTGGCTGCTAAGTCGTGGAAGCCATCTCATTCGAAGGGATACATTGGATGTATTTTGGTCGACCGTCACTATGCTGCCGCTATGGGTTCCAAAACGCGTCTTCAGAGTCGTAACAGTTTACGACGTTGTGTGGCGCCGGTTTCCTGAAACCATGCGCACCGCTAATTTTTGGTTGCATCGGATGCGAGCTGAGACCGCCATACGAAATTGCGACCGAATGATCGCCATTTCTCGTTCGACCGGGGATGATCTTGTCAACTTTTTCGGTGTGGCGTGTGATCGGATCCGATTGGTCTATCCAGCTATTTCGGAAGTCTATAAGCCTCAGGATCCCCTGCTTGCCGCCAGCTACATCTGTCGCAAATACGGCGTTCCACCCCGCTATATGGCTGCCGTTGGAACGGTAGAACCTCGAAAAAATCTGACATTGCTGGTTCGTGCCATGCAGATACTAAAGCGAACTGGCCGGTTTGACTGTCCTCTACTTATTGCCGGTGCAAATGGTTGGAAAAATTCTCCACTTTACCAAGAAGTTCAGAAATCTGGGCTTACCCAGGACGAAATTCGATTTCTCGGTTACGTGCCAGACGACGACCTCCCGCTCTTTTATGCCGGCGCCAAAGTGTTCTTGTTTCCTTCATTATACGAGGGGTTTGGTCTACCCCCACTCGAAGCCATGGCCTGCGGCACACCCGTCATCGCGTCCAACGCTCCACCGATGCCAGAGACCCTCGGGGACGCTGCGATTCTCGAGCCGCCCTCCAGCGCGGAACGGTTTGTGGAAGCGATTGCCAAAGTGCTCAGGGACGATGAGCTTTCGGACACTATGCGCAGGAACGGCAAGCTCAGAGCGCAAAACTTTCGTCGAGACACGTCTGCACGTGCATTATTGAACGCATTGTCCCCGGCTTGAAGACCGTATTAACTATTATTGGATCTTTACAGCGCCAACGACAAAAACAGAAACACATTGGATCCTATGCTATTTCTAAACAAATTGGTCTGGGGTGGGAGCAAAACCGCGTGGAAATAACGCCGCTCGGCATGTTCATGATCGTCCTTGGCGCCGTCTTCTTTTTCGTGAAGCCGGACCTGCTCTATTGGTGCGCGATCTTTTTTGTCCCGTTCTCGTCGACAGCCGTCGTTAACGTATCCTCGAGTTCCAACTTCTCTGCTTTGCAACCTTGGATGTTCTTTGGGACGCTCTGGATTGCTTCTCAAGCGCTAAGCGTGATCAGAGCTAAGAAGTACTGGTATAGACAGCACACACGAGCATCAGTCAGGAAACTTCTGATTTTTTTGTTTGTCGCTTTGCTTTCTTTGGCTATGCCTTTATGGATTGACGGTAGGCTCTCGGTACTGTCTGAATCACCTGGTGTCTATGAATCCCATCCTTTGTTTTTTGGATTACGCCATATTACGCAATTCCTGTATCTCGTATACGGTGCCGTTTTTGCTATTTTTCTGGCGGTTAAAAATGCGAACCTTAATCAATTTAGAAAAACACTCCGCGTTTTCTTGCTTTCCTCCGTGTTCGTCGGCTTTTGGGGACTGATGCAGTGGTTTTGCTATCAGTATGGCCTCACGTATCCGGCATTTATCTTTAATACCAACAGAAACGATACTGCCATGGGTTTCGCCACGGAGTTCAAAGATCTTGAGATACCCCGTGTATCGTCGGTGGCGACTGAACCATCGATCCTGGCGCAATACCTTTTGATTGTTTTTGTTATTGCTTTATTTGCTGTGCTCGCTCGCCAGAAGATCATCTCCACTGTTTGCGATCGACTTGCGCTTGTGCTTAGTCTTTTGTTGCTTCTATTGACTACGTCATCAACCGCCTATCTCGGTTTGGGATTACTTATCCCCATCTGTTTGCTCAGTTTTTTCATGCTTGGGAAGTTGAGCATCAGGCAAATGATGATCTCTTTAGGTGCTCTGGCAATGGCCTGCTTCGTCATTTACTCGAGGACCGCGGTCGTTCAGGATCTTGTGGACAAAATCATTTTTTCCAAGGCTGATTCCTACTCTGGCTTAGAAAGATTGAATTCAGTTCTGCTCGCTGCAGGCTATTTCTTTCAATATCCTGTTCTCGGGGTTGGATGGGGGAGCGTTACATCCCATGATTTGATTTTTAAGTTACTCGCAAATAGCGGGATTGTCGGCCTGGTTGCTTTCACCATGTTCCTCTCATCCTTGGGTTCTGGACTTTGGAAGACGGTCACCCGCGCAGACAGCCGACAGTATCTTGCACCTTGGAGTTATTGGGGCGCCTGTATGCTGGTCGCCAGTTTGATTTTTGTGCTGACTAGCATGGTCTCCGAGTTTACGTACGTTTTTGGGCATCTATGGTTCGTGTTCGGCATGAGCCTCGCTGTGCCTTTGGGTTTGGAGTTCGGGCGTTGGGTAACGGCGCTCCAACTTCAAAGGATCCGGCCATGAGAGTCGCTTTCGTCACCGGTCCGATACCTCTCGGGTTCTGTGGTGTTGGCGATTACACGCGCCAGTTGGCCGCTGCCATGGAACGAAAGGGAGTTCAGGTGACGGTTCTTGAATCGCCCGGCCCCGGTGCATCACGTGTCTTGCGTCTACGCGCCGCTGTCAAGAAATTCCGAGCCGATATCACACACTTGCAATATCCGACCATGGGTTTCGGTAAGGGACTCACTCCCCAGTTATTCTCAATGTTCTTTAAATCTGTCGTTACTTTGCATGAGGTGGAAGGCAGACATATTCTGCGCCGACTGTCTCTCTATCCTTTTTGGGTTCGGGCTCTTTACGTCATCTTTACGTGCAATTCGAACAGGGAGTATGCGCTTCGCTGGGCACCGTGGCTTCGTCGCATGAGTTCCGTAATTCCGCTATCAAGTAATATACCCGTTCAAGAGCACGAAAAAACAAAACCAACAATACCGGAGGTTGTGCACTTTGGGTTAGTGCGACCCAACAAAGGGATAGAACAAGTCTTGGAGTTTGCCAGATTGGTTTCTGCCGACCATTTGCAAGTCAACGTCCGAATCGTGGGTAGTTCGCCCGCTTACCATGCCGCTTACCTTAAGAAGGTTCAGGCAGTCTCGAGTACGCTTCCTGTAACTTGGGATTTGAATCTGAGCGCCGAGGATGTTGCACAACGTCTGGGTCGGGCCACATTAGCATATTTCCCTTTTCCCGAGGGTGCCTCGGAAAGGCACACCTCAATCTTGGCCGCCCTCGCGAACGGCCTTCCCGTAATTACGACCAGTGGTCAATTTACTCCGAACGAATTGAACCGGAGTGCAATCTTCTGCACCTCTCCCAAAGAGGCCATGGACGCCACAAAACAACTGGTGGAGAACCCCGCCCTCCGGAAATCACTTAGTGCCCAGGCGTTTCAATATGCAAAGAGATTTTCTTGGGACAGCATCGCTGAGGCCCATATTAGTACTTACGAGAAGGTTCTGGCGGGCAAAGAAAAATGATTCGGCGATTGAAGCCGTTTGCGTTTTCTTTTGGCCATAAACGGTTTGGAAAAACTTATAAGGCAACGTCGCCATGCGTCTGCCCATTTTGCCGTATTGTACTTTTGCCGTCGATTGCTTCAATAGAACGTGGCCCTCATGGCGGATATGCCGATGCAGTTAGAGTTCCCGTACGACTTGAGACAACCGATGATGCACTGTCGGAACGACGTGAGCTAATTTTGCCCAGAACTCTTGAGGAATGTAATAAACTGCTCTGTGCTGAACACCGTTTACCGCTACGACTTCCGCCCTCGTATTCGCCAGGATTGTGTCCCAAACTACTGGGCACTATCTGTTGTCACTTGCGGCTCCGTAGTTTTTGCTCCCTTAAACGTGTGGAAGAGCATGTAGAGTGAGTAACTTTTTGACTAGTCGGGTTGGAACTTAACATGGAGTCTGATACTGTTGAGGTAATCGCGACTGCAAGTACTCAATTAGGAGACGAATCACACTTGGTCTCGTGCGGTGAGACTCACAAGTTGTCTGTGTTGCACATCGGGAAGTTCTACCCGCCCCATCGCGGGGGAGTGGAGACCCATCTGCACCATCTTGTCTCCCATCAAACCCCTCAGATGTCCGTGGACGTTGTGGTCGCGAACGATCGCCCATTCACGGAAACCGAGATGCTGGACGGTGCAAAAATCACTCGTGTGGCGTCGCTCGGTACGCTTGCCTCGCTACCCATTTGCCCCACGCTGCCTTGGAAATTGACCGGACGCAACGAGACGATCGTGCACCTCCATGTCCCCAATCCCTGGGCTGCACAGGCCTACTTGATGAGTGGCCATCAAGGCAAACTCGTTATCACTCACCACGCCGACACCATCGGTAAGCGAAAGCTGCGAAAATTCGTGGATCCCTTTGTGCGCAAGGCCATGACACGAGCAGCGGCAGTCATCGTCACTTCCCAGCGCTATTTGCATAGTTCCGATGAACTCTGCGACTTTCACGATAAATGCCGTGTCGTGCCACTGGGTATCGACGGACAGCCGTTTGCGGCTGAAGTGCCTCACCAAGTCCGCGCTATCCGGGAAAAGTACGGCTCGCGTCTGATTGTCGCGGTGGGTCGGTTGGTTTCTTATAAAGGGTTTGAGTATCTTCTGGAAGCGATGCAGGAAGTGGATGCCACTTTGCTCTTGATCGGCAGCGGCCCTGTTTTCCACGAGCTAGAGTCGGCAATCCGAAGATTTGGAGTGGGCAACAAGGCCCACTTACTCGGGGCGGTCGAGGATCTGGTCCCGTACTACAAAGCGGCCATGATGTTAGTCCTGCCGTCCGTCTCGCGTGCGGAGTCGTTTGGCATGGTGCAAGTGGAAGCCATGGCCGCAGGCATTCCGGTCATCAACACGGAGATTGACTCGGGCGTGCCCGAGGTTTCTCTAGACGGCGTGACAGGGATTACCGTACCGCCGAGGGATGCTCGGGCACTGGCTCAGGCTATGCGCACTCTTCTCGATTTTCCCGAAACCCGAGCTAATTTCGGTCTAGCGGGCGCTGTTCGTGCTCAACAGGAATACTCAGCTCAACGCATGGCTGCCAGTACTTTCGAAGTATATCAGTCCGTTCTCTGAGATCGCGTCACGCGGATCCTCCCTTCGGCCGTTGCTAGCTCACTGTTGCTGATTGCTATCCTAAGCCAAAAATCTGCGCATTCAACTCGGGCTCCGATCCCAATGAAGGGCACCGGACTCATAAGCCGCCAGTATTTCTGAATCTAAAACCGTGATGATCTCCTGGTATAGTACCTACTAAAACAAGGAATGCATCCGTGCCTATACTGCTAATACTCTTATTCTGTTCTGCACTTCTGCTTTCCGCTGTTCTGACTCGATTCGTCCGCGATCTCGCTCACGCGCATGGCTGGCTCGAACGACCGGCTCTCGATCGCCACGTCCATACCATTCCGCTCCCGCGCATCGGCGGCGTCGCTATCTTTGCGTCGTTCGCCATTGTGATCGGTTCTACCATCCTTATTCAGCGATCGTGGCATTCTGCCGTGAACCTTCCCTTAGCTCCCGTACTCAAGTTGTTAGGCCCGGCGCTTATCATCTTTTTCCTCGGGCTTTACGACGACCTGCGTGGTGCGAGCCCCGGCTTGAAGTTCCTGGTACAGGCCTTTGCCGCAGCACTTCTGTATTTTGGCGGGTATGGCGTGCATCACTTTGATCTTGTTCTTTCCGGCCGCGTTCTCCAGTCCTTCATCGGTTTGCCGCTTACCATCTTGTGGGTGCTGCTGATTACCAATGCGTTCAATCTGATCGACGGTCTCGATGGCCTCGCCGCGGGTTCTGCGCTGTTCTCGACCATCCTGATCTTTGCGCTAACCTTATTTGCTCCCAATGCCATGGTTTCCATGCTTTCCATCGCTTTAGCCGGAGCCATTCTCGGATTCCTGCGCTTTAACTTTCACCCCGCGTCCATTTTCTTGGGTGATTCCGGCAGTCTTTTCATCGGTTTCATCATCAGCGCTCTCGCGATTGCCAGTTCCCAAAAAGCGCCCACGATCGTCGCCATTTCCATTCCACTGGTGTCCCTCGGCTTTCCCATTCTCGATGTGATTCTGGCCGTGGGTCGCAGGTTCCTTCGCGGCAAGCCTCTGTTCCTGGGCGATCGAGACCACATCCATCACAAACTTCTGAAGCGCGGTTTATCACAGCGCGAAGCGGTACTTCTTCTCTACGCCGTCACCGCCGGGTTCGGCTTCATGAGTTTGATTCTCCTGCATAAGTCCACAGAAATTGCCCTGATCCTCGCGCTTACCGGCACCGCTGTTCTGGTGGGCGTTCAGCAACTGCGTTACGACGAGTTCGGCGAGATGCTTTCCATTCTCCAGCGCGCCACACGCCGCCGCCAGATCATTGCTAATCACGTCGCCGTTCGCCGCGCCAGTGAAACGCTGGAAACCTGCCACGAGTTTTCCTCCATTTGCCGCCTATTGCAGGACACCCTTCAACCCGTCGGTTTTGACGGCATCCAATTTCAGATGCTCCATCCGAACGGATATCCCGCCGAATCGTTTCGTCCTTTGGCCCATGAGCCCGACGGAAAGCTCCTGCTCTCCTGGTCGGATTTTCCCCTCGACGATCCTCCATGGGAACTTCGCCTCGAACTGGCCTCTTCCAATGAACGCTGGGGTTATCTCTCACTGATCCGCGCTACCAATACGCGGCCGATCGGTTTGGATGTCAATGTTCTCGCCGGCCAGTTTCGCGTCGCTCTTTCCAACGCCGTCAAAAGAGCCTGTGATTGCATGGAACCGGTAGTTGATCCTGGAGATGGTAGTGGCAATGCGCATTCGCGTAAGTTTACAGCTGCTTCCAGCGCAGGTTGATCGAGGAACCGTACCGTCCCTTGAATTTGCGCACTGCTGACCCTAATTTGGCGTGCAAAGAATATCAAAAGCGGCTCCACGGCTCGCTGTATGTTTGATGGTAATTTCGTTGGTGGTCTTGGCCGAAACGTACGTATCTGCCATCATTGCTGCGGCCGCGGCATTGGTCGCTGTAAGTGAACAGTGTCCTCTGGAGGTCATGCCAGTCACAACTAGATTCTCCGACGTGGTGGACTTCGTTGTGAAACTGATCGGGATGGGAATATTGCTTCCGACGGCACCCCCGGTCGTTAGTCGAAAAGGAGTGCCCGTTCCGCTGAGCGTGAATCCAAGGTCCCCGGTTACCTGCGTATGTGGCTGAATATTCCACTGGGTGTCACTGGTTTTGAGGAATAAACCGTGACCATTGGGAGCGACGATCTGGAAATCCCCAGAAGTCTTTAGAGTGGGCCACGGATTAGCGAAGGCGTTGGTGTCCAGAAAGATCTCGTTGTTGTTGACTCCATTGTCGGTAACCTTGCCGCCCCCGGGCGCTGTCCCGAAGTAATAGTTTCGGGAACTATTCGGGTCAAAATTAATTATCGTGGCTGCCGTGTAATCCCAGATGTTGAAATTCATGAACTGATTCCCGTAGGTGTTACTCCCTGAGACGCCGCTGATGGTGAGACCCGTGGCGCTTTGCGGGCCGTATTGGCAAGAGCTGTTCAAGAACAGATTGCCAATCACATCGCCTGGGTCGCTCTTGAGCACAATACATGCGACTGCGTTCTTTATGGTCACGTCGTTGACGCGCGTATCGTTAACGAAGTAAGGCGAACTGACTTTGCCCGCGCTCCTGAGATACATTCCGTATTGGAAGCCTTCAATCCGACCGTGCTCAATGTCCACGTATGCCAAATAGTTGGCTACGTTTGTGGCTTGCAGCAGCACACCCGTGCCGGTCCCCGGATTGCTCGTTCCCGTCCCATTCGTCAGTGTGAAGTTGCGTAGATAGCAACGCATTCCGTCCCCGCAAATCCCGATAAACTTGACCATATTGCCGGAGTAACCTGGAACCAATGTTGCGCTTGCGGATAACCCATCCAAAGTACAGTTGGACGGGACGGAGAACATGTCGACATCTTGAGCACTGGGCACATAAGTGGTAGCGGGATCAAAGAGAATCGTCACGGGCCGCGTGGCTGATCCACAAGACACTGTGGCGGCGATAGTTTGCGTAGAAGCCCCAAAACTGCGAGCGTCCAACGTCCCACCCGTCTCAGGCAGCGCAGCGCAAGCATTGGCAAACTTCACATCTGCCGTTGATCCGGAGAACTCGTTAACATAAAGAATGGTCCTTCCACTCAGGGGCTTCGCGCTGCCCGTTACTGCCGGCAGTGTTGAATTCGTATCTGTCGCAGACTGGCTCGCCCCGTTGTACTGGCCGTTCATCGGCATCTTTTGGGCGTCCAGCAAGGTAGGAAACAGCATCATTGCTAAAATAAAAGGTGTACTTACTTTTCGCATAACAATAACCTCCTGAGCGTACATCTACCCTGCTCGAGCAGTAGGCGACCTGAATTCTATGCTTTTGATTTTCTGTGGCTAGCGGCTCATTGTTTGCTATTTGCCAGCATTCGTTTAACTGTTGATTCCACGAAGGAACCCGGGGAGGTTATTTTGTTGCAGAGAATGTAACCTGTATCAGGGATAGCTGTTTAACGAGTTCAAGCATAGGCACGAGTCGCGCTGCCATTAGCAGGTGGACCAGATTGAGATATGTTTTTTTGACGGTTTTTGCCAAGCCAGGCTTGCGGTGGTCAAGCTCCAGCGCTTTTTCTATGGCTTTTCTGGAGCGGTATCGGGCTACAGGACTAGATTTAACGTCGCGGAATCCGGCCTTCAGAATCATTGATATATATTCTTTGTAATAATAGCTGTGTTCGTTTCCGCCGTAGTGGCCCAGGTCGTGGGTTGATTTCAGTAGTCCTTCCATTACACTCTCGTGGGATTTGAAAAAGGGAAGCATAGGCTCGCTAACAACAAGCAACTGTCCGCATTCAACGAGAACGTCGTAGGCCACTTTCAGTGCACGCAAAGGGTCGTCGCAATGATGCAAGCTCACATTAAAGATAACTACGTCGAATTGGCCGTGCGGAATTAGCAAGTGCTCCATGGGAGAGCTATAGATCGATAGGTTTTTCCCGAACCTATGCCCTACATAATCGACTGCCTGACAGAACTCATACGATGGCTCGACCACACAAACATGGTGTCCCTGGTCGGCAAGATACAGCGAGGTCTCGCCACGCCCGACACCCACGTCGAGAATTCTGAGCGACTCACGATTGATTGACTGGGTAGCCCGTGCAAATTCAAGGCCAAGTGCTGTACTCAGGTATTTCTCATAGTATTGACATAATTCGGTGTAGGAGTCTAACGTCTCTTTTTGTAGACCCACCTCGGTTCGAGCCATTTCCGCGCAAGCTGCCATTTCACGGGCATGCTCGACAGTTGGCGTGTAATCGGAGTGAAAAATCACGGCTTATTTAGCATGGCCAGCTGAGATGATACCAGTCTGAGTCCGGGCTTAACCACTTTTTTCGTTCCCGACCAATAGCTCTTCCACAGCATCCGGCCTAACCGCAAATCTTGCGGCACAAACGCCTTACAGTCCCCATTGTCATTCTGGCAACGCTCCCATCCGCCTGTGACCGGCATCATAGCGCGCCCTTCCCACCCGTCTTAGCCTTCCCTTAGGTGCCTCACGAGTGCACCTCGTATCGTGGGTAAACATAGCCGCTCCCCCGGCTCACAGTTGCTGTGCGCAAGCCTACCTAAGATCCCACGATACAGTTGCCACCGAGGCTAATTTGCAATTGCCAGGGAACGAAGTGCTGGTCCCTTTGAAAGGAGTGCCATGCACGCACCATCCCCAGAAGCGCTTTCTGCGGCCGACCGCGTTTTCATCGATCAAACCGTGGCCAAGTTGAGCGACCGTCCGGGATCTCTCCTCGGTATCCTCGAAGCGGTTCAAGAGCACAATCCTCACAAGTTCCTGCCGCCCGAGACTCTCGAGTATGTCGCCGCCAGAACAGCTACGCCGCTGGCGCGCATTTACAGTGTCGCCACTTTCTACGCGCTGTTTAACTTGCAACCGCAAGGAGAGAACACCATCTGCATCTGCCGCGGCACTGCCTGTCACACGCGTGGTTCGCGCAATCTACTGCAAAGCGCTCGTCTCGAACTGGGTCTCAGCTATGTTGACGGCAAAGAGGAAAGCGACTCCGACAAAATCATCCTCACGACCCCGGACAGCAAATTCACCGTGCGCACGGTCGCCTGCTTCGGCCAATGTGCCCTGGCCCCAGTTGTCGAAGTGAATCACCGGATTTGTGGCCACGTCAACGAGCGCACGCTCCAGCGCGAAATCCAAATGATCGAGCGGGAGAGTGACTGATGCCCCGAATCCAGGATTTTGGCGCTTTCAATGCCGTTCGTGAGGCCGGAATGGCCAAGCTGGTTCCTTCCGTTCCTCGCATTGCCGTGGGTATGGGCACCTGTGGTCGCGGCAATGGTGCCGAAGGTTTATTCCATGCTTTTGCTGAGGCCATCATCCAACATGGCATCAATGTTGTCCTGACAAACGTTGGCTGCTTTGGCGCGTGCTTCCAGGAACCTCTCACCAACGTCCGGCTGCCCGGCTTCCCCCTGGTCATTTTGCGTCGCGCGCAAGCCAATGACGTCGAGCGCATTCTCCACGACCTTTCCATGAGCCAGATTCCCCGCGAACTCGCCTATTGCAAAGTCGAGGACTGGGACCATATCACCGGACAGGTCAAATATGGCCGCGGTTATCCCGAACTTCCACTTTGGAGTGAGGTGCCCTTTTTCAAAGGTCAGAAAAAAATTGTTTTGCGCAATTGTGGATTCATCAATCCCGATGACATTGAAGAGTACATCGCCGTCGGCGGTTATCAGGCTCTTTACAAAGTCCTCATCGATGGCCGTCCCGAAAATGTCATCGAGCAAATTAAAGCCGCGAAACTGCGCGGCCGCGGCGGCGCTGGCTATCTGACCGGCAACAAATGGGAATTCCTCGCGAAGGCCAAAGCCGACCAGAAGTACATCATCTGCAACGCCGATGAAGGCGACCCCGGCGCGTACATGAACCGCAACGAGATTGAAAGCGATCCGCATTCGTTGCTCGAAGGCATGATTATCGGCGGCTACGTCATGGGCGCCACTCGTGGCATCATTTATGTTCGCGCCGAGTATCCGCTCGCCGTTCACCACTTAAACCGGGCCATCGAACAGGCCCGGGAATATGGCATTCTCGGCGAGAACATTCTTGGCCGCGGTTTCAACTTCAATATCGAAATCGTCGAAGGTGCTGGCGCCTTCGTCTGTGGCGAAGAAACCGCTCTTATCGCTTCTCTGGAAGGCCAAGCAGGAAGGCCTCGCCCTCGTCCGCCATTTCCCGCGAAGAGAGGACTCTGGGGCAAACCCACCAACATCAACAACGTCGAAACTTGGTACAACATTGCCCCCATCGTCACCAAAGGTCCCGCCTGGTTTACGGAAACCGGCAGCCCCAGAAGTTCCGGCACCAAGGTCTTCTCCCTCGTCGGCAAGGTCCAAAACACGGGGCTCGTCGAGATGCCTCTTGGCACCCCCCTCAAAACCTTTATCTACGACATCGGGGAAGGCGGTATCGGCGGGCGCCAGGTCAAAGCCGTGCAGACCGGGGGCCCCTCCGGCGGCTGCATTCCGCTCGAAATGTTCGATACCCCAGTGGACTATGAGAGCCTCTCTCGTCTCGGCTCGATTATGGGCTCGGGCGGAATGGTGGTCATGGATGAAGACAACTGCATGGTCGATGTGGCTCGCTACTTCATCGAGTTCACCCATTCCGAATCTTGTGGCAAATGCATCCCCTGCCGTGTTGGACTCAACAAATCCCTGCGCATTCTCAACCGCGTCACCGAAGGCGCTGGCACTCTCCATCATCTCGAACTCCTCGATGAGTTGAGCCGCTATATTCGCGAATGCTCGCTCTGCGGCTTGGGCCAGACCGCCCCGAATCCTGTGCTCACCACTCTTCGCCATTTTCGCAATGAATTCGAGGACCACATCGTCGCCCATCGCTGTGCCGCGGGTGTTTGCGAGGAACTCGCCCTCTCGCCATGCGAAAACAGCTGCCCGCTGCACATGAATATTCCGCGCTTCTTGGAGTTGTTCAAAGAACGCCGTCTCGAAGACGCTTTCGAGGCGGTCATCATGGACAATCCACTGCCCGCCTCTACCGGCCGCGTCTGCCAGCATCCCTGCGACGCCCGCTGCCGTCGCCAGACCCTCGATGAACCAGTCAACATGCGTGAAGTCCATCGCTTTATCGCGGATTCCATCTACCTCTCGGAGCATCACGAGGAAATGGTGCAGCGTATTGTCAGCCGCCGGCTGGATCATACCGGTCGCAAGATCGCGGTTGCCGGAGCCGGACCCGCGGGATTGACGGCCGCATTCTATCTCGCGCTCTTAGGGCACGATGTCACCGTTTACGACAGCATGCCCGCGGCCGGTGGCATGTTGCGCTTTGCGCTTCCCGAATACCGTTTGCCCAAAAACGTGCTCTCGAAAGAAATCGATCTTATCGAACGCCTGGGTGTGAAATTCATCCTCAACACGCGCGTCGGCTTCGATATCCCGCTGAACGATCTCGATGATCATTTCGACGCGGTTTTTCTCTCCATTGGCACATGGAAAGAATCGTGGGTGTATCAGCCTGGCACGGAGTTGAAGGGCGTCTATCCCGCTCTCACTTTCTTGGAGGCGATCGCGAAAGGGGAAGATGTTCCTATTGGTCGCAAGGTGGCCATTATCGGTGGCGGCAACGCGGCCATCGATTCCGCGCGCAGTTCGCTTCGCAAAGGCGCCGAAGTCACCGTGTTCTATCGCCGCGAGCGCAAAGACATGCCTGCGATCGAAGAGGAAACCCGCGCCGCCCGCGAAGAAGGCGCCAAGTTTGTGTTCCTTGCCGCGCCTCACCGCGTGCTCGGGGATTCCTCGGGACACGTCAAGTCCATTGAAATCGTCAAAACCCGCCTCGGCGAATATGACACGTCCGGTCGTCGCAAGCCCGTTCCCACCGATGAAATTCAGCGTTTTGATTGCGACGCGGTGATCTTCGCCGTCGGTGAAAGTGTCGACCTCGACTTCGCTCGCGCCTCTGGCCTCAGCCTCAAAGAGAACGGCACCATCGAAGTCAATCGCTTCACTCTGGAATCCAGCCGGCCCCGCTTCTACGCCGGTGGCGACATCATCACGGGCGCTTCGAACGTTTCCAATGCCATGGCTTTTGGCAAGCAGGCCGCCCGCAACATCGACCTGCAGCTGATGGAAGCCAATCGTTGGGACCAACTGTTTCGTGCCATTGCCTACGGCCAGATCATCCCGGAAAATCCAAGTCCCAATCATCGCCACACCGGACACATTCTGCTGCCGAATCTTCGCGTAACCTCCAACGCCGAAGTGGTCGCCGGCTTCACTCACGAAGAAACGTTGGATGAGGCATGCCGCTGTCTGCGTTGCGACCTGGAAGTCGCTGACGTGAGCTGACGAAAGGAGCTCCCTTTGCCGCAGAAAACCATCTCGATTCGCATCGATGGCGAGCTCATTAGCGCTCTCGAAGGCCAAACCATCTTGCAGGCTGCCCGCGCCGCCGGCAAATACATCCCGACGCTCTGCGACCTCGAGGGTCTCACCAGCGTCGGCGCCTGCCGCCTGTGCATCGTCGAAGTGCAGGGCACCGATCGCTTGCTGCCGGCCTGTACCACGCCGATTCAGGACGGCATGTCCGTCACCACGAATTCTCCGAAGTTAACCCAATACCGCCGCATCTCCATCGAGCTTCTCTTGGTGGAACGCAACCATGTTTGCGCCGTCTGCGTGTCCAATGGCCACTGCGAACTCCAGAACATGGCCTCGAACCTGGGCATCAGCACGGTTCATTTCGCCTACAACTTCCCGAACCTCGGCATGGATCTTTCTCATCCGCGCTACGTCCTCGACCACAATCGCTGCATCCTGTGTACTCGCTGTGTGCGCGTTTGCGCGGAACTCGAGGGCGCCCACGTTTGGGAAGTGAGTTCGCGCGGCATACACGCCAGGATCGTCAGCGACTTGAACGGCAAGTGGGGCGACTCGAAAGGCTGCACCAGTTGTGGAAAGTGCGTGCAGGCCTGCCCTACAGGCGCTTTGTCTGAAAAAGGCGCCGCCGTCGCCGAAATGGTGAAGTACAACGACAAGATCAGCTCCCTCGTGCGTCGCAGAGAGGTTCAGGCATGAAGAAGGTCAAGGTAGCTACGGTTTGGCTGGATGGCTGTTCCGGTTGCCACATGTCTCTGCTCGATATGGACGCGGCCATCATTTCCCTGGCCCAAAAGATTGATCTGGTCTACGGCCCTTTGGTTGACGCGCAGGAATTTCCCGACGACGTGGACGTCACCCTGGTCGAAGGCGCCGTCAGCTCCCAAGAAGATCTGAGCAAGCTCCAAAAAATCCGCCAGCGAACCCAGCTCCTCATCTCTCTGGGAGATTGTGCGGTGACCGGCAACGTTCCCGCGATGCGCAATTCCATTCCGGTCACCCGGCTGCTGCAGCGCGTTTATGTCGAGGGCGCTCAGGAAAATAAGCAGGTTCCCAGCGATGGCGTTCCCCCTTTGTTGAAACAAGCACGCCCGCTGCGCGAATTCGTCAAAGTGGATCTCTGTCTTCCCGGATGCCCGCCGCCCGCCAAGTCCATCTCCCGGGTCATTCTCGATCTGGTGGAGGGCCGCAAACGGGATGGAAACCCGCCCGTGAAGTTTGGCTAAGGAGTTGCCATGAAGCGCATCACCATCGATCCGGTAACTCGCATAGAAGGGCATGCCAAGATCGTCATCCAGCTCGACGACAGCGGCCATGTGGCGGGCACCGAATTTCACGTCACCCAGATCCGCGGTTTTGAAAAGTTCACCGAAGGCCGTCCCTTCTACGAAATGCCCGGGATCACCTCGCGCATCTGCGGCATCTGCCCGGTCAGCCATCTGCTCGCCTCGTCGAAAGCTTGCGATGCCATCATGGCTCTGCGCATTCCGCCCGCTGCCCGCAAACTTCGCGAATTGCTGCACTGCGCGCAAACTGTGCAGTCGCACGCGCTGAGCTTTTTCTATCTTTCCGCGCCTGATTTTCTTCTCGGCATGGATTCCGAAGTAGCCACGCGCAACGTCCTCGGACTCATCGCCAGTCACCCGGAACAGGCTCGCGATGGCATTGAACTTCGCAAATTTGGCCTGCAGTTGATCGAACTGCTCAGCGCGGAACGCGTGCATCCTTCCTGGATTGTGCCAGGCGGCGTCAGCACTCCGCTTTCTCCTACTTCCCGCGACCGCATTCTCGCGGATCTTCCTGCTGCGATTGCCATTGCCGACCGCACCATTCGCTTTTTTAAAGGCGCGCTGAACAATTACAAGGAAGAGATCGCGTTCTTCGGTTCCGCGCCCACCATGTACGCCGGCTTGGTCGACCGCAAAGGCAACTTGCAACTTTACGACGGCGATTTGCGCTTCCGCAGCGCCACCGGCGAAATCCTGGAAGACCACCTTCCTCCGGAGGAGTATCTCGATTGGATCGGGGAAGCCAGCCTCCGCGAATCTTATCTGAAGGCGCCGTATTTCAAGCCACAAGGC
>DATKPS010000065.1:0-26522 GCA_035524015.1 Candidatus Sulfotelmatobacter sp.
TGCCAAATCCGGTAATCCCAATCATAACGGAGCACCGGCATGGCCCCCGTTCGACCCCGCCAAGAACCAATCCATGGAACTGGGCCACGAAATCCAACCGCGACCAATCAACGCAAGGCTCCAGGCAATGCAGCGCCTGATGCGGCAAACGATAAGCGGGGGCACCAACGCCAGCCTCTAATCGGATTCACAGTCTTGTCTGTGTAGCGGCCGCCTTCTGAGGCGGGCGCACCGTAGCACGGGCTTCACAGGTTACGGAAAACTCCCGTGGCACAGACACTCTTGTCTGTGCACGCGAGCCAAATGCAGCAAAATGAGCACAGGCAAGAGTGCCTGTGCCACGAAATTCGCCTCTAGCCGACCTTTTCCGCAAAGCGGTTCAGCCTGTCAGCCTACAAAATTTCGATCAATCCAAGCGGAGCCCGCGCACCCAGCTACGGTTTTGCGGATGCCCCAGGATCGGTGTTTGAACCTGGGTCTTGGGGGTGGCCTCTCTTTGACAGACGGGATGTTTCAAACGTCGAACAAAAATGCCTCGCGGGCACAGGAGCGTTCGCGCCTGGCCATTTTCTGTCCCTTAGTACCGTATCGGTTATTTACTCAACAGGTTATCCTTCGTCTGTGCGCTTCGGAAAAGCACAAGTGACCATACGCCAATCACAGCTCGTCTCGAGAATCGCACGCTCCGTCCCAACCGATCCTCAACATTCCGCCTCCCCCGCCACGCATGACCGGCCCCACCGCGCGGTCACTCACCCTCCTCTTCCGGGTTCGTTCTCGCCACTCGTTACCGCCCACTCATCACTTTCTTTGCCGTCCCGCGCGCGAAAATTTTTAAAAATTTTCAAGTTAACTCCTTTATTTGCCGCGTTTTTAGTTTTTACCCAGGGGGAGGGGGAGTATCCAACTTACAAACAGCCAGGTCCTCTAGGGAACACGCTCTTGCGCCCTTTGAAAGTTCACGAGCCCAGGGGGAAATAGGCTTCGTCCTGGAGCGCGTCTTTCTTCCAACCGGCGCGCAACAAGATGCCGCGGCCGGTTTCGACCATGGCGGGATTGCCGCACAGATACGCGGTGGTTTCTTCGGGCTTGAGGTTCCACACATCCACGTATTTGCGGATCAAATCGTCGACGCGCCCCTTTTCGCCCTGCCAAGCCTCGTCTTCCCAAGGGCGGCTGACGCTGGGCACATATTTGAACCAAGGCACTTCGGCGGCGACGCGCTCGAGTTCGTCGCGATAGCCAAACTCGTTGCTGTGGCTGGCGCCTTGCATACAAAAGAGGCGATGCTCGCCGGGCATCACGCCCTCACCCTTTTTCCAATCCTGGTAAACGGTGCGCACATAGCTGACATAGGGGGCGATGCCGGTTACCGTAGCGAGCAGAAGATGATTCTTGCGGCCGCTGCGCAGATCGAGCGTGAAACGCCCCTTGGCAAAGCGGCGCAGCAGCAGCGGCGTACCCTTGTCCATGGCGTAAAGCAGAGGCGTAAGTTCGCCGTGCGGCACGCGCTCGACAAAGAATTCCAGGAGCGATTCGTACGGCGAAGAACACATGGAGTACGGGCGCTCGATGTGCTTGCCGTCGATTTCCACACCGAGCGTGGCGTATTGTCCGGCCAAATACGGGAGGGCCTGCCCGGCTTCCACATGCAGGAGAAACAAGTCTGGAGCAACTTCCTTGCGGTCGACAATGCGGGCCGGCAAATATTTGTCAGTCGCCACGGGCGGTGTCCTTCTCTTGGTTCGATGCCCGGTCTAAGAAAAAGACACGAGCGCTACGGGATGCGGTGGTAACACGATACACGGATTGCGGAAGGATTGCGAAAGACGATCGCGGCTACTGTGGGCGTTGCATCTGCTGCTGCATCATCATTTGCGGATCGAACTTTTGCACCGGGCCGGTGATGCGGTCGGGATAGTCGCTCAGAACCTTGACCAGGATCATGGAGTTATCTTTGCCCACGGACTTGACCATGCCAAAGGGAGAAACCTTGTCGGAGGTCCACACTTCATCGCCGGTCTTGTCATTTTTCCAATGTTCGCAGGAGAAAGTACCGGCGGGAACGGTGACGGATTCCGTACCAGCCGAATGCCAATCCTGCAGGGAGGAATTCATCTTGTCGCGATTCATGGAGTTCATGCCCACGGGCATTTCCATGGCCGGACGGCCGGGCATCTGCATGATCACGCGAGTGGGCTGGAAGTCGGTGGTAGTGAGGAGCACTTTGCTGACCATGGATTGATTATTCTCCATGTTCATCACCATCTGCATCCAGTACGCGTCTTGGCCACCGACAGAATCCTTGCCGACGATGCCGAGCTGCATGGTGGAGACGCGATTGTTCGGCCCACTTTTTGTCATTTGGTATTCCGCGCCTTGGCCCACCACCGGGTGGAACACTTTGGTGAACGACAGCGGCTTGCGGAGAAAATCCATGCCCATCTGGGCGCGAACGGGATAACAGATCGCTAAAAGGAACAGCACAGTCCCTAGGATGCGCTTCATGAATTTCTCCTTGGTACGGTCGAAACCGCTCGACAGGGTGGAGATGGCTTATTTGCTGCCCTTCTCATATCAGTTTCAGTTGCGCGACGCAATCCCACGATTGAGGAAATTTGAGGAAGAAATTTTGGCGGGGCGATTATTCGTAGGCGAGCGCGTCGACGGGGTCGAAACTGGCAGCGCGAATCGCTGGAACGGTGGCACCAAGAGCAGCACCAAGCAACGCCAAACCAATGGAGGCGATCACCCATCCCGGCGAGATGAGAATTGGGAGCGAAGGATTGGTCTGCTTCAGGATGGCTTGCGCCAGAAATGTAATGACGATGCCCACGAGGCTGCCGGCGAAGGCTAGCACCGTGGTCTCCCCCAACAGCATTTCCATGACTTCAAAGCGCGTAAAGCCGAGCGCTTTCAAAATGCCAATCTCGCGCGTACGTTCCATGACCATGGTGTGCATGTTCATCAAAACCACCAGGAAACTGACGAGAATGCCGAGCGCGACCATGGTGCGGATAAACGGCTTAAGCTCCGGCAGCTTCGAGGAACTCATCAGCGAGACGTACTCGGACATGGAGCGCACGGTGTTGTGGGGGTCCAAGTTGAGGATTTGCGCGCGGGTTCCCGCGGTGTCGCCTTTGCTGCGAACAAAAAAGACCGACACGCGATTTTCCACGCCCAAGATGTCTTGCGCGGTTTTCAAAGGAACATAGAAGCGCGCGCCTTTGCCGTGCACCACGATGCCACAAACCTTGAACGGGCGGTTAATGAGCGTCACCATATCGCCGACTTTCAAGTGCCGCGTTTGCGCGGCGATGTCGTCGGCAATGGTTTCGTCGGCGCTCTGGAACGGCCGTCCGGCGCGGAAAATAAATCCGGTGCCCAAGGCCTTGTAGCTGTCATAGTCGATCCCGTAGACCACCATCATGGTTTTCTGGTCGGTCATGAAGAGCGTCGGGGAAACCACGTCGACGCCGGGCAGCTTTTCGATTTCGTCGCCAAACGATTGGGGCATGACGGCGCTGGAGAGCGCAAAGAAAATAGAGGCGTTGGGGGGCTGGACGACAATGTCGGCGCCGACACCTTCGACGCGCTTGCCCCAATCCGAGAGCACACCGGAGGTCATGCCAACAATCATCAGCACCAGGACAACCTGGATGGCAATGGCAATAATGCTCAAGAAGCAGCGCAGCGGACGAGCCGCGAGGTTGCCCCAGAACATCTGCATCATGGAAAAAGGACCGTTGGTACTGTCGTTCATGCGTTTTATGTGTGTTTATCCACTGTAACATTCGCGCGTTGGGCAGGTCAAAATGTCATGGAAATAATTTTTCGTGCGGCGCACAGGCACGCAGACTTCCGCAACAGCAGAAAAAACATTTCTCGCTTGTTAAGTTTTCAACACAAAGGTGGAAAAGCCTGTGGAAACTACAGGAAAACCCTGACTAACCCGCCGAATTTCAACGCGATGATGCGGTTTGCACCATTTTTGTGCAATTCCGTTCTTGTGGCTATCTCTTTCTGAGAATTTCGCGCCGCAACAGCGTCGGAGTTGGATCACAGGAAAACTTTGCAAAACAATTTGTGACCGCGGACGCCTTAGTACCACTTCGGCGGAGTTTCGAGATGAATCTTGATCACTTGTTTGGGGTCGGTGATCTCGTACCAGTGGCCGTAAGGCTTCCAGCCTTCAGCAACAATCTGAATCAGGACTTTTCCCAGAGGCGCGTCGGGAACGTGAGCGACGCCTTCCTGATTTGTCTTCACATTGATTTCGGACTTTTTGTCTTTCAGAAGATGTTCTTCAATGGTTTTTACATAAACGCTGGCGTTTTCGACCGGTTTGTTGGCGTCACCGGCGGTAACTTCGATGGTGAGGCGATTGTTCGGAGACGGCGCGTCCTGTTTTTTCTCTTGCTTGTCTTGCGCCACGCACAAGGAAAGATTGAAGGACAGGCCAGCGAGAAAGAAACAGAGCAGGAGCTTTGAAAGTACTCGGGTCATAATCATGCCCCCAACATCGTCGCCGGAAGTTCCTGGCACGTCAAGAGGTGCAAGTATTTGACTCGCTGGCGCTCCTCCTGTAAGTTTTTTCTAGCCTCGACAAGCTGGCATCCATCTGTCCGCGGTGGAGCGCTTCGTCCTCCGCGCGCCTCAGCGCGCACCATCAAGGAGAAACTGGAATGGGATTTGCTACGAATGCGATTCATGTGGGTCAAGAACCCGACCCGTCGACGGGAGCGGTGGTTCTACCGATTTATCAAACGTCGACCTACCAGTATGAAGAGTTGGGAAAAGCGCGTGGCGGATACGATTATGCGCGGACGAATCATCCCAACCGAAAGGCGCTGGAACGCACCATCGCCAAGCTGGAAGGCGGGCTGAACGCCTACGTATTCACAAGCGGAATGGCGGGCATTGATGCGGTGTTCCGGCTGCTACGTCCCGGGGATCACGTGGTGCTATCGGAGGCAGTGTATGGCGGAGTGTATCGCCTGACCACGCAGCTGCTGGTGCATTTCGGACTGGAGTTCTCGTTCGTGGACACGTCGGACCCCGCGGTGGTGCTGGGAGCGTTCCGGCCAAACACCAAAATGATTTATATTGAAACGCCGACGAACCCGACGATGCGCATCACGGACATTTCGGCGATGGCCAAACTGGCGAACGAGCGCCATGCCACGCTGGTTGTAGACAACACGTTTTTGACGCCGTATCTGCAACGACCGATCGACCTGGGGGCGCACATCGTGGTGCACTCGCTGACCAAGTACCTGAACGGCCACAGCGATGCGACCGGCGGCACAGTGGTGCTGACTCGCCCAGACGACGCTGAAAAAATCTATTTCATTCAGCGCTCGGCGGGAGCGGGACTGGCGCCGATGGACTGCTTCCTGACGTCGCGAGGAATCAAGACGCTGGCGGTGCGTATGCTGCAGCATAATGCCAACGGTCTGGCGGTGGCTCGCCACCTGGACGCGCATCCGAAAGTGCGCAAAGTGTTTTATCCCGGGCTGGTGCATCACCCGCAGCATGAACTCGCCCGGAAGCAGCAGAAAGGTCCGGGCGCGATGCTTTCGTTCGATTTAGGCTCGGAGGAGGCCGCGCGGCGCTTCTTGAATCAGGTGAAAATCTGCACGCTGGCGGAAAGCCTGGGAGGGGTGGAATCGCTGATTTCGTTGCCGGCCCAGATGACGCATTCGTCGATGCCGAAAGAGGTGCGGGATCGCATTGGGATTAGCGACAGCCTGGTGCGCTTGTCGGTGGGTATTGAGGATGTGGAAGACATCATCGCGGACCTCGATCAGGCACTGCTGTACATTTAGGTTTCGCAAACAGATTCGCCAAGCCACTTCAGATACGCGTCGGAGCCCGAAGTGATGGGCAGGACGATGAATTCTGGCGTGTCGTAGGAATGCAGGGCCAAGACCTGCTTCTGCAGATCGTCGAGACGCTCCCCGGTGGTTTTCATCATCAGCAGGTATTCACTGCTGTTTTCCAGCTTGCCTTCCCAGACGTAGAAGGATTCGACCGCGTGGGTGACAATATTCACGCACGCGGCTAGGTGCTTCTCTACAACGTCGCGGGCAATCTTGCGGGCCTCTTCGAGCGTCGCGCAGGTTACAAGCACGACACGAAACTTCGTCTCCTGCTTCATCTGTAGCCTCTCGGAGAATGATTCTATACCCGGAATTTCGGGGGCCTTAGCTGGCGACGACGGTTCGACTGGCCAGGTCGACGCTGACGATGTCCGCGCGGGATTGCGCGATGTTTCCCTGCCCCACTTGATGGAAGGCGATGCTCAGGGTGGAGTCGTCGACGGCAATACGCAAATAGCCGAAATTCTGATCGTCGTAGTGGTTGAGTACAAGGCTTTGCGCCTGCACCGCTGGCTTGGTTGGCTCGAGGTAGTCTACGTTCCGGCCAAACTGCGGCTCTTGCGCGGGTTGGCCGTTCTTTCCTTGGACGAGTTTGAGCACGTCGTGGCCTCCATCGCCACAGATGATGAAGGGCACCTGAATGTTCTTACCGGCGAATTGCATGGTTCGCGTGAAGCGCTGATAGTTGTGCGCATGGCCGGAGAGCACAGCGTGGGGATAGAGGCCCTGGGCTTTGCATACCGCGTCGATCTGGCGAAGCATGTTGGGGCTGCTGGCGTGATCGCCACCGGTTCCCGCGGCTTTCGGCGCAGGCTGGTAGCAGAATGGCGGGTGATGCATGGCGAGCAGTAGGGCTCCCGCATATTTTTCTTTTTTGGCGCGTTGGAGTTGGGCTGCCAGGAATTGCAACTGGTAATCCGGCACCGCGGACCATTTTCCGTTTTCACTGGAAATCACGCCCGGATCTTCGAGGGCATTGCTGAACAGGCCGATGATGCGAACGAAAGGAGCGTCGAGCGCAAAATAGACGCCGGGTTGTGTCATTGCGGTGCGATGCAGCGAAGCGGCTTCTTGCGTGATGGTGGGGACCGCCGCGCAGAAGTTGCGCATGAAAATGGCAAGAGGCGCGTCAGCAGGAGCGGTGCCGGGAATGAGGAAGGAGTCGTGATTACCGGGAATCGCGAAGATGGGAGCGGGATAGTTGCGATAAGGCTCGTAAAATTGGTCGTAGTAGTATTTCGATTCACCAAAATTGTAGACCACATCGCCGAGATGATAGAAAAACGCGGGCCGGTCGGCGGCCTGGCTGGTCTGGGCATCGGCAGTGAGTTGGTCGGAGACCCGCAACTCGTCGCCGTACTTCCCTTCGCTGGATGCGCCGGTGTCGCCGACACAATGGAACACGATATTCCCAGCTTTCTGGATACTCTGGATGATTTCTGGACCGTGCGGGCCGAGGGCCGTGGCTAATGTGTACAGATCGCCGGGTTGCGCGCGCGACTGTTCGAAGGTGACTACGTCTTTGGTCAGCAAGCTGTCAATCGCTTTGTACTGCTGATTATCGGAAGGATGTTTCACTTTGAAGCGCTTCGGATCCGGCGTGATATTGCCCTCGTTGAAGACCGGCTGCGGCAATGGCGTGCTCTTCTCTCTTGGCATGAAAGCTCCTAGTGGGTGTGCGTGCTGGGCCGGAGGGTTCGCACGAAAGTTGGGTCTGAGTAGGTTACCGCAGGAAATATTACGCAAGGTTAATTCTGAGGTTGGGGAGTTACAGGATTGGGCAACTTGCCCGGCTGGCCCGGCATCGCCCATGGGTCCTCACGCAGCAACTTTCGCAGTGCGCTGGTGTTTTTATCGGTAGAGACACGATGAGCAAGCAGGTGGCAGCGATCAGCCACGGTGGATCAGCGTGCAACTCGTCAAGCGCAGCCCAGCGCGATTAGTTGCAAGCATCAGTACCCAGATCAAGGAGAGTGTGCCATGGTCCGTGCAAAACGGTTCTTCGCTACGATTTTGCTCGCTGGTAGTTTTCTTGCGCCGCTGGCGATCAGCGGATGCGCGGCGCGAACGCGCGTTTACGACGATTATTATTCCGACTACCACTACTGGGGTCCCGCCGAGGACCATGCCTACCGCGTCTGGCTGGCCGAACGCCACTATGAATACCGCGAGTATACGCGGCTGAGCCACGAACAACAGCGCGAATACTGGGCATGGCGGCACAATCATCCGAACGCTGGTCGGTAAAAGTGAAGCGCGTTCAGGGCGCCCGGGTTGCGGCGCGGCTGAAGAGGTTGCGGAAAAAGTCAGGCGAAGCGCCTTCAGGGGCTAAAGCCCAGGTCATTTTTGAGCGAATCACGCGGGGGCTGAAAGCCCCCGCCACCTAAAAAGCACAATTTTTCCGTAGCCTGTGAAGGCGTGCCCTGACGAAAAACCACATGTTGTCACCCAGACTCTGAAGCCCGACCTCCTGATGAGGCAATTTTCTGCTACTCGGGGTTTGCGGCGCAGGGAAGGTTGCCAAGTATAATGGAGGCTTGGCAATGTGCCCCTTTTCGCGAACATCTTTGCGAGCCGCCTTGCTCCTTTCCGTGGCGCTGTTCCTGGCGTGGACTTCTTACGCGCAAGAGCAGTCGCAACAACCAGCACCGGGTGTGATTCACGTGGACGTGAACCTGGTGCTGCTGGACGCCACGGTGAAAACCAAGTCGGGCCAGATTCTGGACGGATTGAAGCAACAGGATTTTGAGCTGCGCGAAGATGGGGTGCCGCAGAAAATCGATATCTTCAGCCGCGACGAGCTTCCTCTGAACGTAGCGCTGGTATTGGACTTGAGCGACTCGATCGGGCCATTTCTGGGACCCTTGCGCGATGCCGCGAACGTGGCGCTTTCTGCGCTCAAGCCCGAGGATGAAGTGGCGCTGTTCACGTTTTCCACGGAGGCGCAGTTGGTTGTGCCGTTCACCAAGGACAAGGCCGGGATAGGCAAGGAAATTAACGGGTTTCAAGTAGGTGGAGCGACCAACATCAATGACGGCATTTTTCTGGCCGCGCAATACCTGCTGAACACACCGCCAAAAGGACGCCGAGTCATCATTTTGATCAGCGACGACGTGGGCACCAGTGCCGGCGGACAAGGCACGCGCGACATCGTCACGGAAACGATCGCGGCCGACGCGGTGGTCTATAACCTGAAGATTCCCGGCTACAATCCGCCGGGAACGCTGATCGCCGCGAGCATGGTGCCGGGGCTGGTCAACATTCACCGCGTGACGGATCAGACCGGCGGGGAAATTTTTGATGTGCCCAACGTGGCGCAACTCGACCAAGTATTCCAGGCGCTCATTAAAAGGATAAAGACGCGCTATACCTTGGGTTATTACACCAACGCCACGGGAGCGACCGGCAAGCCTCACAAGCTGGATGTTCGGCTCAGTGCTGCGCACGGGAAGAAGGGACACGATTACGTAATCTTGGCGAAGAGTGGATATTACGTGCACTGACACGAACGAGCTACGGCGGCACGGGCGCCAAGATGTTACGGCTTCAGCAAACTTTCAATGGTTTGGAACAAGAGTGCGGGCTCTGCCGTTTTGGTCACGTAACCATCAGCCCCGGCCTTGAGAGCTTCCTTGCGAGCGTGGGGCGAATCGTGCATGGAAAGGACGATAATCTTGGTCGAGGGCACGCTGGCACGGATGGCCTTAGCGGCTTGAAGACCGTTGAGAACCGGCATGCTGATATCCAGCACGACCAGCACTGGCCTTAATTTTTGCACCAACTCAATTGCCTCTTGACCATCGGCAGCTTCTCCACTCACGGTCCATCCCCTCGCCTCGAACATCGCACGAATGCCTTGACGAATGAATGCATGGTCATCAGCGACGACAACTCGCACAGGCGATCACCCGCGTACGAGAATGGCGATGCAGGTGCGGGCCCGCCAATACACTGTTTCAGGTATTTCCTTCAAGCTATCGGGTCGTCACCGCTTCGCCCTCGCACGATCCAGGAACATCTTTCCCAACGGGTGCGTTTTCCGTCCATGCATGTACCCAGTGTTTGATCGCTTTCATGCCAAGCACGTCGCCGCTCCAGCCACAGTGGCAATAGGTCCGAAAATAGTGCCCGTCGGCCTCTTCCAGGTTGCGCTTAGTACTGTTGCAGGCCGTCGCCAAGGGCCGCGAGCAGACCGGACAAGCGAAAAGAAGTACATGGGCGAACTGAGGTGCGTTTCCCTCCATGATGTCCTCCACGCCTACCTTGCCACCATATCGGTTTCAGGGCACTCCGCTCTTTGGTGCATTCGCAGGCCAAGCCGTCCCTTAAGGCGCTCTATTTATTGCCGGATCAGAAAAGCTCTAGACTGTAGCGCACTGCCGCCAGGGTTTAGCGGAATTTTCGTTCGAGCGCGGGGAGAGATTCCAAGAAAACATAGCCAACGATAGCCAGACTGCGCGGAGCGACCTTGTCCAATGTGTCTTCGGGCGTGTGCCAGTAGGTCGTCTGGACATCGAAGTCGATGATGTCGCAGGCGGCGATGCCGCGGTGAAGGAAGGAAAAGTGATCATCTCCGCCAACGTCATAAGGCTCATTGATGAAGATTTTGCCGTAGCCCAGGCTCGCCGCGGTGTCCCAAATAAGATTCACGAGCCAAGGAGTGGAGTTGGTATCGCGTTTAATGCGCAGATCGGCAGGGCCGATCATATCCGCCAGAATCATGGCCTTGAGATGCTTCAGCTCCCCGGAAATCGCCATGCTGGCGGCCATTTCGCGGCTCCCATAGGTGCTGTCCGTGGCGGTCCACTGGACGCTCTCGCGATTGGTCCATTGCCCTTGGGCTTCCTCGCCATCGAAAAAAACAATCCAAACATTCAAGGCGCCTTTGCGGGAACATAGCAGGCGAGCCAGCTCAAGCATTGTACCGGAGCCGGAGCCGCCGTCGTCCGCGCCGACGAAATTAGGGATGGCCACCGTGTCGTAATGCGTCGCGAACATAACAATGTTGGGACCGCTGCCAGGAATTTTCACGATGATGTTCTTCATGGCGACTTCGCCCAAATCCGTAGAACCGTGAAAATCGTGTTCCTCTACTGGGCAGCCGTAACTCTTCAATTGCGACACGATATACGCTTGGGCGCGATGAAGTGCTTCCGAGCCAGAAGGGCGCGGGCCGAAGGCCACAAGCTGGCGAACATGCTCGTAGGCTCGGGCGCCGTCAAAACCGCCCATGGACGCCGGGTCGGGTGCAGGAGGGAGGGTGGACTGGGTCGATGGAGAGGCCGGCTCCTTCAGCGATACAGGCAAAGAAGTGTGGGCGTTGCAGGCGCCAAAACCCAAGCCTGCGAGCAAACCGAACGCCACAATGCATCGGGTCATGCGCCCCCCGGAGGTTTGTTCTTGGAATGATCGCGCAATGCGCCGTATATCATACGTGGTGCAGAACAAAGATGCGACCATCTTGGCTAAACGGTGGTGCTGACGAACAGAAGGCAAATGCGACGGATGGATGGCCGTGGACTGTTGGACACTTGCGAAGAGAAAATTTATGTTGCGGGCGTGACAGATAAAGCACAATGCAGAGGCAGATGTTTTCATGCCAAGGAAAGCGGGGAAGCCCAGGAGCTAGCCGCCAAGCTGCTGAGTGGATATTGAACGGCGAATGACAATTCATTGGAAAGAACTACCGGAAAAATTCTGGCGTGCTTACGGGCGCCTGGTACTGGTGATTTTTGTCGTAGTGCTGCTGGTGCACGATGTATTCGGCACCCATGGATTCCTGGCGATGCGCCGCAAGGAGCAGGAAATACAGAAGGTCAGTCGTACGCTCGATAGGTTGAACAAAGAGAATACGCTGCTGGAGCAGGACGTTCAGGACTTGAAGTCGGATCCGCAGACCATCCGCAAAATTGCCCGCGAAGAATTGGGACTGGCACAGCCGGGAGAAATTATTATTAAGTTGCCGGCTCCGGAGCAACCGGAGCCACCGGGGCCGGCGAAGCCTTGACCTTGGCGTTCTTGTAGCGCGTCCGCACAATCGACAAAGCCAGCATAGCCAGGAAAATTATGGCTAATCCCGCCGTTGCTTTGGGAATCGAGCAGCTCCGCTTGGGCAGGATCGAAAAACGCCCGTAGACGAACTCAATGTGAACCCAATAAACCAGCAGTGAGGTTTGGCCCAGTTGAATCGCTGGACTGAAGCCCTTCTGCGCCCATCCCCACTTGCACCAGGAATAAATCAGGGAAAGGATAATCAGGAGAACGCCGCAGCGCGCGAGCACGAAATTCGGACTGGAGTGCCAATAGTCGTAAACAGCGTAAAGGTGAATGGGTAGCGAATCGAAGAGCATGGAAAGCAGTATCGCAGCGACGCCAGCGAGGCTGAGCAAAATGAAGAACAGCGATTCGCGCTTCTGGGCAAACTCGCTGAAAACCAAAAAGCCAATCGCCAAGCCAGCGAAGGCAAAAGCACACCAGGGAAAAATGGGGAACAGCCAATGCTGGGGTTCCGGGTAGGTGTGGACACCATTGATATAAGTTTGCAGAGGCCACGGCAGAAAAGTGGGACGCCAATTGGTCCATAGAGGCGGAGTGACCAGGGCAATCATGGCGGCAGCGGCGAAGGAGCAGAGGATACCACGCGAGCGCGCCGCGGAAACGGTGGGAGCGGCGGTGAACCAGCAGAGCACGCCCATGAGCATCATGGACACGCCGAGAGTATTGAGAATATCGACGCGCAGGAGATCGGTCCAAGGAACCCACTTGAAGCCAAGAAGATATTCTTGCAGGCGAAAAAGAATCCCGAGAGCGAAAATTTCCGAGCCGCGGCGGATGGTCTGGATCGCGATTTGATTGCGGGCCATGCCCTTCTCGCGGAGTTTTTCGGTGACCAGGGCAAAGGAAACTCCAGCAAGAAAAATGAAGAGTGGGGCAGGAAGAGTTCCGCCAAGCTGCGAGAGGCCGTAGAGTTGAGTCTGGTGGAGATCGGGGCGCAGCCAGGAATCGTAGCAGTGCGTCTGGAACATCAGTAAGCACGCCAGACCACGCATCCAGTCGATGTAGGCAAGTCGTTTCAAGGCGGCACTCACAGATAGTTTAATGGTTCTGCGCAAGCCTGTGCCGGGGAGTTCGCTCGGAATGTGCAAATATAAGTAAGGGGAGTCGAGGCGCAAGGCCTAAAAAGGCAGATGAAACAACTGAGCGCATGGTCGGTTTTGGGGTTCTGGGCGCTGTTTTGCGTCGGAGGCACACTGTTCGCCACTTCGCAAGGCTACGGTGGGCGGGCATTTGCGGCAACCTGTGCCTGTTTTGCGTTCGTGCTGCTGGTGATGTTGTTGCTTGCGGCGAAGGGCGTGGCGGAAAGGCTCACCGCCAAGCTCGGAGCGGCGAGCGGAGTGCTCTTGGGTGTGTGTTTGCTGCTGAGCTACATTGGCTACCTGATGGGCACGTCGGCGCTGCTATGGACGCGGGTTGCGGAAATGGCCGGATTAATATTTGTGCCGATGGCGCTGGCAGTATGGGCGGGCACTGCCGCCCCCGGCGTTTGGCAAGATTTCGTGAGCGTCGTAGGGATTTGGGTATTCGTGAAATTCGGGCCGCGGGCCTGGATGTGGCCGTACCCCGCGGGGAAATTGTCGCACGTGCTGACGTCGGTGGTAGCGGTGGATGTGGCGCTGGCATCGTTTCTGCTGATCCGGCGCGCGAAGGGCATCGGATATTCGATTGGCTGGGGAAAGAACTGGACCTTGTATGTGGCCGGGAGTTTCCTGGCGTTCGCGTGTATTGCGATTCCGCTGGGTACCGCGATCCATTTCATTCGCTGGGGACCGCAATGGAGCCATTTGGGGGATTACGCGGGGATCTCCCTGGCGATTTTGATGTTCACGGCATGGCCGGAGGAATTATTGTTCCGAGGCTTGCTGCAAAACTTTTTGGCGAGGGCTTCGAAAAGCGAGTTTGCAGGATGGTGGACGGCTTCGGTGCTGTTCGGCCTGTCGCACATCACCAATCTGGGGTTTCCGAACTGGCGTTATGTGATTTTGGCGACGATTGCAGGCTTGTTTTATGGCTGGACGTGGCGGAAGACTGGATCGATTTTCGGGTCGGCGCTGGTGCACGGCGCCGTGGATTCTGTGTGGCATTTTCTGTTTCGGACGCTGTGATACCTGATTTGCGTGCCAATAGAAAGAATTAGTTGAACCACTCGCTGCGATAGGCAAGCCACCAACTGAAGGCGAGAATCGGGATGGTGGCGCCAAGAGCCCACCAAAACGGCAGGATCAGATCGGCAATCAGGCCGATGCAGCCAAAGGACATCCAAAAGATCTTGCGTTGCACAGCCCCAGTGTAGCTTGGGCGGGGATGGCGAAGCGCGAAATTGTGGCAAAAGCGTGCCAAGTGCGATAAGACAGGCAGGCACGCCGGTTTGCGAGGGGGCAGGATGACGGATCTAGCGAGCGGTTCGACGCGGGGATTTCGAGTGCACTGTTATGACGCTGAAGCGGCGCTGGTGGCGGAATGTCACGGCCGGTTAACGTTCGAGAACACCGGAGCGCTGAAAGAGGCGGTGCGGGCAGGCTTTGCGAAGTACAAGCGCGTGGTGATTGATTTAAAGGAAGTGCCGCACATGGACAGTTCCGGATTGGGCGCGATTGTGGGACTATACGTTTCGGCGAGGACCCGAGGGTGCCGGGTAGAATTGGTGAACGCCAGCCAGCAGATTCGGGATCTGTTCAGCATGACGAATATTCTGTCGTTGTTCGAACCGGCCGGGCGCTACCACGGCAAAACCCTCTGAGCCAGGCACCGGTCACGTTGACGCCATTTCACCTTGTATATACACTATGTATATACACTACTGGAGGCGTAAAACAATGACGACGGCACGGGTTTTCAAATCTGGAAACAGCCAGGCGGTACGCCTGCCTAAGCAGTTTCGCGTGAAGGCCAAGGAACTGGAAATCGAGCGCCGAGGCAACGAAATCATTCTCCGCGAACCCACCGGCGGAATGGCAGAAGCCTTTCATCTCATCGCGCGCTTGCCCAAGGAAGTTTTGGGCATCCGCAAGAAGAAGGACAAACCTCAAAGACGCAGAGGGCTATGATGGATGCCCGCTTTCTGATTGATGCCAACACGGTTATATACATACGGAGGGCACAGCCACCGTCGGTATTGCGGGTCTTTGAAAGGCTCCGTCAGGGCGAGGCGGTAATTTCTGTCATTACGTATGGCGAACTTGAGTATGGAGTGTCAAAAGCAGTTGCCCGAGCAAGCGCAAAAGAGCTGCTGGCAAGAATCGTCAACAGGCTTCCTGTTCTCCCGTTACCCAAGGAAGCCGGGGGCATCTATGGGGCGATCCGGGCAGACCTGGAACGAACTGGTCGAATGATTGGAAACAATGATCTCTGGATTGCCGCGCATGCTATGAGCGCGGGCTTGACCCTGGTCACAAATAATGAGAAGGAGTTCCGACGCGTGTCGGGATTAAGGATGGAAAACTGGGTGCGGCAGTCACCAACCTTGTAACGGCCGGACAAGAAATGACCGCAGTGGTTAATCAAAACAGCTCAAAAAACCGAGAGGCCCAGCCGCAGTCAAAGCACCAGATTTCGCGGTTTTTACGCCCGCGGGAGTAGCACCAGTTTGCCGGTGAGCTGGGCGGTTTCGAGCATGGCATTGGCGCGGGCCGCTTCGTTCAGGGGAAACCTGCCGGCAATTACCGGCTCAATCTGGCGCGTGGACAACAGTTCGAAGAGCTTCGAAAGATCTTCGCGAAACTGCTCGGGATGTTGGTCTCTAAGGCTCTTGACGTTGTACCACGTGGCCTTCTTTCCGTCCGGCAGAAGCTTCATCAGTCCAAGCAACGCAAAGCCAGCGCCAGCAGTCAACTGCCCTTTCGAGACGGCCGCTTGCACTCCATAGCAGACCAAAGTTCCGCCGCGCTTCAGACAGCGATAAGAATCCCACCATTGCGGTCCGCCGATGGGATCAAGAACACAATCGACACCGCCGGGCGCGAGTTGGTGAATCCGGTCCACAAAGTTTTCACTGCGATAGTCGATCGGAACCGCGCCCAATCCAGATACAAGCTCGTGTTTCGATTTGCTGGCTGTGCCAAACATCGTGAGGCCAATCACTTTTCCGAGTTGCAACGCAGCCGTACCCACGCCTCCGGCAGCACTGTGCACCAGCATGCTTTGGCCGGGGCGCAGTTGCGCAACGCGATGCATCATCTGATAGGCGGTGACGTAATTCAGAACCAGCGCGACGGCTTCGGCGGGATCCAGGCCATCTGGAACCGGAACCAGGTGGATCGCAGGAACAACACTGAATTGGCTGTAGCCGCCGGTCATGATCAGGGCGGCAACGCGCTGCCCCACACGAAAATTCTCAACGCGTTCGCCGACGGCATCGATGTCGCCAACGATATCGTAGCCAGGCGCAAACGGAAACGGTGGCTGTCCGGGATAAAGTCCGTGGCGCATCAGAATATCAGCGAAGGCCACGCCGGCGGCGAGAACTTTAACGCGCACCTGGTCCGAAGAAGGCTGAGGCAAATCCTCTTCCACGAGCTTCAGAACTTCGGGACCGCCCTTGGCAGTGATCAACACGCGCGCGTTCTTCTGAGTGGACAAAGACAATTCTCCACAACAACAGGCGATGGAAGCGTATTTTTTGGATGCAAACCGTAGCCGCGGCGGTACGCGCCAAGGATTTAGTGTGCATTTCTCACCGCAACCGTGGACTAACCTCAGTGACTACATGACACCGGTCATCCTGACCGCAGCGAAGGATCTCAAGCGATCCACACTGCGCTTGCCGCGGCCACCAAGCAAAAAACTGCACGGTGAGATCCTTCGCCCGCAAACCGCGCTGGCTCAGGATGACAACTTCTAATCAAAGGTCGGGCATGCTGCGAAGTGAGGTTCAGCGTTCAGCGCACCACGCCCGCGAGCGGCGACGATGCGGAAGCATACAATCGCTTCGGCATGCGCCCAGCCAGAAACGCTTTGCGGCCGGCGACCACGGCATCACGCATCGCTTCGGCCATGAGCACAGCATCGGCGGCTTCGGCGATGGCTGTGTTCATGAGCACGCCATCGGCTCCCAGTTCCATGGCGACGGCGGCGTCGGAGGCAGTGCCAACACCCGCGTCGACGATCATAGGCACTTCCGTGATGCGCTCGCGCAGGATGCGTAGATTCGCGGGGTTTTGAATGCCAAGCCCGGAACCGATCGGGGCGGCCAGAGGCATGACCGCGGCGGCGCCCGCATCGATCAGCTTGCGCGCGGCAATGAGATCATCGTTGCTGTAGGGCAACACCACGAAACCTTCCTTCACCAGAACTTTGGTGGCTTCGACGAGCTGTTCCGTGTCCGGGAACAGCGTCTGCTGATCGCCAATGACTTCCAGCTTGATCCAATTCGAAAGGCCGACTTCGCGGGCGAGACGCGCGGTGCGGATGGCTTCGTCGGCGGTGTAACAAGCGGCAGTATTCGGGAGAATGAAGATTTTTTCGCGATTGATGAAATCCAGGAGCGATTCCTTGGATTTATCGGTGAGGTTCACACGGCGAACCGCTACGGTGACCATATCCGCTCCGGACGCGGCGTGAGCGCGAGCCATTTCCGGAAAGCTGCGGTACTTCCCTGTTCCAACGATGAGACGTGATTGAAAGGCACGACCTGCAATGACCAGATGATCTGACATGGGCTTCTCCAAAGAAATTGTAGCCCTCCCGCGTGCTGGGACCAAGAGGAGGACAACGAGTCAATCGTGAAGAATGGGACGGGGTTCGATCACGTCGGAATACAGCTTGTCGATGAGTTCGTGGTATTGCTTTTCGACGACGCGGCGCTTGAGCTTCATGGTAAAGGTAAGTGCGCCACTATCGAAGGTGAAGTCGTCGGGCAACAAGGCAAAGCGCTTGATGGTTTCATACTGCGCGAGGTGGCAAGTAAGACGAGCGACTTCCCTTTCCACGAGCGCGTAAGTCTGCGGGTGAGCCGCCATTTCCGCATTGGAGGAAAACGTCAGGCCTTCTTCGGCAAGCTTGGCACCGAGGGTAGAGCAATTGACAACGATGAGTGCGACGACGAACTTGCGCTGATCCCCGACGATCATGGCGTTGAGGATGTACGGACTGGTTTTCAGGCAATTTTCAATGGGCTGGGGCGCAACGAATTTTCCGGCGGCGGTTTTCAGCAGGTCTTTCTTGCGATCGGTGATGAAAAGATAATTGTCCTTGTCGAGATAGCCGATATCGCCGGTTCTGAACCAACCATCTTCGGAAAGAACTTCGTGAGTAGCTTCCGGCGAGCGGTAATAACCCTGCATGACACAGGGACCCTTGGCGAGAATCTCTCCATCGTCGGCGATACGAATCTGGACGTTGGCAATGGGGCGACCGGAACTGCCGACGCGGTTGTGCGGGTAATTGTTGGTCAGCACCGGGGAAGTTTCGGTCAAGCCGTAGCCCTGATAGATGGGGATGCCGATGGCCCAGAAGAATTCGCCCAGTGATTTCGAAAGTGGCGCGCCGCCCGAAAGCACCAGGCGCAAACGTCCACCAGTGCCCGCGCGAATTTTGGAGAAAACCAGACGGTCCGCCAAGGCCCACTTCAATTTGATGGGCAAACTGGCGGATTTTTCGCCGCAGCGCCAGGCCGCGGAGTCGCGTGCAGTTTGCATCGCGAAATTGAAGATCTTGCGCTTCAGGCCGCTGGTCTTGCTGCCTTGTTCCATCAAACGCGCATAGATTTTCTCGAAGAAGCGCGGCACCGCAGCCAAGATGGTCGGATGCACCTCGAGCAGGGCTTGCGCGACATTTTCCACCACCTCGACGTAAGCGATGGGACAGCCCTGAAACAGATAAAGGTAGTCGAGCATGCGCCCATAAACGTGGGCCAAAGGAAGAAACGAAACGGCTACATCCTCTTCCGGGCGAAGAACGATGTTCTCGCAGGAGTCGGCCACATTGGAGCTGAAATTGGCATGCGTGAGCATTACCCCTTTGGGCTCGCCGGTGGTCCCGGAGGTGTAAATGATGGAGGCCAGTTGATCCGGCTTTACCGCAGCAACAAGGTTGCGATAGCCGGCGATTTCCGACGGACCGGCAGATGCGATCAGGGTTTCATAGCGCAGGTATTCCGAGGGCATAGCGTCGCCGGCATTGGCAACGATCACTTGCTGAATCTGAGTGAGCTGTTCCCGCGCTTGCAGAAATTTCTCCAACTGGCGCACCCCGGCGATGAACAGGACCTGCGCTCCACAATGGTTGAGGATGTAAATCATGCGGTCCGGGGATTCGTTGAAGTAGATCGGCACGGTCACCGCTCCCGAGCCATTGATGGCGAAATCCGCGGTATGCCATTCAGGGCAGTTGGGAGCGAACAGGCCCACACGGTCGCCCGGCTTCACACCGAGTTCGACCAACGAGTCCGCAAGCCCGGCGATGCGGCGAAGCAGTTCCTGGGAGGAGATGGCTTCCCAGCGCTCCTTGGCGCGAAACATCTGGGCACGGGGAGTAGGGTGCTGGTCAATGGCGCGAAGCAGCGCGGCAGGAAGTGAGATATAGCTCATGCGATTTTTGAATGTACCCTAGAAGGAAAATGGGTGCAACGGGGCCTCCTGGACCAATTCCCTGGTGATAGTGGTCATTATCCCATAGAACGAAGCTGCGTTAAGATAGGCCCAGAGGATGAAGGTCATGGGCGCAACTTTACCTGCTGTGAACGATCCGGCAACAACCCGCGGGCCTTTCCGGGCCCCCCGGGGAACAATTCTTTCCTGTAAGGGCTGGGCACAAGAAGCGGCATTGCGGATGCTCCTGAACAACCTTGATCCGGAAGTCGGCGAACGGCCGGACGACCTGGTGGTTTATGGAGGGACGGGCAAGGCGGCGCGCAACTGGGATTGTTTTCATGCGATTGTGAAGTCGCTGCGGGCCCTGGAAGGCGACGAAACGCTACTGGTGCAGTCGGGTAAGCCCGTCGCGGTATTCCGGACGCACGAATACGCCCCGCGGGTGCTGCTGTGCAACTCCAACCTGGTGGGCCACTGGAACAATTGGGAGAAGTTCAACGAGTTGGATCGCGCGGGCTTGATGATGTTTGGCCAAATGACCGCGGGAAGTTGGATTTACATCGGCACACAGGGGATCTTGCAGGGCACGTATGAAACCTTTGCGGCGGCGGCGCGCCAGCATTTTGGCGGTGACCTGAGCGGAAAGCTGGTGGTGACTGGCGGCATGGGCGGCATGGGGGGAGCGCAGCCGCTGGCGGCTACGATGAATGGCGCGGCATTTCTGGGCATTGATGTGGACCCGGAACGGATCAAAAAGCGGGTAAAGACGGGCTATTGCGACGTGATGGTTACGTCGCTGGATGAAGCGCTGCGCATCTTGAAGAACGCCGTGCGGAAAGGCGAAGCCACATCCGTGGGGCTGGTCGGCAATTGTGCGGACCTGATTCCAGAATTGGCGAAACGCGGGATCGTTCCCGATGTCTTGACGGACCAGACCAGCGCACATGATCCGATCAACGGGTATGTGCCGAATGGCATGACGCTGGAAGAGGCCGTAGCGCTGCGGAAGAAAGATCCACAGGAGTATCGGAAGCGCGCGATTGCCGCGATAGCCGAGCACGTGCAAGGCATGCTGGATTTGCAAAAGCTGGGTTCGGTGACGTTCGATTACGGCAACAATATTCGAACGTTTGCGTTTGAAGGCGGGATAAAGAAGGCGTACGACTTTCCAGGATTTGTGCCCGCGTACATTCGTCCTTTGTTCTGCGAGGGAAAAGGGCCATTCCGGTGGGCGGCGCTTTCCGGCGAAGCTTCGGATATTGCGCGAACCGACCGGTTAGTGTTAGAGATGTTCCCCCAGAATGAGCACCTGAAGCGCTGGATCCACTTGGCCAGCAAAAGAGTGAAGTTCCAAGGTTTGCCTTCGCGGATTTGCTGGCTGGGTTATGGCGAGCGAGACAAATTCGGACTGGCCATCAATGATCTGGTGGCCAAGGGCGAGTTGAAGGCCCCCATCGTCATGGGCCGCGACCATCTCGATTGCGGTTCCGTAGCCTCTCCCTACCGGGAAACCGAGGCGATGAAGGATGGATCGGACGCGGTAGCCGATTGGGCACTTTTAAATGCTCTGGTGAACACCGCCAGCGGCGCTTCCTGGGTCTCCATTCATAATGGTGGGGGCGTGGGCATCGGGTACGCGCAACACGCCGGTCAGGTGACCTGCGCGGATGGCACCAAAGAGATGGCTAAACGCATCGAACGAGTGCTGACGAACGACCCGGGCATGGGCGTTGCGCGCCACGCCGACGCGGGCTATCCGGAAGCGATCGAATTTGCAAAGAAGACAGGCGTAAAGATCCCGATGCTCTAGAGCAATAACCTTCGGCGCCGGTGCAAACGCCAAAGGCGATTGTGGAGCTGAGGAATCGGGAAACCGGTCGAGGAGCAGACATGTATACGGTATTGGGAGCGACGGGCCATATCGGCTCGGTCATCACTAAAAAACTGCTGGAAAAGGGCGAGAAGGTACGAGCCGTCGGGCGCAGCACGGCGCGACTCCAGGCTTTGGCGCAAAAGGGAGCGGAAGCGTTCATCGCGGATGTTACCGATACGGAAGCGCTGACGCGAGCCTTCCAGGATGCTCGGGCGGTGTTCCTGATGATCCCGCCGGGACTGCAGTCGCAGGACTACCAAGCCGATCAGGAACGCGAGAGCGACGCCATTTCTGCCGCGGTACGAAATGCCGGAGTGCACTACGCAGTGAACCTGAGCAGCTACGGAGCCCAGGCGCCAGCCGGCACCGGGCCGATCGGCGGACTGCACCGCTCGGAGTTGAAACTCAACGGCGTGGAAAAGCTGAACGTTCTACATTTGCGGGCAGCGTACTTTTTCGAAAATCACCTGGCGGCCATCGGCATGATCCAGATGATGGGATTGTTCGGTGGCGCCTTGAAAGGCGACCTGCCGATTCCCATGATCGCCACGCGGGATATCGGGGCTTATGCCGCGGAACGTTTATTGAACTTGGATTTCAACGGCAAGACCACGCAGGAACTGCTCGGTGAACGCGACCTGACCATGAACGAAGTAACCGGGATTATTGGGAAGGCGCTGAACAGGGCGGACCTGAGATACGCACAGTTCCCGTACGAACAAGTGCAACAAGTGTTGACCCAGATGGGGACACCGCCGAAGACCGCGGCCTACTTCATCGAGATGTTCGAAGGGATCAACAACGGAATTGTGGTAGCGATGGAGCCACGCTCGCCGGAAAATACCACGGCAACCTCTCTTGAGACTTTTGTGAGGGATGTATTTGTGCCGGCGTATCAAGGAGTAGGCGTAGGCGCGTAGGTTTCGCGCTCGCGGAGACGCAACAGCAAAACTTTGACCGAAAATTTGCTCATTACAGGCGCTTCGCAGTTGCTGACGCTGCGGGGAGGCGCTCCCCGGCGCGGTGATTCCCTTTCCAAACTTGGCGTGCTTGCGGATGGCGCAGTTCTGGTGCGCGATGGACGAATCGCGGCCGTGGGCCCGCGCGCACAGATCGAGGCTCACAAAGAAGCGCGACAAGCAGAGAAACTGGACGTGGGCGGGCGCGCGGTGTTGCCCGGTTTTGTGGATTCGCATACCCACCTGGTTCATGCGGCCAACCGCGCCGAAGAGTACGAACTGAAGATTCAGGGAGCGAGCTATGAGGAGATCGCGCGAAAGGGCGGCGGGATTCTCAATTCCGTGAAGAAGTTGCGTGCCGCTACGGCCGAGGCGTTAAAGGCGCGCGCACGAGTAGCCCTGGAAGAATTTGCGTCGCATGGCACGACGACGGTGGAAGCTAAGAGCGGCTATGGCCTGGATGTCGCCAGCGAGTTGAAGATTTTGCGGCTGCACCAGGACTTGCAACGTGAACAGCCGCTGGAAATCGTGTCGACGTTCCTGGGGGCACATGTTGTTCCGGCAGAGTTTCGCGGCAAGCTGGATGGTGCGGAACGCTACATCGCACTACTGCTCGAGCAGATGCTGCCGGAAATAGTGAACGAGGGATTGGCGGAATTTTGCGACGTGTTTTGCGACCGGGGGGCATTCACCCGCGCACAAGCACAGCGAATACTGAGTGAAGCACAGGAGCACGGGCTCGCGCCGCGTCTACACGCTGAGCAATTAAGCCGGACGGGCGCCACGCAACTCGGCGTTGCACTGGGGGCTGCCAGCTGCGACCATCTGGAACAAGTGAATGCCGCCGACATTCGCGCACTGGCAAAATCGAAAACCGTGGCGACGTTGCTTCCGGGCTGTGATTTCTACCTGGGATGGCAGGACTACGCGCCGGCGCGCAAACTGATTGAGGCCGGGGCAGTGGTGGCGTTGGCGACCGACTACAATCCGGGAACCAGCCCCACGGTAAGCATGCCCATGATTCTGTCCTTGGCCTGTTCGGAATTGCGCATGACCCCCGCGGAAGCCATCGTGGCCGCGACCATCAACGCCGCGTATGCGCTGAAACGCGAGAAACACTTGGGCTCGCTGGAACCCGGCAAACAAGCGGATTTAGCGGTGTTCGAGGTGGAGGATTACCGCGAAATTCCCTATTATTTTGGAATGCAGCGCTGCTGGATGACCATGAAGAAGGGCGAGATTATCTACGTGCGGGATTGAACAGCCAGCAGAGCGGTGCGGGATAACCGGTGTCGCGTTAGCTAAAGAGTTCTGGGCGAGTATTCAAATCCAGGTAAATACACGGAAACGACGAACATGAACCGATTGATCGAGTGTGTACCGAATTTTTCCGAAGGGCGCGACCCGGCAAAAGTCGACGCCATTGTGAATGCCATGAGCAGCGTACCCGGAGTGTACGTGCTGGACCGGGAGTCGGACGGCGATCACAACCGGTCGGTGATTACGCTGGCAGGCGAGCCGGATGCCGTGGGCGAGGCGGCCATTCTGGGGGCCGGCAAAGCTCTCGATTTGATTGACATGACCATGCACAAGGGAGCGCACCCGCGCGTGGGAGCGACCGACGTTGTGCCCTTCATCCCGATCGAAGGGGTGACCCTGGAAGATTGCGTGGCGCTGGCGCGGCGCGTGGGAAACGAAATCTGGAAAAGGTACCGCATTCCGATTTTCTTTTATGAGGCCGCAGCGACGCGCCCGGACCGCGTCAATCTGGAGAATGTGCGCAAAGGGCAGTTTGAGGGACTGCGCGAAGAATTGAAGAAGAATCACGACCGGCAGCCCGATGTGGGCGAACCCAAACTGCACCCGACGGCCGGGGTCACGGTAGTAGGGGCGCGGAAGTTCCTCATCGCTTATAACGTGAATCTGAACACCTCCGACGTAAGCATCGCCAACAAAATCGCCAGGGCCATTCGCTTTTCCAGCGGGGGGTTGCGCTACGTGAAGTCCATGGGCGTGGAGCTGAAGGCGCGGAACCTGGCGCAGGTGTCGATCAATTTAACCGATTTTGAGCAAACACCGATGCACCGCGTGTATGCCATGGTGAAGCGCGAAGCAGAGCGGTACGGGGCGATGCCGGTAGGCAGCGAGATTGTAGGGCTGATACCGAAAAAAGCAATGGAGATGGCGGCGGATTACTTCCTGCAACTAGAGAATTTCTCGCCGTCGCAGGTGTTCGAAAACAAGCTGCAAGCGGTACTGACGGGGGCGCCCATCGCAGCAAAAGAAGGAAAGTTCGCCAGTGTGGCGCGGCCGTTCCTCGAAGCCGTTGCCGCCCCGACGGCCACTCCGGGCGGTGGAAGTGTTTCCGCATACGTAGGGGCGTTAGCGGCAGCGCTAGGGCAAATGGTGGCGGGCCTCTCGCGCAAGAAAAAGTCGCAGATACTGCACGTTGATAAGCTTTCGGAAATGCTGGAGGAGCTGCGCCGAACAGCGGATGCGTTAACCGACGCGATCGACCGCGATGCCGCGTCCTACGATGCGGTGATGGTGGCTTTCAAACTACCCCAAGCCAATCCGGAAGAAACCGCCCAGCGGGAGCGTGCCATTCAGGCGGCGACCAAGGGGGCGGCCGAAGTGCCTCTGCAGGTGGCGGAGAAGGCCGCGCAGCTCCAGGGTCGGTTGTTACAACTGGAGGGGATTGCCGCCGCATCTATGAAATCAGATTTGCAGGTGGCGCGTCTAATGGCAATAGCGGCAGCAAAAGGTGCCCTGGCCAACGTGGAAATCAATCTGGATGGCTTAAAAGACGCGGCTTACGTCGAAACGATGCGGGGCAAGGTTGCCGAACTGCGCAACCGGTTAGGTTAGCGCCAGAACGCTGTCGTAAAATAGTGTTTCGTTCCCCAGCCGAGCACAAGGAGCAAGCAATGAGGATCAGGATGGTTTCGAAGAGAATTCTGGCGGTCTGTGCGCTGTTCGTACTTGCAGCGTTCGCGGCTGGTCCGGCGAAGGCGGGTGGAGTCAGTGCGGACACGCTGGCGCTTTTTCCTAAGAACACCGGGGAAGTCGGCTATGTGGACCTGAAGTCAGCGCGCGGCGAAAAGTGGTTCCCTGCCCTGCGCGAGCAGATATTGCCGGACCGCTTCAAACAATTCGAAAAGTTTCTGGCGTCGGCGGGAGTAGACCCCAATAGTCAAGTAGACGAACTGGTGTGGGGCCTGGTGTCGCAGTCCATGACTGATGAAAAAGGGGTGAACACGGGCGTTCCCTCGAGCGAAATGACCATTGGCATCGCCATGGGAAATTACAACCCGGAGACCACCGAGGCCTATTTTAAGCAGCAGAATCTTTCGCTCACGAAGATCGATAACTTTACGCTATTTGCCTTCGGGTCGGGCGCCGGCGCGGACGATCTTTACTTCTTCTTTTTGAATCCTTCCCAGGCGGTATTCGGCCACAAGCCGCTTTTGGAAAAGCTGCTGGATATTCACATGGGCAAGGAAGACGGGCTGATGCGCAACGAGCAGATGTATAGCCTGATTAACGAGGTGAACGGCTCCAGCGTGGTTTGGGCGGTGCTGAACCCGGCGTACACGCGGCTGGCGATGAGCCAACTCGCTCCGCAAGTACAACAGTTTCCGGACGCCGTAGCGTTGGTGCAGAGACTGCAGGCGATGATCATCACCGCGAATCCGAGCGGCGGGGTAGATGCAAAGTTCCAGGCCGTTTGCGGATCGACCGGGGACGCGAACACGCTCAGTCAACTGATGCAGGCGGGGTTGCTGTACCAGAAGTACGAAGCCAGCAAGACCAACCCGGACCTGGCGCAGTTGTTGGATCAGGCCAATGTGTCACCTTCGGGAGACCGCGTGTCGGTGGCGCTGACGGTGAGCGACGATCAGATGACCTCATTGATTAAGAGGAATACCTTCGCGTTCAAGATGTAGTGTGCGGCCAAGACGCAAACCCAAGACCCATGCTCACAATTCGAGCAGAGCGCACCCGGCACCCGGCCACGAGTTGGCGCCTTTTCCTTTTAGTCTGCGGGGGGATTTGCGGGAACGAATTTGGTAAGGCGCAGAATCGCCGCTTGATCGCGCGATTCGCAGTGCACCTCGTCGATGCCTTCCCAGGATGGCTTCTCTGTGGACGGCGGTTCGGTTCCCGGCAGCGCCACTTCCACTTCCAGGCGATCCAGCGACCGGCGAAGGATGATTCCGCA